>NZ_JABRWO010000015.1 GCF_013618625.1 Bremerella alba | reverse complement strand
TCCTGATCAATCTGGCGAGCCATCAACTCTTCCCTGCGGCGCGAGACACGGATTTGGAAAAGCGTTATCATCGCAGAAAGAGATTGGACGCGCTACCGCAGATTACCTAAAGTGCGCGCTGGCCGTGCGCCGTGTTTTGTCCTGAGAAGAACGAGATCGAGTCTTAAACATAGTAGTACCTAAGTATATAAGAGCATAAGAATAGAAAAGCCTATACGACAAGAATTTGCCGTACGAGGTCTCGGTCGGAAAAGAAAATCTGGGGGGCAGTGCCCCAAGACAAGGTGTTACGAGGTAGTGTGCGCTTATTTGCGAATCGGGTCAATAAAAATATTCAAAAATACCTGACCGTCATAAATTGCCTAATAATGGAAGGTGTTTACGTATCAATTCGCAAAAACGTACTTAAATAACGATAGTGCAAAATGGGAAATGCCCGATACGCAAGGTGGCTGTGAGGAACAAGCTTCCAAACTGAGCCATTTTGCCTGGCGGGTAAAACAACGGAGCACTACAAAGTATGAGCAGCAAAATAGCTTGCTAGTGATATCAAAATAAATATTCAACCCATAGATGTGAAATAGCGATAGAACGCACGCAGTCTGACCCGAACCGACCAAGCAAAGTGGCTCAGTGTGCCCGGGTGAACATCCTGACAAGACGCTGCTCTATCTTGGTTATTTCGCCAAGCTATTGCCTGTCGTCCGTTTCTCGGCCAGAACTGCAAAAGGAAATCGATCCGGGCCAACTCGTTTTAAAGTCAAGCCTTAGTCGGTGAGTTCCAGTTGAAACTCGTTGTTTCCGTCTGAAGTGACGTTTACCTTCGCGTCGGACGAACTATCGGAAGCGTATTTTTTAGGGAACGAAAGCTTTGTTTTAGGGGCGGCATACGCAGCGGCGCCTGCATCCGATGCAGGGATCTCTTGGTTGGGAGCTAAGGTCATGGTGTATTCTCCCGGCAGAACACCTCCGCCGGGTGCCGTACTTGTAAAGCTTTCTGCCTTGCCCGTTTCGTCGGTGAATGCGAATGCAGACTTTCCATTGCTATTGAGTAGATTTACGCGAACATCCTGGACCGGTTCGCCTTTGTAGGTGACCGAAACCGTAACGGGACTCGGCCCTTCCGAGTTGCAAGCGAGCGCTGTTACGCCCAATCCAATTGTCAATAAACCAGCAAGCAAGCGATTAGGATTCATGAGTTTCTCGAGGCAAGTGTTTCTGACAGCCTGGTGTCGTTGGCAAGCTGCCGTGGTGGAGATAAGCAGAACTCAGCATTGATCAGGGAAGAGAACCTAATTGGAATTCACTTCGCCACCAGCCATCGTGGCATTGTTTCGATATACGGCGATGTCGATCGTTTCAGCCACAAAGGAAACACTTCCGTCGGCATAGGCAAACTGAAGTCCGCCAGGGTGAGAACTCATGAACGAGTAGTTGTTTGGCCAATCATCGTGGGCACACAACAGATCAGCATTTCGATTACCGGTCTGACATGTCGACTTCTGGGCCAACGGATTGGGAGGAACCGCACAAGTTCCCGTCGTTCCGTTAAACCACCACCACCAAGTGTGATTGCAGTAGGCAGGAATGGATTCACCGATCATGTAGGTGTTGGATGTACCATCCTTTATATCGGCCATGTCCGTTTTGCACGGAGCTGAGCCACCGCGGAAGAAAATACCATTGCCTTGATTTAGCCCATCGCCAGACACTCCCCAAGACGTAACGGCATGCTGGCCGGAGTTCACAATCCAAGTGCCCCATTGCCAGTTGGCACCGCAGACGCCTTTGTAGTTGTTCACGCCCATGGCCGCGTTGCCGTCGATGTTGGCCCGGCTCTTTCTCTTTCCGTCGTCGTGTAGCCCATCGCTAGGGCACAGAAATGCCTCGATACTATGCTGGGCAACCCAGGTATTTGAGCCTTGGGTGGGATCGGTATACCACGTGGACGCGGTGTTTTCGGGATCGTTTCCAACGCCGTAATTGAAATCGATCGCGTCGTACAAGTTTGCTTGTTCAACGAAGGGGAGCGTCTCACGTAGCCAACTGGTTCCTTTGTTGTTCACGTCGTAACCACCGTTGCTGTAGCTGAGCGGGAACTTGCCGAAGGTATCGTGATAGTTATGGCACGCAAGAGCGAGCTGTTTCATATTGTTCGAGCATGACATCCGCCGCGCGGCCTCTCGAGCCTGTTGAACTGCGGGAAGTAAGAGTGCAATCAGCACACCGATGATGGCAATCACCACCAAAAGTTCGACCAATGTGAATGCATGACGGGTAGGCACCCTAGAACGAAACGACACAAACATGAGGAGTCTCCAGGATTAGATAGATATAGAAATACATTGAACTGATGCGGTCAAATACCAATAGATACGGGCACGAAGACGCATCGCCAATGGGGGACGAACGAACGCCAAAAGGAGGACTCGCTCAGTGTTACCAAAATTGCGAATCGGGTCAATGAAAACCTGGATAAAAATCTGACATTAAGAAAATCGCGTAAAGGCCGAGAGTTATCGGGTAAAATCCCTTTTCGGGTGGAGAAGACAGAAGAATGCAGTTCGGGCTATGCCCAATTCGCAATTTTGATGAGATTCGTTGCGATCTGTGGGATTTCACAAAGATTGGGTGATAGATACTCAAGACGAGTATCTCAGTATCAAAGAGATGTTAATAGCATAATGCTAATATGATAGCGCTCATGCCATACTTGTCTCGACTAGGTTGACTGCCGTCTACTTGGGATTCAACGGAATATCGAAGTCGTGCTGAGATGCTTCTTCTGGCACGTCGATTTCATCGCGGTAGACAGGAAACAGCATGTTGCCTTTGGGATGAAAGTCGTTGCGGGCGGAAGACTGCCCGTCGAATCCTTCGACGCGTACGGTATGGGGACCCGGCACGACTCCTTTGGCATGGGCCGAGTTGGTATCGTAGTGGCCATCGACGATGTCGGTGTATCCACCCGGCCCGCTGTTGCCGGCTGCGGTGTCAGGCGTAAAGAAAACTTTGCCGGCCGGAAGTGGCTTTCCATCGTAGAGGACATCGCCGGAGACGCGATATCGCTTGGGACCATCGTCCCGATAACTACAGCCAACGGTGGCGATCAGCGCCACGCATGTCGCCACCATTGGCCACAGTAGCCCCTGCCCACGATTGAAATGATGCCAAGTAAAGATCACGGGGCGTAGCCTCCGATCGGTCCGCCATCGCCACGTCGACCTAGCGAACGGTAAACGGCCAGGTCCATATTTTCGCTGAAGAATCGCACCGAAGCGTCTCCCAAGGTAAACATGCAGCCGCCTGGGTGACGGCTACCATAGGTCGACGTCATCTCGGCCAGTTGATGCGAAGTGGAAATCGGCACAGCGCTATTGATGGGGTTCGCCGAGGCGCACAGCGTGATCGAGGTACCAAAGACCGAGTTGACTAACTGGCCCGAAGCCCAGCTCGTTTCGCGACTCGCAATCCCCGGGTGCGAACCCAAGAGGAAGTGATACATCGATTCGCCCACCATAAACGTGTTGGTCGTTCCATCGGTCACATCGCTGAACCGGGTCGTCGAGTTGTTGTAGAACATGCCGTTGGTGAAAAAATAACGCGTGGGACTACTGGTACCTGCACAAGCAACATGAAGTTCCGCATTGACGGTGCTTGGGTCGCCACCACCTTGGCATGCCAGGTAATTGAGCGTCGGGGCATCTCCGCCTGAGTTTGGATCGGACGGGCACTTGTACATGTCCAGTGGTTCAAACTGGTATTGTTTGTTGGGTGACGAACAGCTGGAACTAAAGGGAGAAAAGATTCGTGTGAAGTCGAACTTATCGTGAAGATTGTTCTGTTCCACAAAGGGAAGAATGAGCACCGTCCACGGGGCGAACGTCTGGTTGCATTCGTTGCCGTTGCCGCCTAGCGGAGTGGTTCCATTCACGCAGGTGACATGGCCACTAATGGCACCTGGAGGAAACTGAAGATGCGTATCGTGATAGTTGTGTATGGCGATACCGATTTGCTTCATCTGGTTGGAACAACTCATGCGGCGAGCAGCCTCACGAGCTTGCTGAACCGCCGGCAATAACAAGGCGATAAGAACACCGATGATGGCAATGACCACTAACAATTCGACAAGCGTAAAGCCTGGCGACCGTTTCACGGGCCTGTTCGGGATCACCTTAAGGGATGATGAGAACATGATCATGAACTCCCTATCAGCGCATGACGGCCAGCAAGGATCGCCAAGGAGGATGAGTGGCTGCCGCGTCATGAAAGGAAAAAAGACGAGAAATAAAAGGTATTTCCTTAGTTTCGTCGTTTCCCCGTATTGGGTCAACAGATTTCGCCCGATCTTAGCAATTTACGAAGATTAAAGGGCCATAGTGTCCAGATAAGACGGGGTAAAGGCGCAATGGCAGAAATGGATGGCCACGCGTTCATAGAGTGACTATCGTTTATCTGACGCCGCTGGACCGTCGGAAGATGCGATTTCAGGTGGTTTCTCACCCATTCCGGTCTTCCTCGGAGGGATGATCACAATACCGATCGTCAGAGGGGGCAGCTGGGGAGCTTTCACATGGTTAATTTCGATAGGCTTCTGGACGATTGCGGTGGGAAAGCGGGCTAACCAGTCTCGGATATGTGGGGGGCTAACCTCTGAATTTTCCCACACGACGACCGCGCCTCGATCGTGAATGTTGGTTTCGTCGATCCAAGGTGCGCAGTGAGGATTGCATTCGGGATACACATCGACCGGCCGATCGGCATAGACCGACGCATTGCCTGCCGGCCACCACGATCCGGCGATCGTGGGAGGTTGACCCACTTGGCCGACCGATTGCCAGCGAAGTTGCACCTCGGCGGCAAGTTGATCGCCGGGGTAATCGACGCGCAAGTATTTCTCACGTATCGCGGTCCCGTAGGTGTTGCGGACGCCAACGGCGATTGCGAAGATAACGCTTAGCGTAGCGCAGGCGACAGCAACTCGGCCGCAGGTAAGTGGATCTTGGCGGCGGCGCTCAAAGCACATCACCAACAACGCAGGCAGAAAGATCCAGATCGGAGCCCCGAGCATGCTGCGAATCATTCCGCCGGTGGCCAGCGATGCGAACACCGCGATCGAGAGCGGCCCTACCACCACAGCCAAAAGGTAGTCGCGTGCCAGGCGGTCTTTCTCGTTGAGGTCGGTTCGCCACTTCCAGAAGAATCCGAGTAGCGCCATCGAACCGATCAGCATACCTGCGATCGATCCAAGCTGTTCTCCGAGGAATCTGGCCGGCATCCACAGGTGATTCCAGGCGTTGGGTTCAGTGTGCGTGCGATCTTGGATGTATTTCAGCGTAATAAAGTCATTTTCGACCATCCACCATATATGCGGCGCGAACAGCAGTAGCGAAACGCCGATCAAGACATAGGGGCCCGGTGTTTTCCACAAACCACGCACTTGAGGGTGAATCGCGGCGAACACGACCAGGCTCAGCACTAACATGCCGTGGTCGTATTTAGAAAGCATGCCTAGCGCAACAAACACGCCGGCGGCTGCCCAGTACGCTAGACGTCCCTTGGTAATTGCCCAGTACAAAAACAACACCGTTAGCGCGGTCATGGCCCGGCGGACCATGTTATTGTTCAGTTCGATCGTGGTGAAGTTATAGAACGCACAGGCTTCCAATAGCGCGGCCGCGGCCAATGCAATCCATGGTTGGTTCCGATCGCGAACGACTTCCCAAACCGCCCACAAGCAGGCCAAGATGCATGCTTGGGCAACGATATACGAAGCCCAGGCAGGGTCGCTAAATACGTTACTCGAACCGGCCGCCAACCAGGCCGGTAACGGAGGATGCTTGTAGTAACCCCACTGCCATTGGTTTCCCCAGTAGATCATTTCGATCGTATCTAACGGGGCGTTGGCTGCGGTCAGAATGGGCATCAGCGACCAGACGACAACGTGCGTCAGCGCAAAGATCCAGAACCATCGCGTCCAAACCGACGACGAAGCTTCCAAGTCCATTAGTAATTCCCATCCTGACGAGTGGCCTGCTATCTAAGTTCGCAGGAAGGATACCAAGAGGATGCTCGTGAGGAAAGATCGATCAGATGGGCCGCCCGGTCTGGTGCTAGGTTTCTGACTTCTTCAACCGCTCTGCTAGCATCGCGATGGCCTCGTTGGCTTCTCCTTGCATCAGCTTGACGCCGGCTCCTACTAGCATCGAGGCGACGGAAATTGGGATGATGAGAAGGAAGAAGGTCAGCCCATAGAGAATGGCCTGCATTAAGTCAGGTGCTAGCTTGATCACCGGCACATCTTGATTGGCTACTTCGGCGGCGGCTTTCTCCTCCGCGATATCTTGGATGCGAGCAATCAGCGGCGGGGCTTCTTGCCCATAGATTAGCTCTAGCGTCGCGTTGGCCACGTAAATACCCAACGCCACACCGAGCACAATGAGCAGCGTGCCGGCCATCAGTTTATAGATGGTGACGGCACTGAGCCCTTCCGAACTTTTTAGGGCATCGTGCCGAAATGGATCGTCTCGCATGGCTTCGCACACCTAATACCAAAACAATGGGCTAACTGATTGCGGCACGAACCCGAAGGCCCGTCTCTACATTTCACAGAGAGCAACGAGCTGGCTTAGTCGATCCAGGTTGAATACCCTGGACCGCCTGTTTCTTAAAGTTTGTTGCCCAACGCGTTAGTTCTCAGCCTGAACGTACTGCGTACCGCTCGATTTGCCGTTGCCGCTATTCAGGTTGAAAAGCACATTAGCTCCGCGCGGGATGATGCTGACCTCGGCCTTCGAGTCTAGCAGTCGCTCGACTTCCATCACCTCGAGCACCGATTCCAGAATCTCCGGGTCGTTCTTGCCGATTTCGTTCAGCATCTTACCCACGATGTCAGGCCGCATCGCACCGGCTTCGGCCATCTTTTGCGAGACTTCCTTGGCCGTTTCACTTTTGATCAAGCCAACGCGGTTTTCGCCGTCCTGCTTCATCGCACTGGTGACCTGAATCAGACGCTTGACGACCTTATCGGTAATGTTGTGCACCATCTGCACGTCGGTGAAGAAGACCTTACGGATATAGACCGAACCGAGACGATAGCCCCACTTCTCGGAAAGGGGCGAAACGGTTGCCCGAACCGTTCGGCTCAAGCTGTGACGGTCTTCCAGCATCTTGTCCATTTCCAGGTTACTCAGCGTGCTGATTGCGCTGGAAGCGACGTTGGCCTGAAGCGAACCTTCGGGGTTCGTATTAATAAACAGGTAAGCAACCGGGTCGTTGACTTCCATCTCGTACCACAGACCGACACCCATGGGTGTGCCTTCTTCGGAGTTGACCATCTGCCCGCGAAGGTAATGTTGACGCAGCGCCGTGCTGACCACGTGCCGTTTGCCAAACAAGGGAACGAGCAGCGCACCCAGGCCGAACTTCGAGATCGGCAGGTGCAAGCCAGGCTCGTCGATGGTGCCGATGACTTTACCAAAGAGCGTGTAAACCTGGGCCTCGCACTCGTGAACGATGACGTACAAACCGAAGCTGGTGGCCAGCTTCAAAAGAATCGGAATGGTTACCAGTCCGACGAATATGCCAAAGAAAAACATGATTGAATCTCGCGTATATGAATGGTGAATTTTGTCCCTGCGTCTCTTGGGAACACGCTATTTTTCTTCGCGGGTTTGAACCACACTGACCGCGCGGGATAGCAGCGGCACCTTCAAGTCGCGGAGGTAGGCATGCAAGGCGGTCGATTCCCCTTCTTGTTTGATCTGCGTCAGCGTACGGGCCAGTTCTCGCAGCGGAGCAACTTCGGCCTGAGCGTTGTTCGAGGCAATGTCGACGGCTCGCTTGCTCATCGTGATCTGCTGTTCGGCATCGGCCTGGGCGGTGCTCAGGTCAGCGGCCACCTGGTTACGTGTGCTGTTAATGGCAGACAACGCGCGGTCGACTTCCGGCGGCGGATCGATGCTGGTAATCAGCGCCGCATCGAGTTCTACCCCATAGCGCCCCGGCGTGCAGCGGCATTGATCTTCCATGTACGAGTTCAACAACGGAAGATTCTTGCGCAGGTCGTTGATTGAAACGCCTTCGGAAAGGTAAACGCTCGTTTGCCCTTCATCCTCGTCGTCGGTCGGCTTGGCTAACAGGCTGGCTCCCTTGGGGTCGCTAAAGGTCGCGATGCGTTCACGAAGCACGCTCACGAAATAGCCCATGATGTGTTCCAGAGGGCTCGAAACTCCGAATAAGAACGCGTAGAGATTGTTCTCGTCGACGCGGTAGCGAATCTGGCCGTTCACGCCGGTTGTCAGGTTATCTTTGGTGACCGCTTCGATCGTTTCCTGTTTCTTCGTGGGGTCCCACACCAGGTCGACGCTGCGGGTAGCGACGCTCACTTTATGCACTTTCTGCCACGGCATCTTAAAGTAAGGGCCGCCTGGGCCGACGACGCGGACCTTGGGATAGGTGTAGCGTTTCTTCTCGTCTTCGCTCAGGTTCGGATCGTCCAGCGGTTCGACGAACTCTTCACTCAATCGCTCGGCCCGACCAAACGTGGTGATCACGGCCCGTTGATCAGGCGGAATGATATAGAACGCCGTCAAAACGACGCGAAAGAAGACGTAAACCATGAGCCCGCATACGAGCCCCATCAATAACCAAGTCATGAAGTATCCCCCTAAGATGTCCGCAGTCTAATGCCCATTGTTTTTCAACTGTAGCACTGCGCAAAAGCCGTGCGACCTGATGGTATCGCGCCGCGTGCAGGTTGCAACGGTTGTCCCCTCTGTAGGGTCGATGGTGGCGACGCGAATCGTGATGGGCGCGAAAAGTTAATGGTTTCGCGGCCAGTTATTCGCTGGCAGATGGGGGATCTTGGGATGAGTTCACGGTTATTCGCTGGATGCTTGGTGGTCCGTCCGAGCTGAATTAGCGAGCGTCTCAGAGCTTTATATCTCAAATGGCCGCAGGCCACACGCGGCTCATGTTCCCGGCAGGAATAAAGATGGGTGCCTAACGTTTAGATCACGTTCTCGCATTAGCCGCTTGTCGGCGATGCCGACCCAGAGATAAAACTCTGGGCCACCCTACGCTCTATTTTTTTAGGTCTGTTTATCTACTAGTTGTTAACGACAACGTTGGCCGAGCCAACTTTGCCAGCGGGGATACCTTGGTTTCGGCTGACGATGATTTCTTTGAGTGACTTCATGCCTTGCAATGCCTGAAGGCCCTCGACTGTGACTGCCGTTTCTCTGAGAGAGAGAACTTCTAGTTTCGTAAGTCGCTTCAGGTCAGGAAGGCCGTTGTCGGTTATGTCGGATCGAAATAGATCTAGCTTGACTAGCGAAGACATTTGAGCGATCGCCGCAACCGAACGATCGTCCACGCTGCAGCCAATCGCGGATAGTTCTTCCAGCGAATCAAGTCGTGCCAGCAATTTCGGAGCTTTCAAGGTGATTTGAGGCATGAAATTTAATGTTAACGTTTGCAACTTGGTAGAGCTGAGCAGTGGTAGCAAGTCTTCGTCCCTTGCCATATTTGCGTGAAGCGTCAAATGTTTTAGCTGTGGCCATGGTTCGAACTGCTTTAGTTGCCCGGGAGAAGCAAGGCTTCCGAACAACTCCAGAGATTCGATTATTGGGTGCGTACGCAGTCGGTTGAAAGCTTGCGGTGAAACCTGGTCAGCATCGAGAGTCAATTCTTTTAGCTGAGATACCATTAGTAGTGAATCGATACTCTTGTCCGTCACGGAGGATGAATTCAGGAGAACGACCTCTAAATTTTGTAAGCGAGATAAGTTGGCGATCAGCTCGTCGTCGACTTGATCGTTGGTAAGCCAAACGTATTGAACGCTGGCAAAGAGATTCTCGCCTAGGATGTTTCGAATCCACTTCGGACCTGGGGCTGGGTTCTTGGAGCTCTTATAAAACCCACCATCCTGCGAAGCTTCCTTCTGATGTGGGTAAATCACCGTCCCTTCGGCCGCAAGAATCATGTCCACCACTTCATCTTCAATACGCATTCGAGCGTGTTTTTGGCCGAGCCAGGCAAGCGGTACACTCAGCAATACGATTAATACCATGAACGACCGCAGGCTGAAGCGTAGCCAGCGACCGCGATGGGGTTTCGTCGGACTCTCATTCGTGGGGTTCATGCTTCAGATCGTACCGAATCTAACGGTCGTCCGCGAATAAATTGCGGCTTGCTTACCTCTTGCGCTTTCTAGGTGACCTAACCTTTTCCAGCCGTTTGTTGAAAGCTTTGCTGGGAATGTCTTGCGAATACGTGCCGGACCTGTTCCGCGGCCGGCAAGCGGAAGACACCTCAGACGAACACCATGTAAGCATCTTAGGAAGATTAAGCGATGCTCGATATCGAAAGCCAAATGCTGGATGCCTTGGATATCCTCTATGGCTGCCTGGAAGATCCGGTTGAAGGGCTCGACGACGAGGTTCGTATTATCTGTTTGAACGAGGTAGACGACCTGGGGCAGCGGACGTACCAGCACATTCTGGTGCCGGAACCTGTGCTGCGGGACGATTTGGTGATACGGAATGTATTCGATCGCGAGATGTTTCCCTTGCCGATTGCGATTGCGGCCGAACGCTACTTGGAGCTTTACGACAACGCTCCTCTTCCGTCGCATGACCGGCCGATCATCGACATGGTACCCACCCAGTCTAATATTCCGCTGACTCGTGTTCGGAACGTTCAGTGGGAGACGTTCACCTACGAAGCGAGTGTTACCGGTCGTTTTCTGACGTGGACCCACATGTTGATCAATGCCGATCTAGTCTACGCTTCGTTGGCCGATCGCGTTTCGGCTGCTCAGATGCAGTCTTGCTACGAACAAGACACCTCTTCCTTGCAATACCAGCTGGTTTCCCGTTGGAACTTGGCCGACAGCATTCCGCAGTACAATCTGGAAGTGGGACTCTCGGAAAGTGTATTTTTAGCGCTGCATCCGAATCACGCAGCAACCGACTTTTTAATTCACTTTCAGTTCATGCTCACGAAGTGGATCGAGAACAACACGCAACGGAAGCATTTGAGTCTGAAGGAGGCGGTGCTCAGCTATTGCACCGATATTCCGGAAGACGTCTATGCAGAACTAATGCCGCCGCTCTCGCAGATTGTCATCATCGATAAGAAGCATCGATCGCTTTATCACTTTGGCTGCGATGTAAATTCGGTTCAACGGATGATGCGACTGCGGCAGCCTGAGTTCGCGTGACGAACGATCGATAAATTACAATGGCCTCACGCGTTTTGCTAGTTCGCCGACGCAAGTGTCAGTTCAGTTTTCTTCAGGAAGCGAATAGATAAACGCTTCACGGACGAGCGCCCCTTTTGTCTTACGAACCACCACCCGCCGGTTTTCGTCCTGAAAGGTCATACCATGGGTCGGTGGATCGGTGAGATGTTCTAAAATCCAGTCGTTCACATTCAGCACCGGCTTTTCGCTGACAGGCTTGAGCGTTAGCCCAGAAACATGTTGCAGGTGATGTAGCGAGGCGAATCCACCGGCAATCCAACCATCGCCACTGCGACGAACGTAAGTCGGCAGGCGATCGAACTCGTCGTGGATTTCGCCGATGATCTCTTCGACGATATCTTCCAGCGTCACGATCCCGACGACACGATCGTCCTCGCGAACTAAGGCGATATGCTGACGTTCGCGCATCAGCCGCTCGAGACATTCAGAAACCGAAGCTTTCGCCGTGAACGAAATGATTGGTCGGGTCAACGTACTCACCTTTTGGTTCGCGTTGCCGTTGGTTTCTTCGGCCACGATATCTTTCAAATTGACGTATCCCGTAATTTGCTGCGGACTGCCTGGTTGCAGCGTGACCGGATACCGCGTGTGCATCGTTTGATAGGCCAGCTGCAATGCATTCTCCATGGTTTCGTCTGCAGGAAGCATGCCTACGTATTCGGTTGGTAGCATAATATCGGATAGCGGTGTGGCTGAAAGCCTGGACGCGCTGACGATGATCCCTTCTTCGCGGCGACCGATCAACTTACTGATGCGCGCGAGTGACGCCGCACCGCGTAGTTCGCGAATGGCCGCTTCCGAGACATTTCCTTCACTGCTTTGACCTTTGCCGAAAAGCGAGACAATGCCGGTGACGGACCTTTCAAAGAACCAGACGGCTGGCCAAACCGCGTAAGAAAACCATTCCATCGGCGGCGAGAGTTTTAAGCAGATCCATTCTTTGTTCTTCAGCGCGAAGACCTTGGGAACCAATTCGCCAAACAAGATGGTAATCATGGTCAACGGCGCGACGACCAAGGTAATGGCCAGCAGCGCGGCAATGGTTCCGGAGAAGCCGGCCTCGATCAGCATGGGCTCGACCTTCTCGGCCGCCCCTGCTCCGCCGGTGGCCGCGGCTACGGCGGCCACCAACGTGATACCCAGCTGCACAACGGCCAGGCTGGCCTCCATGTTTTCCTTCATGCGCAAAGCGGCCGCCGCCCCGTGCCGCTTCTCATCGACTAACGCGTGCAGTCTTCCTAGTCCGATCGACGCGAGAGCAATCTCATACGCCGCAAAGACACTGTTGAACGCGATCATCAACGCGATTATCAGCAGTTCGAACGTTCCCATTGGTTTCAACTTAACGCTTAGCATCCGTCATTTCGCCGAAGTGATCACTTCGATCTCTACAACTTCACTTTCGCATTGTTCTTGGGCAGAGAAAACCGTGGGGAACGAAAAAGGGAAGGCGGGACTGCTTTATTTGGAATTAAGATCGAAGTTAAACTCATTCGGCTCGGCCTTCACGTCCGCAGTTAATTCCGACTTTTCGTGGTACTTCTTGGGCAAGGTTTCCCGTTTGGCACTTCCCGGATTGGCATCGTCGCCCGGCTGCGCCGTTGTAATAAAGACCTTGTTAGCTCCTACCACAGCCCCTTTGGTGTCGTTGAGAAGAATCAACTCGTAGTGTCCCTGGGCATCGGTTTTGCCCGAGGCCATTCTTCCCAGCTCAACCGACTGAAATGAAACGGTTGCATCCGAGAGGGGATTTCCGTCGAGGGTCACGGTGCCGGACACTTCGCCCAAGTCGGGTTGATCACTGGGTTTCGCTGAAGAGCAGCCGCTGCACCAAACAGCGCCCATTAAAATGAACCAAAATCCAAGACGATTATGATAGACCAATGGCCGTTGCATGTCGTTCGTTCCTTCTCTATGGACGTACGGTGGGTTATGGAAAATTCGAGTTGCCGGAGGCCCTCACGTATTTGGGCATCCGGCTAGGATAGAAACTGAGCCAGCGGGTGATTTAGAAGTCGCCGATTGGATTGTTGTCATCGACGCAGATTAGGTACTCGTAGAGACTATCGATGTTGCTGGTGTTATTGGCAGGCGAGGCCGTGCGAATGAATTCAATGTTTTCAGACAGGAAGCGAACGCTACCATCAAACATGAGAACCATCGCCCCACCTGGGTGCAGGCTGCTAAGCGTTTCCCCTTTCTGATCGGTTGAGCCGGTGCTGTCGTTGATGGGCCAACGACCCGAGATAGCGACTTCGTCGATACAGTTGCCACCCAAACTTTGTTGACAGCCTGCCCACGACTTCAAGCTCATCGTTTGTCCGTTGAGCTTTGAGCAGCTTTCTCCAACGGCTAGCGTATTGCTCAGGCCATCAACAACGTCACGGAAATTACGCCCACTATGACGGTAAAATCCAGCGTCGCCACCGTTGAGGTTGCCTGAGCGCGAGTGATTATAGACGGCGTAGTTCATTCCGCCCCCCTTGAGGAAACGCTGGGCCGCGTCGCCAACTGGCTTACCAGTATCGGAAGGACAACGATAGGCGTCGACCGGAACCAACATCGTATCGGTTAGCTCGTTCTCTAGCAGGTTTCCTTGGGTGATGCCTGCTTGTTCATGCAACGCTCCTTGCTCGATGAACGGCAGAATAAACGCGGCCCAGCCCCAACCTTCGACTTCGTCCGCTCCGTTACCATTGTCGTCCGCATCACCAACCGGCGATATCACCATGGGCGGAAGGGTCTGGAACGTGTCGTGATAGTTATGCAGACCTAGTCCAATCTGTTTGAGATTGTTACTGCACTGCATCCGGCGGGCCGCTTCACGGGCCTGTTGTACCGCTGGCAGTAATAAGGCGATCAAAACACCAATGATCGCAATCACCACGAGTAATTCCACGAGCGTAAAGCAGCCTTGGTGGATCGAGAAGTTGACATGCTTTGTGTCCTCGAAAGAGAAGAGAAAGTAAGAAAGAGGCGTTCAATACACCCCAAGATAGGCAGGGACTGCGAAGCAGTCAGCAAACTTATAAAAACTGAGAGAATTTCTGTTAGGTGTGCATAATGCACCAATAAATGTCGTTTAAGGACGATAATCTTAAAAACCCACTAAACAGCTAAGCGTCTTATGGTGCACAAAAAATGTCCGATTTTACATATTAATTAGCTAGGCTATCTAATACACTGAATCTTCTGGCGAACAATCCTGTGTCAGAAGCCTGGTGATTGGGGGCACAATCAAGCCGAATGCTTCACTTTTCCATCTGTCTCAGCTCACGAAAAACTGCTCACTCGATGTGAGAGCACTTCCTTATCCAATCACGTTCTTTTCCACACTTTTCAGGAGTCATATGATGTCGTTCCGTAAGGATCATCGGCGTGGGTTTACCCTCGTCGAGTTGCTGGTTGTCATTGCCATCATTGGTGTGCTGATCGCCTTGCTATTGCCGGCGGTGCAACAGGCCCGCGAAGCTGCTCGTCGAATGCAATGCAGCAACAATTTGAAACAGTTTGGTATCGCGCTGCACAACTACCACGATACCTACGGAAACTTTCCGCCCGGTTATTTGCTGCAAGACCTAAGCGGCAGCACCCTCGACTACAACGGCGCCGGATCGTCGTGGGGTTGGGGCGCTCAGATTCTTCCTTTCATTGAACAGAACGCTCTTGCTGACTCTCTAAGCGTGGGATCCCAGTCCCTGACCGATGCGCTCGACACGCCCGCCCTGGTCACATTGATGCAGCAGCCGGTCCAGGCATTCCAATGCCCCTCCGATACCGCACCCAACCCGAACACGGGGCATAAATTGAAGAAGTCGTCAGGGGACGAATCGGTTGCGACAAGCAATTACATTGGTAACAACACGAGCCACAAATGGCACTCAGGCGGACGGCTTACCGGGTACAGCAACGGTGAAGCAGGCGGTTGGACAGCTCCTGGTGTAAACCAGGCTCCGACTGGGATCTTTTGGCGAAACTCGCGAATGGGAATGCGTGACATCACCGATGGGACATCGAATACGATCGCCATCGGAGAACGCAGCTGGCGTTTGAACAATCCGGCTGGCGGAGAATTTGTCTGCGATGCCGGCGTCGCCATCGGAACGGCACACAACAACGAACAATTGACGATTCGCCATGTGCTCGGAGGTGGTGCGGTCCGCATCAATTTCGCAAACAACGAATGCAAATACGGTTTCTCCAGCCGTCACCCTGGTGGTGCGATGTTTGGGCTGTGCGATGGTTCGGTCCGGTTCCTTCCCGAAACGATCGACCATACACCCACCGCATCTGGTTCCGGCGGAGCGTTCAACAACAGTACGTTCGAGAAGTTGCTGGCGCGTAACGACGGTCAGCCGATCGGGTCTTACTAACACACCATCGTGGTCTCATTCGCAGCAGATCTTCGACTCACGATCGCCCAGGAGGCACTGTCCTCCTGGCGGCGTGGTCTTAGACTTTAACACCCCTTAAGGAAACGGAAATGAAGTGCGCACTAGGTCTGTCCCTGCTTGCCGCTATTGCCATGGTGCTCGGCTGTGGAGGCGGTCACAACGGCCCCCCTGTGGGAAGCGTCTCAGGGACGGTCACGATCCAGGGAAAACCGGCTCCTGACGTGGTCGTTGAATTCACTCCGGCCGAAGGAGGCCGCGGTTCCAGCGGTACCACAGACGGTAGCGGTAACTACGAGTTGATTTACAGTTCAACTCAAATGGGAGCCCAAGTCGGTAAACACGAAGTCAAGGTTAGCGGAAATCAAGCTCTCGACGATAGCAACACGAACCTGATGAAACCGAAAACTTCGGTGCCCAAGGAAGTTAGCGAGATGACTCGCGAGGTCGACGTTACCTCCGGCAGCAACACCATCGATCTCGAATACCCGTAATTCCTTCTTCAGCGACCTGAACCTAAACTAGGGCGACCAGCACAATGATTTGTTGCTGGTCGCCTTTTTTTATCGATTGCTCGCAAGTTAAGAATGAACCTTTTGTGCGATCGGGTGTCTTAAAGGGCTTGGGAACCAGGCCCTGCTATTCTGCGAGTTTGTTCCCGTTTAGAACGATACGGTGGCAAAAACGTTCTACTCGTATTCTCACTCCATCAAGGTCGGTTGATGCCTCCTACGATACGTTGCCAGGACCTCGTTAAGACCTATCCTGGCAAGCCGCCGGTGGAAGCCGTGCGAGGACTCGATCTTGAAGTTCATCCGGGCGAATGTTTCGGGCTGTTGGGGCCCAATGGGGCTGGTAAGACGACCACCATCGAGATTCTCGAGGGACTATTATCCCCGACCAGTGGCGAAGTCGAAGTACTTGGCAAACACTGGGGTGGAAGCGGAGAAGAAGAGATTCGTCAGCGGATAGGTATCTCGCTGCAAGAGACACGCCTGAGCGACAAGTTGACCGTTCACGAAACGATCGTTCTCTTTCGCAGTTTCTACAACCAAGGCATCTCGCCGGACGAAGCTTTAGGGCTTGTCTCGTTGAATGAAAAATCGAGTGCCCGGATCAATAATCTTTCGGGCGGCCAGAAACAGCGACTCGCGGTGGCGTGTGCTTTGGTGGGTGACCCGCTGTTGGTCTTTCTCGACGAACCGACGACCGGGCTCGATCCGCAATCGCGCCGGCAGCTTTGGGACGTCGTTCGTAATCTGCGAGATGGTGGCCGCACGATTATGCTTACCACGCACTACATGGACGAAGCCGAACGTCTGTGCGATCGCGTGGCGGTGGTCGACCACGGAAAGGTTATTGCATTGGGTTCGCCGCGCGATCTGATTACTCGTCTCGGCGGCGATCAGGTCATCGAATTCCGTCTGAAAGAAGACAGCCGAGAGCTTACGCACGAATCGTTCGGGCCGCTTCCTGGCGTGCAATCGACCTTTTTCGACGCCGGAACAATTGTACTGCATGTCGAGGAACTGCACGCCGCGCTGCCGGCGGTAATGGATAAGCTGCGAGCCGACCAAGCGGAACTGGCCCAACTGACAACACGTCAGGCCAGCCTGGAAGATGTTTTCGTCACGCTCACCGGTCGTCACTTGCGGGATGGAGGAGAATAGTCATGGCCTGGTCGATCCGTCCACTGACGCATTTGGTTGTTGCCCGCCTGAAAGAGTTTTACCGCGAGCCGGAAGCCGTTTTCTGGGTGTATGGATTTCCTATTTTGATGACGGTCGCGCTGGGTGTGGCCTTTCGCGAACAGCCTGAGCAGACATTTCGAGTGGAAGTGATCGGTCCGCAAGCTGAAGTAGCGCGCACGGCACTTGAAGCGGACAAGCGTTTCGTTTTGGGGGACAACGAAGAAGCGGCCGCGAAAGAACGTCTTCGGACAGGGCGAACCGATCTGGTGGTTACGGCCAGCGGCACGAAGCAGTTCGACTACTTGTTGGTCCCCACGCGGCCGGAAAGCCAACTGGCGCGAAACGAAGTCGACCTGGTCCTACAAACGGCTTCCGGTCGAATCGACGCGGCAGAGGTTAGCTCGACTGAGCTTGATGCCCCTGGCGGACGTTACATCGACTTCCTGGTGCCAGGTTTGCTTGGCATGGGGTTGATGGGTGGCGGTTTGTGGGGGCTTGGCTTTGTCGTGGTCGACATGCGGCTAAGGAAACTGCTGAAGCGGTTCTTAGCCACCCCCATGCGAAAGACCGACTTCCTGGCCTCGTTAATGATTAGCCGTTTGATTTTTATGGTTCCGGAGGTTCTGCTGCTGTTGGTATTTGCCTGGCTGGTATTTGGTGTGCAGATCGCCGGCAACCCTCTCACCGTGGTGTTCTTTATTCTGCTGGGCGCGGTCAGCTTTGCCGGACTGGGGCTGCTGATTGCTTGTCGTGCTAAAACCCTTGAGACGGTATCTGGACTGATGAATTTGGTCATGCTGCCGATGTGGGTGTTATCTGGCATCTTCTTCAGCCGCGAGCGTTTCCCCGAGTTCCTGCAGCCGGCCATCCGACTGTTGCCGCTGACGGCTCTGAACGATGCCCTGCGAGGGGTAATGCTCGAAGGGACGAGCCTGTTTTCGTTAGCACACGAAACGATTGTCTTGGTTCTTTGGGGAGTCGTTTCGTTCGTGGTTGCCTTGAAGTATTTCCGCTGGCATTGATGAGACTCAGCAAGCCACAGGATGACGTTTCGATGCGGCCTGCAGACGGCGATTTCCCTTACTTAGCTCAGCGGTTGGTTAAGGGAGGTGCCTGCGATCGAGACGTGATTTCCAGGGCTATTGGCTTCCTGCTCTTGGTCTGCGTACCGGTACCCATCGCTGGTAAACATGACGCAAGAGTGAAATTTTGACAGATTCAAGCAAACAATACCTTTTCCCATTGACTACGATTCTCGAGGATCGCTACATTCAAACTTGAATCTAAGCATGGCTGTCAGTCTGCCTGCAATGATCGACCTGTTGGATGTGTTTTCTGAGAGACGTAATGGCGGATAGGGCTTTCTTGCCTGAGTTCGTCCGCTTGTTCGGATGCCTGTTGGCATCGCTCGAACCACCTACTAGTTGACGATTTTGGCGACAGAAAGACGCGGTGGGCCCGACGCCACTGCATAGATGATGTGAAAGGCGCACCGAGCCCATGGGCGAGCGTGCGACGCCCGATCGAGCGAATCGGTCATTTCCGATTTTATGTCTTTCTTGCTAGTAGGTTTAGATCCGTGAAGAAGAAATTGTACGTAGGGAATCTCCCTTACAACTTTACCGGTACTGACTTAGAAAATCTTTTCGGTGAGTACGGTCCCGTCGCGTACGTGAGCGTTATTTCCGATCGTGAAACAGGCCGTTCGCGCGGTTTCGGTTTCGTCGAAATGGACAACGATCAAGATGCAACGGCTGCCATCGATGCGTTGAACGGCTTCGACTGTGAAGGTCGTCAGTTGGTCGTCAACGAAGCACGCGAACGTGAAGGTCGTCCTGGTGGCGGCGGAGGCGGTGGGGGTGGTTATCGTGGCGGCGGCGGTGGCCGGGGCGGCGATCGAGGTGGAGATCGCGGCGGATACCGTGGCGGTCGCTAAGCTAAGGCTTCAAATCAATGAAGCAGCCCGAGAGGTTTTCTCTCGGGCTGCTTTTTTATGGTCCATGCGTGCCGGAGATTTATTCTGCGCTGGTTCGTGTCGTAACTAATTTCCCGCCGCATGACCGTTCAGGCCTCGACGGTTAGGAGCCAGGTAGCGAAGTTTTCGAACTTCTTCAGGGTGTTACCGTTTTGATGATGGGTGTTGTTTCCCTTGGACAACCACGCGAAACCAGGACCGATGAGCGCGTCGGGGCTCCGCATATGGATCGCGATACAGAGGGCACGAAAGTTCATCTCTCGATTGGTATGCATTTTCAAACCAGTCGACTTGTAGCGAAACTGATTACGATCGATACGCATCCGGAGAACCGGATCAGAGCACACGATTTCGAGGAAGACGCTCACGTCGAATCTCGATTTTCGTTCGGTTCGGTGGGAATGGCTTTCCCCATCGCTTTCTTCGATAGTGACGAACTCCACCTTTTCGGCCACGTCTTGCACGATATCCAGTAGTCGGATGTTATCCCAGCGAAGGTACCCTTCCCATTCGACGGAACGAAAAACCAGTTGCTCGTCAGAAAATTCCATGCCTCGGACTGCTTCGCGTGGAGGAGACGGAATACGAACGAGATGATCGTCATGAACGACGCGACAAGGCATGCCATCGAGAATGAGCGCCTTGGCCATATCTCTCGCCGCATCGTAAGGGACCATCTTGGCCAGAACACCAGGACGATCGTGCAGCACTTGGACCGTATCAGCTTTAGCTAAACCAAGATGCGGCCCCATGATCTCGGCTGCACGATCGAGATCTATGCGACAATCGGCTTCGCGCAAAATGGAATAGGTATCCGACATATTTCTACCTGGAAGAGAGGCTCAACCCCTTCGTTTTACCAATCGCCTACCAATCGAGCAAAGCTTTCTCTGGTAGGTAGTCATCCAGACGGATCACGAACTAGAATAGAGGCACGATCCCCTTCAATTTACGAGGTCTTCCCATGAAATTATCACGAGTATTTTGCCTATCTCTGCTGCTATTGTTTCCGTTTACGGTCGGTCTACAAGCCGCCGAGGAAAAACCGGCGACCCAGTCGGAAGAGTCATTCGACCTCCCGGATGGGAAGGAAATGGACTTCCTGCTTTACCTTCCCAAGGGATATGAGCAGCAACCGAAGTGGCCTCTGGTTTTGTTTCTGCATGGCGCCGGCGAACGGGGAGACGATCTGTCACTTGTCAGAAAGCATGGACCACCGAAGCTGATTGAAAAAGGGAAAGAGTTTCCCTTCATCGTGGTCTCGCCTCAGTGTCCCAAGGATACATGGTGGGTGACCGAAGATGTGGTGGCGCTGGTGAAGCACATCATGCAAATCCACAACGTCGATAAGAATCGTGTTTACGTAACCGGTCTGAGTATGGGAGGCCGCGGAACCTGGCAAGTCGCCGGCGCGATGCCAAACGAGGTTGCCGCCATCGCTCCGATCTGCGGACCATCCGACGTGAGCGTGGTCGATAAAATTGCTCACTTACCAATCTGGGTATTTCATGGCGCGAAAGACACGGCCGTGAAGATCTCGAACTCGGAAGAGATGGTTAAGCTGCTGAAGGAAAAGGGGAACGCGGCTAAGTTCACGATCTACCCGGAAGCCCATCATGATAGCTGGACCGAAACGTACGACAACGAACAGCTGTACGACTGGCTGTTGTCTCACGAGTTACAAGCGGACCAAGAGTAGTCTCGGGAATCATCCTAGTGGGGCGACCGAAGCACATGCGTCGGTCGCTCTTGGTAGGATCAAACGCTTCCACCAAATGCGGCGTTGGGGCCCCCGACAACCATTCTGGCAGCCGGTACGATGCGGAACTTCATCGCAGCGAAGGTCGCGTTTTCTCCATCCAGGCTGCAAGGAACATCCGGCGAAGCCTCGAACTCTACTTCCTTGGCTTCGTAGGTGACAATTCTTTGTTCGACATCTTCGTTGGTCAGCACGAAGTTCACTCCCGACTCGAAGAGCTCCGCCGTGGAAAGTGCTGGCAAGATGGTCACATGGATTTTGCCGTCGTTCAACTGGGCATTGGGGGCGATGACAAAGCCTCCGCCGGCACATCGCCCATTGGCCACGCAAAACGCATAGACCTCTTCTTCAATCACTTCCCGCTGATCTAATTTCATTCGAACGCGAAAGACGGGAGGATCAGAAAGTACCGAGAACGCCGACATCCAGTAAGCGAGTGCTCCGTACGTTTGTTTCGTCTCGGATTGAATTTCTTCAGCGACCACACCCCCGATGCCTGCGGTCACAGCATTCATCAGAAGCTTAGGCTCGTCGACGGAAGTTTCCAGAATGTCCATGGCATGCGCCTGGCCACTGATGGCAAGATCCCAAGCTGCTTCGACATTAGCCAAAGGAATATCCAGCGAACGAGCCAAGTCGTTGCCGGTGCCGGTCGGAACAATACCGAACTGAAGATCACTGGGAAAAGAAAGAATGCCCAGCGAGCGAGAAATCGTACCGTCACCCCCAACAAGGATGACTCTGTCAGGTCTTTCCACCTTAACGACCTCGATCAACTCCTCGTTGGATTGGAGTTGATCGATTGGAATCCAACAATGTCCCGCACGTTCTGCGAGCTTTTTGACTTGCGGGCCGATCGCTTGGGCTCCGCCAGATCGACCATTGAAGAGCGTGCAGATTTTCATGCAATCCATTGACTCCGGGCGATTACTCGTCCAGCAACATAATTTCTACTTTGCGGAACTGAACTGGGTGGCTTTCCGATTGAAGAGAAATCGTTCCACCGGAAAGCATAGCGTCGCCACCATTTTTTTCAATTAACATCTTCGTGTGATCGGGTTCTGAAATGGCTCCGTTGCCGGGATCGAGTTGCGACTTTTCGTATTCCAGGACAACATCGCCATCCATGATGTGTTTGATCGTCCCGCTGCCGTGAACTTCAATCTCGCAGGTTACCCAGCGGTCGCCCCGGTAGGTCTCTGACCTGCTGCTAACGCAATGCGGTTTAAACAGCTTGCCATCCATTTCTACATGAGTGCCTGGCGTGCACAGATTAGCCGTAGTACGATTCCCCGCTTCTTTGCCGCCTAGCAGTTGCACTTCGATGGACGCTGGGAAGTTTTGGTCTTTAGTCATGTCTTGTGGTGATTCTCCATGAATCATCACACCACTGTTGCGGAAGGCCCAGCCTGGACCGTCTTTGCATTGGTCGCCAACGAAACGGTATTCGATCCGCAGGCGATAGTTGCTAAATGGCTTTTCGTAGAACAGGTGACCGAACGTTTCGTTAAAGCCGTCTTCGTAGCCGTCATCATACGAGACCGTTAACAGGCCATCTTCTACTCGAAACGTGTTGCCAGGGTTTTCGCCTGCTTCGTGGTACCGGACTTTGGGAATCCAGCCGGTCAGGTCTTTCCCGTTAAAAAGCTGAATCCATTCCCCTTTTGATTCGGTTGCTTGCTTGTCTTCTGCTTGAATCGCGACCACGCATGTCAGAACCAGCAGTAACGAAAGGGAAAAAGACCGATGCAAACTCATGGGGGAACCTCGTTGGTAAAATCGAACCGCCGGTCAGCGGGGTGAATTTCGGAGAACGTTCGACTTGGGGCGTCGTAAAGAGATTCTCTCAGTTTAATCCACAGTCAGTCGGGTCTAAAGTCTCCACCAGCATTCCCAAGGAAAAACTCCCCACCAACTAATGGCGGGAAGTTTCATCTTTTAAGTGCTGGCAATAGGACTAATAGCCAATGATCGGCATTCCGACACTACGTGGGACGGGAGCTTGCGTACTATACCAGTAGGTTTTGGGGTAATAGTTTACCGTCGTCGGAGCGGGATAAGTCGATGCCGCGGGAACCACCTGCGGCGTTGGTGCGTAGTAGGTGGTGGTTGCCGGAGGGGCATAGTAAGCCGTAGTGACTTCCGGCTGATAATACGACGTGGTCGGAGCGTAGTAGCTGGTTGTCGGAGCATAATTTGTCGTGACCACCGGGCGATTCACAACAGTCGTTGCCGCCCCAGGCACAAAAACGGGCTGAAGTTCGGACCGCAATCCAAATAGCCCCCGGCGGACCGGGATGTAGCCAACCGCAGTAGGCGGGGCTACGGTGGTCGTGGTGTAGGCTTGAGCCTCGACGGTTTTGACAGCAAACAGTGGTGCCAGCGCAACTGCGCCGACAATCAGAACGTGCTTGAACATGTTGGATCCCTCTTGAATATGGATAATTCGTTTTGTTTTGGTAGTTAAGAACAACACCTCAAGCATTGTTCCTCGGGTCGTGTTAGAGACAAGGCAAACCCGATGCCAATATCTCAACCGACAAGAATTCTGCACAAGTTTAGGACACGGTTGGTCGCACACCCGTCAGGTTGATCACTGGAATTCAAGGGTTTCGATCCAGAGCAGCATTTTCCCCGATCCAAAGTCATAATGAAACAATTGTTATCAAAATGACCGCAAGTCTTTTGGTGACGTCTCTGCGTGCAGCCGGAGTAATCGTTATAACCGCTGTTTGCTATGAGCTTTAGGGTTTCAGGTCGAATAACCTACTCACTGGCATGCTGGCTGCACTATCAATCTGAACGATCCGTTTCGTCATTAGTCCCAGCGGCCGGAACGCAGTGCCCGTATGTAAACGGCATTTCGCATCCCGATGACGAGCTAATTGAGCTTCATCACTTAGACTCGCTCGTGTCCGGTTGTGGTCGAGAATAACCCAAGGAGTTCTACTATGTTTACGCGTTCCGTCTGGCTGGCAGGTCTGATGATCTGCCTGATCGGACTTCCCGAACTGGGTCAGGCTCAAGATAAGAGCCGAGGCAGTTCGCGTGGTTCTGACAAGGGTAAAAGCGCAAGTGCAAACCGGTCGCGCCCAACGCCCAGTGCTAATCGTAGTCGCAGCAGTCGATCGCCGTCTGCCGAGTCCTCTTCGCGAAGCCGCTCTCCGTCGCCGAGTAGTCGAAGTATTCAAAGGCCGTCGCGATCTACGCCCACGCCATCTCCCTCGCGAAGTACGCCTTCGATCCTTGATCGATCCTCGCGACCGAGTCCGACCCCGAGTCGCATGCAAGGTCGTAGCCCGAACAGCACCCCTGAGTCGCGAACGCGAGGATCGTCTTCGCTAGACTCCCTACGAGACCGGTTGCGATCGTCACAACAACCCGGGGCGACATCCGACCGATCCCGTCCGTCTTCGCCGGCAACGCCGTCACGAAGTCCGTCGAGTGATTCCAATCGAGATCGATCGAGTTGGTTTCGTGAGTTCGGCAGTGGAGGGCAGCCCTCTAATCGGCCAGATGTCAATCGAGATCGGGGTTCAAGTTCACGTCCAGATGCATCGCAGCCAACCCGAGATCTTCGCGACATGTTTAATCGTACGAACCGTCCCGATTTAGATCGGGATCGTGGGCCTTCCGCGACGCCCAGCACTTCACGACCAGGTTCAGATCGCCCCCAGGCGACGCAGCCGAATCGTGACGGTCGAGATAGCTTCAATCGCACCAACCGCCCTGACCTCGATCGCGACAATCGTCCAGGCCAGCCGGGTGCTAATCGTGGACCCAATGCAAGTCCTAACCGCACGCCAGGCTCGGATCTTCGTGATCGATTCCGACCCGGAGATTCCAGTGACATCCGCGAGCGGCTGCGAGATCTGAATCGAGGTGATTCCAATACACGACCAACTTTGCCTGAACGTGGTAATCAAGATCGACCTAGTTCAGCAGATCGGGATGGTCGACCCGGCATGGATCGCGACTCGTCGCCTGGGAATCGCCCTGGATCTAACCGCCCGGATGGAGATCGACCTGGGTCAGGCCCCGGCGACCGCGATCAAGCCGATCGTAATCGTCCAGGACGTGGACCCAATGCGGATGATGGCCCAGGCGCAAACCGCCCTGGCCGTGACGCCAATCGCCCTAACTTCGACTGGCGTGATCGAGCGAGCCGCGATCCTCAGTTCCGAGAACGACTGGATGAAGTTGGCCGCCGAGGGACGCTCGATGACGATGCAATTCGCGATCGCTTGGCACGAGTCGAAGATCGTTACCGCGATGGGAATCGTGATCGCGACGGCGACCGGGGTGATCGTGGTCGGGACGGAAACCGAGATGGTGACCGAGATGGCCGCCGAGGTGACTGGGACAAAGACCGTGACTGGGATGGCCGATGGGACGATCGCCACCGGCGCCACGTGCCAGACAACTGGTATCGCCATGCTCACGATGTTCGTCGCCACAAGCATGACCGGTTTCGCTATGGTTGGAATGATCGCTGGTACCCCAATCACCGATATCTTGGTAATTGGTACTTCCACACTTATCGTCCCCGACCAGGCTACTGGTGGTCGTGGGCTTCCCCCTATCGTTTGAGCAACTGTAGTTTCTGGGGTAGTTACCCTTCGTATCCGGTCTACTACGACTATGGGTCGACGATCGTCTACGACACGCAGTACATCTACGTTGAAGAAGAACCGATCGCTACGCGAGAGCAGTACGCCCTAGAGGCTATCGCTTTGGCGAACGAGGGTCGCAAGATCCTGCAGAGCCGTCCGCCGATTCAAGGCAATGGTAACCCAGACGATTGGTTGCCGCTGGGCGTCTTTGTGTTGACCGATACCCAATCAGGCGAAGGAGACATTTACCTACAGTTGGCCGTCGACAAGCAGGGCCTATTGGGAGGTACTTATTACAACGCCTCGACGGGCACGTCCCTTCCTGTTTGGGGTAAAGTCGATCCAGAATCGCAACGTGCCGCCTGGCTGATTGGCGAAAGTTCCGGCACGGTGATGGAGACGGGTATCTATAACCTCTCTCAGGAAGCCGCATCGGTTCTGGTGCACTACGGTACCCAACGCGAAGAAACGTGGATGTTGGTTCGCTTGCCTGAAGATGAGGTAACGAATCCGGGTAGCTAGTCACTTGTTTGTTGATATAAGATCAAAAGCCCCTGATGCATATGCATCAGGGGCTTTTTTTGTCAGAGAAATGACCTACCGATACGCTCTGTAACAGCAAGCTGTCGGGGGGAAAGCTTAGGGAAATAGGGCGGCATCCCGCATTTTTTTCTTAGAAGCGCAAGAAAGTTTCTGCGAGAATTAATAAGATGATTCGCAATTCATCCCGCCGTCTTATTATCCATCTTTGCACTTGTATTAGTGGCGCAGCTACGCGCACTAAAGTAACTTGACAAGCGTTTCACGAAAAAAAACGACCCAGAAAGCATTAGCATCCGTACGAAGTAGAATCGCAACCTATATTTACGATGAGTCAGAAACTCCAGTGGGAAGACATTGGGATTTTTGCGGCTGAGGCGCAGCAAAGGCTGGAAGTTGCCTGTTTTGTGTAGTCTTGCTACACAAAACACGAATACGATGGCTTTTATTTGAGGTGCCTCGATAGTATTCCGATGAAGGTACTGGAAGTAGAATCTGATTCAACATTCGTTAAGGTTTTAGTGACACTGGCAATCAGTTGGAACGATTCTAAAATCCTCCTTTCCAGTTCACTGCATTAACGTTCCATATAAGTTCCCACCAAGATTCTCGCTGGAAAATGTCGCACGTGCATCGTGCGGCACTTCACGGGGCAGCGAGATGCCACCCTCTTGGCCGCGAACGGAATCAAGGGCAGCAAAACGACTAGGGGTAAACAGGTATGACCGTTTTCCTGTGTAGACAGTTTGCATCCCATGACTTCAGAATCGATTGTTCATTTTGTCGACGATGATCCCGCCGCGCGCGAATCTCTCCTGCAGCTTGCAAAGTCGGTAGGGCTTACAGCCTATACCTACGGCTCTGGCGAAGATTTTCTCGAGCAGGTTCAACCCACGCAGCCAGGCTGTGTTGTGCTCGATATCCGCTTGCCGGGTATTTCGGGTTTGGAAGTGCATCGTCGTATCAATCAGGCTAACTTGCCGCTGATTGTGATCTATTTGTCCGCCCATGCCGATGTGCCGACAACCGTTCAGGCTATGAAGCTTGGCGCCTTTGAATTGTTTCAAAAGCCATGTAATACGACGCGGCTGATCGAGGCCATTCATCAGGCTTTAGATAAGAATCTGCGGACCTTCGAGAAAAATATCAAACGCAAAGAAGCGGATCAGCTATTGCGTGAGCTCTCGAGCGAGGAAACCAAAGTCCTCGAACTGATGTTTCTAGGTCGGACGAATCAGGAAATCGCCGATCGATTGCAGTTGAGTTTGCGGACTGTACAGTTCCGCCGTTCGAGCATCTTCCGAAAGACGAATGTCAATTCAAAGGCTCGGTTGTTCGACATGCTATTCGATGCCGGATGGAGTCCGGCACCGCAGATTCCTCAGGCCCAAGAGGCCAGTCGTAACGACGGTTAGTACCAATCCAGGCATGAACTTCGTCTCCTCTCTATAATTGAGAGAGATTCAAGTTATATTGCCAGAGAACTGTCGTGGATACGCAAAACCCTTATCGTTCACCTCAAACCGATAGTGCGGGCGAGGTGTACTTGCACAGTAAGGTCTTCCGTGGAACGACGCTGGCCTGGTTTGTTGATCGGTACGAATTCTTCGTGCCAGAGATCGAAGACGTTGTCCCCCAGGCGATTGCATTCTACGAAGTCGCCAACGCTCGGATAGTTGCGCGTGAACCTCTCACGTTCTGGCGTGGAAATTGGTGGTCGACGCTTCTCGGGCCTGAACACCGGGCCCGTCAACGGATCGTCTTAAGCACTTCAGCAAGCGACCGCCGGGTAAATCTTGAGTATCACATCAATATGATTCTGCCGACGCGAATCTACTACAGCAGTCAGCGAGAAGCGATACGCCTGGCCACCGATCTAGGGGCAGTCCATCCCGAGACGCTTCGCGAAGAGAAGTCTTAACCGCGGGTTTAGACGATGTTCGAATATCGTGAGAGTAGGAGAAGGCCCTTTGTCGCCTCGAAGAATCATCCGTGGAAACCCTTCTTTCTCGCGATTCCAAGCGGCTATTTCAAGCCAATAAAAAAAGCGAAGCCGTTTGGCTTCGCTTGAGCGTTTTGAAGTCGATATGCACAGGTTGACTAAGTGTTCCACTGAGGCCAGCTACCGTAGCGCTGGAGTTCCATGAACAGTAGGATGGCACCGGTCGTCAATGCGATAAACGACAGGATCAGCATCATGGTGTAGACGCTGAGGTTGGACTTGCGTCCAGACTTATCCGAGCTTTGTGGAGACATAGTCACCCTTCTTAATCAGGCCGCGGCGGAATTCCCGATCGATTTCGCCGACCGCACGATCCGGAGCAGTTTCTTTAATGATGATGCGACCGAGATAAGCGTCTCCGCGGAATACGTCCAGCGTATTGCCTCGTCGGATGCCATCGTCAGAACCAACCGAGATCTCGACCATGTTGTTATCATTGACAGCTGTGACGACAGCTTCCAGCTTAGGTGGAATTCCATCGACTGGTGTGTACTGGTCCATTCCGTGTGCCGTGAGAACACGCTGCATGCGAGCGGTCGTGTTGACCAACTGCTGTTCGCGTTCCTTCAGGCGGTCTTGTTCAACTTTGTACTGCTGAAGTTTGTCGGTCAGCATGACAACTTCCTGGAAGTTGGTATCACGATCGGATTGTGCCGTCTTGATATCGCCCCGCAATTGAGCGACTTCCTGCTTGAGATTCTTCGAGTTGGTTTCGGCCAATTCCAAGAGGATCTTCATGTCGGCTTCCGACTTGACCAGACGCTCGTTCTCTTGATCCAAACGTTGCAGTTCGGCATCTTGCAGCTTGGTCCGAGCTTGTAAGGCAGCCAATGCGAAAACGCGAGCGGCTCGTTCTTGCTCGAGCTTTGTCTTGAGCGTTTCGATTTCACCTTGCAGGTTAGTTGCGGCTGTCTTCTGTTCGGTAATGGTTTTTTCCATTCCCTGAACAGCAGCACCATCCCCTTTCACCACGTCGCGCCAGTTTTTGTGCGTGGCATACACCATCATGGCCACGGTCATGAAGACCAAGCTCATGATGAGAATCAGGACGGTAAAGATCTTTCCGATCAATGTCATGGATATGACTCCTTCAATGGCTTTCGCCAAGGCCTTGCCTAGGTCGGTTTATCGTCGCTTGCAGTCGCACAAAAGAACTTCATGCGATTTTGGCAAGCCGCGTCCATGCAGATTGACGGATCCAACAACCGAAAAGCAGTCTCTTCAAGATCGCGCTCGAAGAGTACCGGGTGTTTAGTTAGGGACAAGATGTGTGAGTATTTACGGCCAGTATAATTCTGGGGTTTGAACAGTGTCAACAAAACGGACAAATTAGTTTGGGGGTTCTGGGAAATGTGGCTCTATAACCGGAACTCGTTCCGCAGTGCGCCTATCCCCTGATCTAATATAAACGACGATAATGCTTTACGACGGTCTCAGACTGAGAAATTTGCATGACTTCTGTAAGTCGTACGTCGGATGGGGGAGCTTCATTCGGTTTCTAGGGATAACCGATCATCGGGATAGGCTATTGAAGCCCCTCCGTCTGCTGGTTACGTTCACCTTCCAGGGGGTTATTGGCTCTTTTGGTTCCCACAAACCACCCAGCGATCGCCCCTACAATCGCTAGAACCAGGCAGCCTGCGGCAAACCAATCTCCGTAGCGTGTGTATTGGGTCAGTGGTCGCTCGGTCGGGTAGATCTCGGCGACCAGGTACGTCGTTTTTTGGACTGGTGAATATTGAGTTAACTTCCCCGACGGGGCGATTACGGCCGAGATGCCGGTATTTGCAGCGACCAGCATCGGTCGGCGGTTTTCAATCGCGCGAAACCGAGCACACGTGAGATGGAGGTCCAAAATGCTAGATCCCCAGAACCACCCGTCGTTGGTCAGCGTGATTAAGGCATCGACATCGTGCCCCTGCTTGTGAAGCTGGCGTACTTGCCCGGCAACGAATTGTGGAACGGTATTCTCGAAGCAGATACAGGGAACCAGGGAAACGTCTTCGACATCGACCGCGACCGGTGTTTGACCCGGCGTGAGTCCGCCGCCAATGGGAAGCAAGTCGTAAACGAAAGGAACGTACTCGCCGAAGGGAACGTATTCGCCAAACATCACCGGGTGCATTTTGTCATACCGCGTGACAATCGTTCCTTGGCGTCCCACGTGGATGGCCGTGTTGAAGTGATCCATTCTCTGATTGCCGTAACGCAACGTGGAAGTGCCTAGAAGCAAGGGTGCCTTCCAACGGTTGACGGCCAGATCTTTCAGAAAGCCGTTGAATCCATTGGCTCGGCTGAGAATCCGCTTCTTATGCTCCTCGGCATCGATGGGCAAATTCACCGGAGGGGCGTAGTCATTACCGAGATCGAAAACCATGTGATCTCCCATCGTCGTTTCCGGCCAGACGATTAAATCGAGATCAGGATGGGCTTTCACCAAGTGATCGGTGAGTGCCGTGTACTGCTCGAAAGTACGGGTAGATTGCGTCGGATCGCCGAAAACGGTGTCGATCGATCCTTGGACCAAGCCGATACGTACGCTGCGAGATTCTTCGTCGTGATGATCTCCTCGGGATCCGCCCGCAAGCAAACCGTTCGCATCGAGAAGTAGGTATCCGGAGAAAAAGTATCCCGTCATGATCGTCAGGGCCGTTAAAACGAGACCTGCTCGACGAATCACGCTGGGGTTGCGATGGACAGATGACCGCGTAAATGTTGTCGAGATTGCCGCAACAAGCAGAGCGGCCACCAGGATCATCACGAAGCTCACTCCGTAAGCACCCACGATTTCGGCGATCTGCACCAACGACAAGATTTCGACCTGGGTATGCCCCAGCATGGCGATCGAGAACCCGGTGGCAAAGTGAGCCCTAATGTATTCCAGGGCTGTCCACACAATGGGAGCCACAATCGCCAGCGGTACAAAGGTGCGATGAATGATGAATCGGCTGAGGACGACAAACAGAGGAATGTAGCAGGCCAGGTAACCACAAAGCACCGGCCAGCCGAATAGACGCGTGGCCCAGTGCGCATTGCCGACGCCAAAAAGCACGGTCAGCCAGAACAACAACCCTGAGAAGTAAAGTATCCAGTACGATCGTTTGGGAAGCACCGGCGTACGGACTAACAGCAACCAACCAATCGGAGCGATCCAGCCCAATGGCCAGAAATTCAACGGCGGAAATGCGGCTGCCAGCAAGAGAGAGCTCGCGATGGCAAGCACCAAGACTCCACGCCACGTAAGCGTACGCGAGGCTTGGGTTTCGGTTAGGGAAGTCGCAGGTAGAGATTCGGAAGCGTGCACTAGGATACTCGCAGGAAACCGGGCAATTGGAAGTCTCTAATCTAAGCGGTTTCCCGAGCAGGTCCTAGGTCGACTTGCTACTACTGTTGGTCATCATTGTGGGCAGAATTCCCTTTCGCTGCTCCCACAAAGATTTGCAGCATCCTTCCTTGGTTCCAGCAATCCCAGCCTTCGATAAACTTGTTGTCTTCATCGGTTCGCAGCCATGTCATGCCACGCAGCGTAACGCGTGAACGAGTTGGCGGAAATCCAAAGCCGTTTCCGGTATGGGTTCCGGTCAAAAACCATCGAACGACGACATCGGGTGGTTGTTCGATAACCGCTTCGACCTCCATATGAAGATCGGGCATGGCTGCAAGAACGTTATCCCGAAACTCCTTAAACGTATCCATGCTGAAATAACGGATATCTGACTCGGCGTATCCGACAGCGTTCTTAGCAGAAAGGTCAAAAATGGCTTCATCACTGCGCTGATTCCATACCAGCTCAAACCAATTCCTGGCCAGTTTCGTCAATTGGCTCACGTGTTGCCTCGACCTTAGATTGCCCTTTAAGTCGAGAGTACCCTCAGTTCTGGTACTCTGAATATCACGGAGAAGTGTAGCCCAGACTGGACCGCTGGCCAACGGCCTAAAGGCGGGGGCTAAACCATTACGGCTGATACGAATTGCCCAGCTTCGTACTGGCTGTTTGCTTCGAAATAGGCCAGCGCGTTGGCCTTTGCTAAGGTGGCTAGATCAGCTGAGCCTTTCCAGTTGAGTGGAGAAATCGTCGCTCCTCCCCCATCTTTGCGGCTGGCAAACGCAGGAAAGAAGACCGGGCGATTGCCTGGATTGAAAAAATCGCGTGTCAGAAGGAACCCGGGTACGAACGGAGACTCGTAGCTTCGCCCCATCAGTTCGTTCAATGCGCTACGAACAAATAAGTGATAGCAAACAAGACTGCTCACCGGATTGCCTGGCAGACCAAATACGAGCGTCGGAGTGTCCGTGTCTATTTGTTGACCAAACCAGAGTGGTTTCCCTGGTTTGAGCTGCACTTTGTGGAAGATCTTCTCGACCCCCTGCTCTGCCAGAAGCTGGGGACCAAAGTCTTTCACGCCGACCGACATTCCACCAGAAATCAGCAACACATCCGCTTGAAGGCCTTCCGTGATTGCCGCAGCGAGATCATCTCGGTTATCGCGAACAATGCCCAGCTGTTTGACGATTGCACCTGACTCGGTCGCCATCGCTTGGAGCATGGGGCCATTGGTGTTCCGAATTTGCCCGGGCCCCGGTTCAATGTTGGGTCCGACAAGTTCATCACCTGTCGATATGATGGCGACCGTTGGCCGGCGACGAACGATTGCTTTTCCTCCGGCCAAATCAGCCAGGATACCAACCTCAACCGGACGAATCACCGAACCGGCGGGAATCACGACCTGCCCCTTGGTCAGCAGGCCACCCTGCTTCAGAACGTGACTACCTTGTTTAACCTGGTGCAGAATCTGTACCCGATTGACGTTCTCAGAGTCGATCTGCGTGTCTTCGACCATGACGACCGAATCGGCACCCGGCGGCATTGGGGCGCCTGTCATGATGCGTGCGGCTTTTCCAGGCTCAATGGCTTCGCTGGCCGTTTTTCCAGCGGTGATCTCGTCCACGACTTCAAGATTGACGCTGCCGGAATCGGTATCGGCGGCGATTAAAGCGAAGCCATCCATCATGGCTTTATCGAAAGCAGGGGACTCGACCGGGCTGATCAGGTCTTCTGCAAGGGCCATTCCCATGGCTTCCATCGCGGGGCACTCTTGCGTGGTTAGACGCGACGCGTGGCGAGAAACTTCTTTGAGTGCCTCGGTGACGGATAGCATAGGTGAACTCCTTTTAGGGACTCGTGACTGGTTCAATCTCCAGAAAACGCTTCAGCATGTCCGTACCGGTCTCGCTGAGAAAGCTCTCAGGATGGAATTGCAGACCCAGTAAGGGAAGCGTCTTGTGGCGGATCGACATGATTTCCTGTTCACCATTGGGCATCACGCTCCAAGCGGCGACTTCAAAACCTTCCGGCAGGGTATCCGGTTGGATTACGAGGCTATGGTAACGCGTGGCAATGAAAGGATTGGGCATCCCTTCAAACAGCCCTTTTCCATCGTGGTGGATCTCGTCTGTTTTACCGTGCATGAGTCGTTCGGCTCGCACGATCGTGGCGCCAAACGCTTGTCCCATCGATTGGTGCCCCAGGCAAACCCCAAGGATCGGCAGCTTGTCAGCAAAGTACTTGACCGCCTCGACCGATATGCCCGCTTCGTTGGGAGTACACGGCCCCGGAGAAACGATCAGGTGGGTCGGAGCAAGTTTCTCGATCGTCTGGCAGTCGATTTGGTCGTTTCGGTAGACCTGAAGATCCAAGGTTGGATCGATCTCCCCAAGCCGCTGTACGAGGTTGTAGGTGAACGAATCGTAGTTGTCGATCAACAGAATCATGCGTGTTTTCAGCGGGGGCTATGCGTGCTTGGAAAGGGGTAACGTCATTTTTCCCTAATCCGCCGTGAGGGACAATATCGGACACGAAAGTGTTCACACTTCCGCTGACGCGGCTGCCTCACGATTCAGGCGAATCGCTGCCGGTTGCGGAATCGGAGCTACTTGGCTTGTCAGTCTCTTTCTTCTTCTGAGCCCGAGCCATGGCTAGAATGTCCGCCGTACTTGGCTTATTAGGGGCCTGTTCAGCGGTGGATGACTCTGATTGGGCCGGCTTGCTTTGCTTCTCGCCGCGCAGCAGAGCCAATTTCTCGGCCGTCGAGAGCACCTTTTCCTCTGGCGGAGAAGGTTCTTCTTTTTTTCCGTCAGCCGCTTTCTTTCCTCGGGCCATGGCCAGAATATCAGCGGTACTCGGTTTTTTCTTCTCTGAAGGTTCGTTTGCCGACTCGGCTTTCTTTTCCCCGCGAAGCATCGCCAGCTTCTCGGCTGTGGAAAGAGGCTTCTCCTCCTGCTTTTCTTCCGGCTTGGCACCTTTGCCGCGAGCCATCGCTAAGATGTCAGACGTGCTGGGCTTTTTCGTCTCAGTCTTCTTCTCTGCCGGGGGCTTTTTGCCTCGTGCGGCAGCTAGAATGTCTGCGGTGCTCTGTTTCTTAGGCTGCGTCTCGGCAGGCTTCTTGCCGCGAGCCATGGCTAAGATGTCGGCCGTACTAGCACTAGAAGCGGACTTGGTAGAAGTCCTGGCCGATGGTTTTTCAGGCGTCGCATCGTTCGCGATCACCTTTTTGTCCGGTTTTTGATCGGGAGTCGGTTCCGGTGAGCGATCCACGATTTTGAGGTAATCGATGTCGATGTCATACCACGAAATGTCGGTCGTACCGAGGAATTCCACCAGAGCCCGACCGCTCATGTTGACAGTACGGACGATGCCTGTTCGCCCCTCGAAACGCTTTAGTTCCGGCACCATATGGGCGATGGATACGTACTTGTCCGTGTATTCTCGCTTGAGCTTCTCGATGTGTTCAAAGACCATACGCGGCTCAAAATGCGGCTACCTACGAGGAAGAAAAATCAGGCGAACGAGTTCACCATTTCCATCATAGAGAATGCGATTGGCTGCGGGAAGTGAACCGCAGGCTATCGGGAGATTGGATTGCCGGCCTGCAATTGGCGGATTTTCTGTGCTGATGCCGTGTATTGGGCACTCTTCTGTGTATTTCCCAGCTCACGATACATCTCGGCCAGATTGTCTAGCGGAACGATTAGTTTCTTCTGCAAGCCGGAGTTCTGAGCGGCAGCCGATTCGATCAGAGATTTCCCTTGTTCGGTCAACGCAAGTCCTTGCTCGCGATTTCCGACGGTCCAGAAAGATACTCCCATACTCACAAGTGATTCGCCGCGACGATCGAGCATGACACTTTGCAGAGTTTGATCGGAAAGGTGTTTCACGGCAAGTTCGTACCAATTAACTGCCGCAGCGTGGTCTTGCTTTTGGACAGCACAAATGGCCCCTGCTCGGAAATAGAGATTACCTAACAACAGATGATCGGCGATACCGACTTCTCGGCCAGTTAAGCCACCCCGCAGAAACGTACGTGCCTGATCGGCCAGCTTCAAAGCCGAGTCATGCTTGCCGCGTGAATGTTCAATAAAGACAGCCTGCGACAATGCTTGGCCCGTTTCCCATTCAAGTGCTCGGTGAAAGAAGGGGTCGTCCGTCTGACCGAGCAATTCGCGATATTGCCCCAGGATTTGATCGACCGAGTCGCCGGGATCGAAGGGAGCATCGTAAAAGCTATGAGCCATTAATGACTTGGTCAGCCAGACCATGTGAAGTTCGCCGGTGGCTTCTTCGTTGGTAGCCAAGTCATCGATATAAACCTTAGATCGCAGAAGCCACTGATTGATTGTCTGTTCTTTCTTTTCCCAGTCGCCGGTAGCGATATCGATTGCCAGTGCCAGGTGTGCCTGGACGAGGACTAGCTTGGCGGCACGGCGTACTTGCTGATTGGTATCGTTCACCAGCGGCGCGGCGATCTCGATAGCTTTGACGTGGTGCTGTACGGCTTCGCGGTTCTTTCGTGGACCTGCCATCTGCAAGAGGTCGCCCCACTGACAGTGAGCTTTGGCCCGCACGTGACTGGCCACCGTCACGTCTTCAGCGATCTGCTGGGTGCTGTGAACTCCGCTGGCCAGGTTTCCCTGAACGACGGTTAAAAGGGTTCGATGCAGGCGATGCTCGGCTGAAGAGCCAACGCCGGAGGTCGCTTTTCTTGCTGCTTTAAACGCTTCCTTGTCACGTCCCATACGATGCAGGATCAGCGACGTTTGGTACCAGGCTTCCGCGGAATACGGTTCTTGGGCGATTGCCAATTGATAGTCGTTAAGACGATCTCTGAAATCGTGCGGAGAGCGATTGCTAGCTCGGATCATGAACGATTCGGCGGAAGGTGACTGAACGATGATGCGATCGATCTCCCAAGGACCACCTTCGGCGGCTTGAGGAATGAGGATGCCTCGCTCGGGATAGATCCTTCCCAGGTGACGTCCCGACGAATCTCGGACTGCGGCAGGATCGATTCTCGAAAGTTCAAACTTCTGCTCGACTACCTCAAGGGAAAGGGGGGTGGTCGGTATCAGAAACACGGAGACAATCTGATCCTTTTCCACCGCGATTTCGACTTTGGCGAATTCGCCTTGCAGCTCGTAGAGTCGAACGCGCTTGTCCTGATCGATACGTCGCGTCTGCGTCGGTTCGCCCCAATGTTTTTCGATTTGTGAAAGGGGTGTCTTGCCGGGGAAGATCTTCCAGACAGAAAACGCTTCGGCTTCTAGCTCGATCGTAGTCTTCGTCGATGGCTCTATTGGCTGTGTTGTAATGGCCTCGGGGCTGGATGCCTCGACAGGCTTTGACGGCGGAGGTGTTTGAGAGAATCGAGACAGAGGTTCCTCGGCCAGCGTCGGCGACGCTTCGACCTGGACTTTAGCAGCCGGCTTGAGCGGGCTGGCCGATTCGGTGAATTTCGAAGTGCCTTGGAGGGCTGCCGGATTGTCGATCTTCTCTGCGTGGATTCCGTAGATCCGAAGAGGTCCATTGGCCGCTGGATGGGCCACCTTAGCGCCTTCCGGTGCACGGACCGACACGCTGGTATCTTGATTGGGGGTCGGTGGTTCTTCAGCAGAAGCCTGACGAACGGCCGTTGTCTCTGGCGGTTCCCCATCTGCGGTAAGCGAAAGCGAGAAGGGGCGCGAGACAATCGGGCGTACAGGCTCGGTATGTTGTACCGGGGCCACCTTGGATTCGACGACCGGCTGGTCGGACTCGTCCAGGGTCAAGCGAATCGGTTCGGCCATAGCCCAACCGCAAAACGCGAGGATCAATACCCCTGAATAGATCGGATTTTGAATAGTTGAAATGCGCATAATTTCCTCAGCCGGGCCAATCTGCTCCGTGCTTTCTTACCCATCAGAGACAGTTCCAGGCGGGCGAGAGTATAGCGATGCGCTGAGTCTATCCAAGATCAATTTACGCTAGCACGCATACATTGCTCATTTCGTTGCGACGGGATCCTCGCGACGGAGAATTTCGAGCAAGAGATTCTGAGGTCGCGTGACCGTGCGATGTCGATTCCAGGCCGCGGCGATGGTTCGGAATGGTTGGATCTTCCGAATCGGAAGGTAGACGCAAGAGTCGTCGGCAGGATCGATCGCCATTTCTGGCAGCAACGAGATCCCCACGCCCAGACGAATCAGCTCCTGGATCGTTGAGATTTGCGCACTCTCGCAAACGACGTGGGGCTGGAACTCTTGTTGGCGGCAGAAACCGAGGACCTGTTCGCCCAGGCAATGAACCTCGTGCAGAAGGACAAAGGGTTCCTGGCGTACCTGGTTGAAAGAGAGGGACGGCTTGTCAGCCAGCGGATGGGAAGGAGGTAAAGCAACCATCAGCGCTTCGCGAAACAAGGGCTCGACTTGTATTCGCGTGTCGTCGATCGGTAGGGCCAAGAGGGCCACGTCTAGTGTGCCCTTGAGCAGTCGATCGAGAAGATGGTCGGTATAGTCCTCGACCAGCGTTAACGTGACATGCGGCATCTCTTGACGAAAGTGCTGGATGATCTGTGGTAGCTGAAAGGGGGCGATCGTTGGCAAGGCCCCAACTCTGAGACTAATCGCCTCTGGCCCTTCCGACTTCTTGAACCACCCTTCGGCAGAGTCGACTTCCTTGAGAATCCGACGAGCGCGCGGCAGCAGTTCTTTTCCTGAGTCGGTTAAAACAACCGTTCTGCCTAGCCGATCCAATAACCTCGTCCCCAGTTCGCGTTCCAGCTTGGCAATCTGCTGGCTGAGCGACGGCTGAGTGACATGACACTGCTCGGCGGCACGCGTAAAGTTCTCGAGTTCCGCGACCGCAACGAAGTATCGCAGCTGTTGAATTTCCATAGGTAGCACTTATGACCAAAATAGGAACAACGAATTTCCGTTATACCTGGATGCACGCTATTCTGAAAGCTACCCCCAAGGACGCGTCGGTCGGCACTGTCGATGTGTGGGAATGGTGACCATGTGTTGATCGACGCGTTCTTTTCATGGAATAGAAGTATTTCCTTGGGCTGCCACAGAAATAAGTTTCTGAGCCACAGAGGAAATGGTTATTTCTGATCGAGCATCCAGACAGGATGTTCTTTGTCGATCAACTTGGGATTCTGCAGTAGCATCAAGGCTCGATCACGGAGACACTTGGTGGGCCCATCGGCCTGACATTCTTCGACTTTGGATATCCCGTCGAGCGTGTTTAGGGCTTCTAGAAAATTTCGTTCTTCAAATTGGCGATAGGCAGTTTCATAGTTTTGTCGCAATTGGTTCCAACTACCGGAAGCTCTCGCAGACAGCTCATGGACGCGAACGGTTTCTGGAATGTTGACGACTTTGATGGTTCCGAGGAATCGCGTTGGCATATTGGTCGTTACGCCCAATCGGGTTGATTCGGTGATCAAAATCTCAGGCGGATAAAAGAGTGTACCAGCGTCGTCGCGTTCTTGCTTGGGACAGAACTGTTTCGTGGCTCCTTGAATTCGGCTCGCGATGTTCACGGTAGGGCCGAGCGGTCCCCACATGTATTTGAAATCGGTGCCCTTCTTTCCCACCACGCAGTCACCCGTGTTGATCCCAATGGTCAGTCCAAACGGCAGTAGCTCGTCAGGAATACGATCGGACCACAGCTGGTTCAACTGATCGAGCTTACCGATCATGTCGATCGCTGCCTGACATGCGAGATTAGGGTGATCGGGCTGATGGTCTGGTGCGCCCCACATAGCGACCAACTCGTCGCCGACATACTCTAAGAGCACGCCATCGTGACGGATCACGCTTTCGGAGAGTTCTCCCAGTACTTCCCGCAACCATTGAAGGGTTCGCACCGAGCCCAAAGAGGAACTGATCGTGCTGAACCCGCGAATATCGCAGAAGAGAACGGTGATATTCTCTTCGCGAGTTTCCAGGAGCGTCTCGTCGTAGAGAATCCGATCGGCAATGCCGGGAGGAAAAAACTGAGCAAGACAAACTTGTTGTTTAGCCGCCTCTTGTTCTTTTTTGAGACGCTCGAGCCCGACGGTGAGGCAATCGCGAATGACTTCGACGAACTTAACCTCGCAATCGGCCATGGTGTCGTCTCCCAGTTGGCCGGAACGTTTCGATGCGTAGAGAGCACCGACCACACTTTCATGGGATACAACCGGGGTCACCACGACTCGCTGATGAGGGCGTTCTCCACCATCGATGATGGGAGTCGACCAGGTCTCGCGATTGGACCAAATGTACTCTAAGGCCTCACCGTCGAAGCTGGGGCCATCCATCTCGCCAGAGTCGGTCGAAGGCCAGGACGCTTCACACTGCCATTGGTTGGCAAGTTGATCGAGACCCAGGTACGAGCACGAATCGAAGTTGCCGAGTTTGCAGACGTTCTCTGCCGCCGAAGAGAAAAAGTCAGGAGAACTGGCTGCTTTCTCAAGGACGGCACTCACCGCACCCAAGATACGTTCGACGTCGGCACTAGACGGACCGCTGGGGGTTGCGTAGCCGTCGGCCATCCGGTTTTGTCGCATCATTAACGCCACATCAGCCACGCTTTGCGAGATGTTCGTGGGGCTGTGCTCTGGAAAATGATGTTCGGCCGGCGCTCCGAAACCACTTAGTTGAATCGCCAGGTTGTCTCCTACCAGCAGGCGAATTGGACTCTGGATAAGTTCACTGGTTACAAATGTGCGGACCTGTTGATGGGCGATGCGACCTTCTGATGAAGGGGACATGGGCACTTCGTGATTGCCGATATTCCCCACGCGGAGATAGTTGCCGGCCGCATCGGGAGAAATATCGAGTGAGCGACGCGAAACTTCCCTTTGCTGAAACGAGGTAATAATCAGCTTTCGATGGTCGGTGAACGTGATTGTCCGGAACGGGCTTGGGTCCCCTTTGGCAACATCCTGCCGACCAAGAATGATCCGCTGCTGTAGATTAAGCTCTAGAACCTCTCTCCCCAACCGATCGTCGAAGATCGGTTGTTGTTGACCGTCAACGAAAATGCTTAGCGAGACTCCGGGAGAGCCTTGCGGGTCGTGTGGACTGGAGTGAGGGTTGTGCATTGCTGGCAGACGAAAATCTTCAAAGTGTCAATCAATGGATCCGCCATTAATTATTCTTCGGCCCCGGTCTGTTCCAAAGCCTCAATCTTTCCAATTATCGACGAATATATTGACGGATTTTCTTAAGAATAACTGAAAGATACCCAGATTTCCAACCGGCTATGACGTTACGGGACTGCGGAAAACCTCAATCCGAACAAGCCCCCCGATAGCGTTTTTCGTTGGTGAAGACTGCTTAACACGATAGAATAGCGTTGAGCTTTCCATCGCACCGAACTCGCCACGTTAAAGCAGCATGTGCCATGGATTTACTTCGATACCTATTTGGTACGTCCAAACGCGATCAATTCGCCGAGCGCCTGATGCATAGCGTCAAGCAAGCCGGTGAGAGCCGAGAGATCCGCTACGAAAAACAAGCGTACCAATTTAGTTTCTATGACCAAGGGGAACTGGCAGGGGTTGCCAATCTGGGCAACATCTTTGGTGAATACGATCGCCTTCCTGAGAAAGAACAGGAAGCATATTTAGGCCAAGTTACCCGAGCCATTCTTTCGCATCACAAGTCGATTCCAGAAGAGTTCGAGGACGCTCGCCCCGACATTTTGCCGATCGTTCGTAGCCGAGCTTACTTGGAAATTGGCAATCTGGAACGACGGCTTCGCGGCGAACATTCATCGGAAGCTACCTCGACGATGGTGGGTGAACACTTACTCGCCTTGCCGATCTTCGATCTGCCAGAAGCGATGCGAACCGTTGACGCGGCACGCATGAATCAATGGGGATGCTCGATTTATGAGTTAATGGAAGTTGCCCTGGAAAACCTGGAAGAGATTGCAGCCGGCGTGACCACGCTCGACGACCGGGTCTATCTCTTCCGTAACCAAGATCACTACGACGCTTCGCGGCTTTTGCTAACAGACCGAATTCGTCAGCTGAAAATACGAGGCCTACCGGTGGCGATGGTGCCGACTCGTGATTGTTTGATTGTTACGGGAGAAGATGATGAAACCGGTCTAAAGTTGATGCACGAACTGGTTTATCAATATGTCCACGACCCGCGGCCGATCAGTCTCACTCCGTGTCGTTTGACAACCGAGGGCTGGGAGACATGGCTGCCCCCTCGGGATCATCCCCACCGTAGCGTATTTTTTGACTTGCATATGCAGGGGCAAGCAGCCGAATATCGTGAGCAACACGAAGCCATTGAAGTTGGGTTCGCTCAAACAGGACAAGAAGGTTTTGTAGCGAATTACTATCTGCACCGCGATTTGAAGACACGTCAACTTCATTCCTACTGTGTGTGGCCGGAGTGCTTACACGCTCTTCTGCCTAAGAGTGACGTCGTTGTGTTTATGGATAGTTCTCACATGAAACCATTGGCAAGTGGAACATGGGAAGTGGTTCAAGAGGCACTGGGATCTCAGATGGAGGATCTGAAAACGTACCCGCCACGTTTTCGGGTACTTGGTTTTCCTAGCGAGAAATCGCTACGGCAAATCGGTTCAATTCCTCGTTTTCGCCTATAGATTAAGGAGTTTATGAGAAGCAAGATATTGGCCAGAATGCTCGACTATGCGCTAAAGCCGAACTACGATAGACCTGCTGCTAAACGCGAGGCTTCGTTGACTGTAACGCATCTGGACTCACTACACAAAAAGCCATCTACCCAATAGACAAACCCATGACTGCGCATTGTGATCTCGGAAATTTGTCGGCAAGCGAACTTCGAGAACTCTATCATGTCACGGAAGAGGATCTCGAATTAATAGTCCAATACGGTCAAATTGTTTCTCCGCATTTGGACACCTTCATCGAACAGTTTTACGAGTGGCTACGGACTCAGCCTGAGTTCGACCTCTACTTCTCAGATAATGCGACACTGCATCGAGTGCAATCTCAGCAGAAACGCTACTGGGAAGATTTTTTTTCCGCAGACATTAGCGAGGTGTACGTTCAGAAGCGGAAGTCGGTCGGAGCGAATCACGCCCGAATTGGCCTGCCGTTGCCAACCTATGTTTCTTCGATGTACCGTTCGCTGCGGATCTGGACGGACGTCCTGTACGATCACAGTTTGGCACCGGAACGCTACGCGCGTTCGCTCAAGGCAATCACTAAACTGATCATGCTAGATACGGCAATTGTGGTCGACACCTTTATGCGACAGACCAATTGCATCATTTCCGAACAGCATGATTCTTTAATGCAGATGTCGACCCCGGTGACGGAGGTATGGAACGACATATTGATGTTGCCGATCGTTGGGATTATCGATTCCAAGCGTGCACAAGACATCATGACAGCCGTGCTGCACAAGATTGCTGATACGCATTCACGCTGTCTAATTCTCGATATTAGCGGCGTCGCGGTGGTTGATACGGCCGTGGCAAACCACTTAATCAAAATCACCAAGGCGACTCGACTGATGGGGTGTACCTGCACAATTTCAGGCGTTTCGCCGGCAATTGCCCAGACAATTGTGGAACTTGGCATCAACGTAGGAGACATACGCACCACCGCGACGCTAAAGGACGCCTTGCGGGATGCGTTCAATGACTTGAATTTGGTTTTACATGAAGATGGAACCTCTCCATGATTCACGATTCCGCGGAAGTGCCGCGCGTTCCCATGCAACTGACTAGTGGTTGCCTGGTGGCGTCGATTCAAATCGACCTGAACGACGAGGTCTTATTCCGCTTTAAAAGAGACTTGTTGGAAGAGATACGCCTGACACAAACGCGGGCCGTGTTGCTCGATGTTTCAGGTGTCGACATCATGGACCGTGTCGAATTCGAGGCGATCCGCGAGATCATGCGGATGTCTCGTTTAATGGGTGCACGTTCGATGCTCGTCGGGATGAAGGCCGAGATCGCTTGCTCTTTGATGGACTTTGATCTTGACCTTCGCCAAATTGAAACGGCCCTGACGCTCGATCGGGCTTTTCAGCAATTACAACCAAACGGGGACAATAACGGAGGCCGCCACGAGTCAACGCGATGAACCTGCCGGAGATGCGGATATGGATCAGTACAGAAGCAAACTTAGTTCGATCGATCATGGCATCTCGCAAGATGGCCGAATCGGCAGGGCTTCAGGCAAACCAGGTTGCGTTGGTCGCAACGGCCGTTTCGGAATTGGCTCGTAACATCATCAAATACGCCCATCATGGCGAAGTGATTCTTCGCTATGTCACCCATGGGCCGAAACAGGGAGTCGAGGTAGTCGCCTGGGACCATGGTCCCGGGATTGAATGTGTTGAATCGGCTATGAGCGATCATCACAGCACCGGCGGAACACTGGGATTGGGACTTCCCGGTGTGAAGCGTCTCATGGACGAATTCGAACTAGAATCCGAAGTCGGCAAGGGAACCAGGATTACGGTGAGGAAATGGAAGTAGTGACACCTCGTAAATTGGAATCCGGTAGCTTCGTCCGAACGGCTGTCGGGCATTTCGTTGGTGGCGATCTGGCGATTGTTCAGCCGCACAACGACTATTTATTTCTCGCACTCGTGGATGTTCTGGGGCATGGACCGCAGGCTTATTCCACAGCATTGGACCTGGAAGAAGTCATTCTGGGTTGGAAAGATAAGTTTGACATTCTCACCTTGATGAAAGCGCTGCACGAACATCAAAAGCAAGGTCGTGGTGCGGTCATCAGTCTCTGCACGATCGAAACACTTTCAGGAGACGTGCGTTACGTGGGAATTGGGAATGCGACATGTCGCACGATGGGAGAGCACCCGCATCATCTGCTTACGAGGGAAGGAGTGGTCGGCCACACATTGCGAACGCCCTCGGTAGAACGAATGACTCTCGACCAGCATGACATCCTGCTGCTCTACAGCGATGGGGTTTCGAGTCATTTTGAGATGGAAGAACCATTCCAACTTTTTTTCGATCCGCTAGATCAGGTCACCCGTCGCGTGGTCGAACAGTTCGGCCGAGACCATGACGATGCTTCCTGCATCGCTGTGAGGTACGCATGAGGACACACCTGGGTGACATCCGAATTTTCGATCAATCTGCGGTCGTGGAAGTCCGCACGAAAGTGTTCAGCCTGACTACGGCATTTGGCTTTGGCTCGGCCATGTCGACCCGCATTGCAACCACACTTTCAGACCTGGTTCGACAGCTGCTCCAAAACTCGGAACCAGGTTCGATGTTTGTTGATCTTGAAGATGCACAAGGGCAACTCATCCTTGGCCTAAGGTTTCTTACCTCGGAAGCGGTTCAGATTACGCCAGCGCTGCGGGAGGTTTTTGATGATGTGCGACAGCTCTCCAATGGCGAGGCCGTCAAGGAGATCACACTTCGGAAAACGATTCGTAACATGCCGGGTTCACTGACTCCGGAGTTTCTTGATTTTCAGCGTGACCGCATCAGCCTCAAGTCACGTGCCGCATTGGTCGAGGAACTGCGTGAAAAGAACCAGCAACTGGAAAGATATAATGCCCATCTCGAGGAACTGGTTCGAGAACGTACCAAAGAACTGGAACTAACTAACCATCGTATGCAACGTGATTTGGATGCAGGCGCAGAGTACGTAGCACGGCTAATCCCTGAACCGATCACGGGGCAGATTTCAATTGATTGGCGTTACGTTCCCTCCGAAGAGCTTGGTGGAGACGCCATGGGATACCATTGGCTCGACCCCGATCACATGGCGATCTATCTACTCGATGTCACCGGGCATGGAATAGACTCGGCGCTCTTGGCCGTCAGCATCATTAACGTGGTTCGAGGGGCGTCCTTGCCTGGGGCTGACTTCCGTAATCCTAGCGAAGTCCTCAAACAGCTCAATCAGTCGTTCACCATGGATCTGCACGGCAATAAACTTTACACCATGTGGTACGGTGTTTTCCATCGGCCGTCGCGTACATTGACATGGGGTGGTGGAGGCCATCCCGACGCGCTGCTGTACGTCAACGATTCGCGCGAACCGATCCGGCTTGCATCAGGAGGGCCTTTGATGGGCATGATTGATTGGCCTCACTTCGAGACCGATTCGATCGTCATTGAATCGCCTTCAAGTTTGTTTCTCTACAGTGACGGCGTATTCGAGATTCATAAAGAGGATGGAGGTGAATGGACGTTTGATGAGTTCGTCGACTTCATGAACATGTCGGTGCCCAAAGGGGATACCAAGATGGACGACCTTTACCGATACGTCCGTGAACTATGCGGCTGCGAGCAACTAGGAGACGACTTTTCGATCCTCGAAATTCGTTTCAATCTGCCTGATGAGCCTGGCAATGTTGTGCAGGGGGCCGGGGCGTCTATTTAAAGAGATGATCGAGGTAGGCACCCTCGACCAGGTCCTCGCTTTGGATCCCCAATTTCTGCATCAGATGGTGAGCAATCGCTTCCCCTTCCGGCTCAGCTTGGGAGGGATCAAGCACGACTTCCAGTTCCAGGTAGCTGCCTAAGTCTTCGACCTCGTCCAAGTGAATACGCGTTTGTCCGATCAGGTAGAGCGTTCGCGTCTTCTTGACGTTACCCAGTGATTCCAGTGCCGAAGTCAGCAATTGCGCGAGTTGCTCGGGCTGAGAAATCGGAACGCGATTGTAGTCAGAAGTCTTGGGGCCTGCCGAGTCAGAGCGGCGATAAAAAATCAATTCGGCATGTTCGCCATTAATCTGACGCAGCTTCAAACGCCCCTCAGGTACGCGAAAGAATTGATCGATCTGTTCAAGAACGACCGGACCCGAGTCCGCGATTGGTACGATACGGTCTTCGATTTCCGATCGCTGAGAAAGTCGGGCCTTGATTTCAATATTCCGAGCCACAAGAGGTTCTCGCTCTTAAATCATTTCGTCGGCAATAAAGCCCTCGAATGTTTGGCGACGGCGAATGACGCGCGCTTTACCTTCTTCGATCATCACCTCCGCTGCCAGCGGCTTCGAGTTGTAGTTAGAACTCATGCAGTAGCCATAAGCCCCGGCACATTCGATGACCAGTAAGTCACCCACCGCAGCCGGCGGCAGTTTACGAGCGCTGACGAAGCCCCCTTCTTCTTGCGTGAAGATGTCGCCTGACTCGCAAAGAGGCCCACCCACGATCACGTCGTGTTCTTGGCCCATTTCCTGACCGTCCTTGCGCGCCACGGATATCGGATGGTAGGCGCCGTACATGATCGGACGAGCTAGGTTGTTGAAGCCAGCGTCGGCGACGTAGAAGAGGTTGTCCCCCATCTGCTTTACGGCGCGAATCTCAGTAACGAGGTAGCCAGCTTCGGCGGAAAGATATCGGCCCGGTTCAATTTCGAGTGAGATACTATGGTCGAAAGACTTTTCCAGTGTCTTGCGCGTGGCGTCCCAAAGCTCGAAGTACTTCTCTAGATCGACGTACGTTTGCTCGCTGTTGTAAGGAACAGGAAGTCCGCCGCCGGCGCTGATCGTCTTGATGCTGCGGCCCACTTCCAGGGCTGCTTTTTCCATCGAGTCGCAAACCTGCGAGAGGTGATGCAAGTCGGTACCGCTTCCGATATGCATATGCAGGCCCGTAATCTGAAGCCCATTGGCGTCGGCTAGCAGAAGGCACTCGTTCAGTTGCTCGTGCCAGATACCGTGCTTCGATTGTTGGCCGCCGGTATTGGTCTTCTGGCTATGGCCATGTCCAAAACCGGGGTTGATGCGTAATGTGATTTCGCGACCCGGAGCCACTTCGCCCAACTGACGAATCATATCGGGAGAGCCACAATTGACGTGCAGCCCATGCTCGATACACAGTTCCAACGCTTCGCGATCAAAGATGTCAGCAGTATAGACGATTGGCGGAGGGTCGCCGTGAACTTCGTATCCGGCCGCGAGGGCTCGGCGAATCTCCCAGGCACTGACCGCATCGACGACCACATTGTTTTCCCGAACAAGTTTCAAAATTGCCAAGTTCGAGCAGGCCTTCTGGGCGTACCGGATGACATCGAACGCGGCGAGGTCTTGGATTCGCTGAACGATCGTAGCGGCGTCGTACACATAGGTCGGCGTACCGAATTGGGTAGCCAACTGTTTGACGGAAACGCCGGCGATTTCCTGACGTGAGGTTGAGAACGTGGGGACTTGTGGCATAGCGAGCACCAAAACTAAAAAGGGCGTGAATCGTAGACTTTATTGTAATGAGACACGCGATTTCGCCCACAGGGCACAAAAAAAGAGACCTTTCCGAAAAAAGGTCTCTCTTGGATCAATCCACTTTGGCGATGTGCCGAGTGTGCATTAAAAAGCGGGGGCTTCTTCAAGCTCGGTATTGGCACCACCAGCGTTCTGGGCAGCTACTCCGGCGCCGATTGCCTTGATGACGCCTTCTTGCAGCAGAACACGTATACGCATGTAACGCTGTTCCATGTCAACGGTTACCAGGAACTTGTCCACACCGCCAGAAAGGGCTTCGACAGCGGCATCTACGCCTGGTACCGGCTGAGGACTGCTCTTCTGGACCATCTTTAAGATGGGCAGAAGCGCAACTTGCATTTGTAAAACGCCAACCTTGGTGTCGGCTCCGGCAACCGATTCGTCAATCGCCTTCTTCAGACGTGCCATGGCGTCGTTGCCACCAGCGATGTAGACGCTCTTTTCGCCAATGCCAAGGATCACTTCGGGGTTTTCACCCAAAATTTCCTTTGCTTGGGGTGGAGCGTCGTCGAGAGGAACTTGCATCACGTGCAGGCGAATCGTCTGGTAGGTGTCGGCGTCCCACTTTACCGATGGAACTTCTCCTTCGGCCGCGGCGAGCTTCAGCATTTCCTTCACGCCATCTTCGACGCGTTGACCGTCGGCGACATGGGCACCGGCTAGAAACGTTCCTTTGCCACCCGCGAGGTCCAGCATCATAGAGCCGTCCAACGAGCCGGTTCGGGCTGTTTCAACCAGGGTGTCGATGGCTAGGTCGATCACCTTTTTGGCGGACTCTAGTTCGTCGCCTTCCAGTTCTCCTTCGCTTTCCAGCTGACGGATCCCTTGTTCACGCAGGTCGTTCATCTGCTTTTCCATCCGAGCGATGTCGGTTTCGGAAAGCTTTTCGGTAACCTGGAAATTGACGGCTGCGTCACTGTTGGTGAAGCCAGAGAACTCGGTAGTCAGGTCGGTGTTCATCGCCATCGTCTTAGCGAGGTCACTTCCTTCGACAGCCGTATAGGCGAAGTCGAGGTAAGTACCTTGCTGCGTTGCATCGACATTCCAACCAATGATGAAGTCTTCCAACTCGGTGAACAGGCGTTCCATTTCCGCCACCTGATCGGCGATCTGCTTCTTACGAGTGGCGAACTCTTCGTCCGTTTCATCGGCCTCTTGTTCTAGCGACAATTCGATCCCCGTCTTCATCTGTTCGATGATGACGTTGCGGTAGATCTCGGGAATGTTGCCAGGAAAGAATTGAAGGGCCAGGTCGTACTGCTCTGGTAGATCTTTGAGGAACGCAGTGGGATCATCCAAAGGGTTGGCCAGCTTTTCCTGATCCATCGCCAAGATAGCCCAATTGCCAGCATCCTTCACGAAGATGGGCATCTGGTTGGGGGTAAACATCTTGATGCCTTCGCCAACGTCTTGCGGAGGACCAATCTGCTCGGTTGCTGTGGTGACCAGCTTGTCGAAGTCGGATACCGGAAGATAGGCGGTCGGTGCGAATTCCTGGCCGTTGGTCATGACGACCACACCAACGGGGCGAGACTTGTCGATCCCGGCGGTAAACGGAGCGGTCAGCAGGGCCGCCATTCGGCCTGCATCGGTCTGACCTGCGGCGTCGGCCAAGTACTGAACGTCGGCTAGGACCTTCTTCACTGGGGCAACTGAAACCACGGCTACCGGTTTAAATTCGGCATCCTGAGCATGAAGTGCGACCAGCGGCATCGCTGCAAGCAACAAGCCTGCAATAGCCAGTCGACCACTTTGGATGAATTTGTTCACAGTGTCTGTCTCCTGAGAGGTGATCTTTATCGGAACTCTGTCCCCGGCCAATCGGATGGATGAGAAGCCGATTGATGGCCTGACTTTAGTGGGACTTTCCAAATGTACCGCAGACCGGGTGCCCGTTAAAGCCAAGGCAACAAGCAAGGGGCGATGCGCGCGTACCGAGTCCGTAGAACCTACCCGGCGGATTGAATAGCAGTTTCACCCAATGAGCAAAATGTTTAGATTGCTTGAGTAATTCCCCAACGGGGATGGGCGTAAGATCGCCTAAAACCATTGACCCAGGTGAAATACGAACCATACCCGAATGAAGTCACTCAAGAACGAGAGCGCAGTCATCTAACCTGGGGGGGAACTGGGCGAGAGTGCAGAGGCCTCCCGCTGTGCGAGCTTTAACGCTCTCGGAAGACAATTCGGCCTTTGGTCATGTCGTATGGGGAAAGTTCCACTCGGACACGATCGCCTGGAACAATACGAATAAAGTGCTTACGCATTTTACCAGCCACATGGGCCATAACCGTTGGGCCAACGTCCAGTTGGACGCGGAACCGCGTGTTGGCAAGTGCTTGCGTCACTGTGCCTTCTACTTCGAGGGCCTCTTCTTTCTTAGACATAATACTCCTTGAGGTAATCTACTTATGCTCATGTAATAGGGACAATGTCAATCGTCCCAGCATTAGTATATCGGGAAGCCCTTTAAAATCAAACGCAGATTGCGCGCCGTTGAAATCCGGTGTGAATCTAATCAACCGACTAGGTAAAGTCGATTACAGGACCAAGGCGAAACTTCGTAGCGTCATCCCCAATTTGCGAAAGAAGAGGCTTTAGGGCATAGTTAGGGGGCAAAGAAGAGCAACAGTCGACGCTTTATGTCGCGCTGTCCCCCGTTGTGTTGATCGCATTCTCGGCAGGAGCATAGTCAAACATTCGGTAGGTCTTCGACTTCTTCGCCCCGCCTCGTTCCAACGACGCTCGAGAGAGATGATTACTTTCGAGAACCCAGGAAAACTCGACCTCTTGAACCCCCCACTTCTTGATATCTGGGACCAAGCGTTCCAGGATCACCAGGCCGATACCCCATCGTTGGTATTCAGGGACTACATTAGTCGAGATCAATCGCATGTTCTTGATCGCCTTTTTATTCCATAAAAGGCGCATGAATCCAAACGGAAACAGCTTCCCGTTGATCTGCTTGATGCGTGGATTGTAGTCGAGCATGCCAAACATCGAACCGATGACCTTGCCGTCCACTTCGCAAACAGAAGTCAACTCAGGTACCAGCAAGTGCTTCATATCGTCGGCCATCTTATCGACTTCAGCGGTGTCGATCGGCACGAAACCCCATGTTCCGACCAATGAGCGATTGTAGTTATCTAAAAACGTATGGACGTCTTCCTTGAAGCGTTTTCGATCCATGCGCCGCAGCTTTAAGTTGAAACGACTTTTGGCTTCGTCAACGATGAATTTCAGTTTCGGATCTAACCCTTCCAGCATGTTGATATGGCCCCAATACGCGTACAGGTCTTGGGTTTTCTCGTATCCGTAGTCGGTAATCAACTTCTCGTAATAGGGAGGGTTATAGGTCATCATGAATGCCGGCGGGCTATCAAAACCCTCAATCAGAGTGCCGATCTCATGGTTAAGTGAAGGGTTGGCTGGCCCCCTCATCTTCTGGATGCCTTGCTCGGAGAACCACGATTTCACCGCATCAAACAATGCGCCGCTAACTTGCGTATCGTCGATTGACTCAAAGAATCCCCAAAAGCCGCGCTGCTCGTCGTACCGCTCGTTGTGGCCCACGTTCAAAATGGCAGCAATACGTCCGACTACCTGTCCTTCGCGACGAGCTAAAAAACACTGGACCTTATTTCGCGCATAAAACGGATGGGGGGCAAAGTTAACCAGTTCCTTCAGATTTTGCCGTAGCGGTGGTATCCAGTTGGGGTCGTCCCGATATAAGTCCCATGGGAACTCGACGAACTCGTTTTGCTGCCGTTTGGTAGTAACAGGCTCAGTGGTGATCGAGGACATTCGTCTCCGCTTTGGTCGAAGGTGATGGACGAAAAATGAGAAACCGCAATCATAAAACGGTTAGAGAAGTCCGTTACTACTTATGAGTAAAATGCCCTGCCAAGTAGGTCGCAAACTTGCTCAACAATACCGAGATGGCTCATCTATCGCAAACCCAGACCTAGATTCGACGCTCGCCCGGAATGCCACGAAGCTTCTCGATAACGCGAAACCGATGAAATTTTCAAGAAAATACTTTAGGAGTGTGACAAATTTGCAATAATCTGAAATTCATATGAACAAATTGATATGAACTTTACCGGCATTAATCTGTAAGATAGACGATTGTGAAATAGCTAACCAAGTGAATCCATTGAAATGAAACTAGCCGTGCTTGCGCGGCTAGGATCGGCCCCACAGGCTCTGCCCCGTCTGTGGGGTTTTTTTATGCGCCGGTCGATGAGGCCCTGACATCGACCGGCGTTACCCAATCTCCATTGGATAGAGAAGCTGCAGGAGAAACGATAACGTGTTCTCCTGTTTCGAGACCTCGAGTGACCTCGACACTTAGATCGTTCATCAGCCCTAATTGCAAGTTTCGTCGCTCTAGTTTGCCGCCCGATACGACATACGCTTGCCAGTTACCTGAGACTTCGCGAAAAATAGCGGAACGCGGAATCACCAAGGCTTGGGGTATCTCTTCGGTGTAGATGCGAGCCTGTACGCGATAATCGACGCCTAAGCCATGCTGCTCCAGCGCCGTTGCAACCTGCCCCGACTCGAAGCGAAGTATGATTAGCACGCGCTGTTGTTCGACTCCCAACGAGCTTACCTTAGTAAATCCGGTCGGATAGACGCGGTGCACTTTCATCGGAATCCCTTGGCCTGCTTCTTTGCCAAGAGATGGTCCATAGATCTCAGCACGATCTCCGGGTTGGATCCGGGTTGCATCCTGACTCAGAATTTCCGTTTCGACTTCCAATTGTGAAAGTTGTCCGATCTCTAGCAAGGTTGTTCCTGCGGCGACTTGCTGTTCGCTGGTTAGTTCTTTCGTGAGCACGACACCTTCGACAGGACTGGTCATGGTCGATCTCTTCATCCGCAATTCGGCTGTTCGCAGACGAGCCTCGGCTTCGGCCTTCTGTTGCTGGAGCACAGCGACTGAGAGGTCCTTTCGGTCGATATATTGAGAAACCAAACTCGGAAGTAGCTTCGTTGCCGCGTCAATCGACAAGATGGCCTGGTACGTCAACGCGTCGGTTTGAAATTCCGTTTCGCTCTCGACCTTTTGTAGCTGTGCCCGATCGAGATCATCCTCAGTCTTTGCCCCCTTTTCGATGAGTTGTTGGACACGTTGCAAGAAAGTCGTCGCATATTCAAAGCGTGATCGGCTCGCCGTCATTTGCGTTTTGGCGGATTCCACTGTATTCACCATGGAATCGACAAAGAATTCGGCCTGCTGTTTGGTTGTCTGCTCGACCGACTTGTCGCTTGTTTCCCGAATCGATGCCGCCAACTGTTGGACGACGGCCTTCGATTCGGCGTATTCAGCTTCGACATCCTCTTGAACGATCTTGGCAACGACCTGTCCTTGGGTTACGTGGTCTCCTTCTTCGAGCTTGATCTCGCCGAGTCGAGCATCGAAGGGCATCGAGATAACAAATGTACGTGGCAGCCGCGTTTTTCCTTGTTCATCGACGTACTCTTGAATGGGTTGCATGGACGCAGTGACAGTGTCTACTGGCGGACCGCTAGACTGCGTGACAAAGAGGATGCCTCCCACGACAATGATGGCGCCAACGATTAGGGCAATCGTTTTGATCATGGCAATATTCTTTCCGTTCGCTTGCTTTTCGGCGAACTCTTAGCAGTCTACTCACGAACTTTCAAAGATTCCAACCAATTCATGTGGTGAATTCGCCATTGAACGACCGCGTGAGCCAACAGCGTGAATAGCAATGCCGTGACAAACGCACTGACATAGATCCACGGGGCGGTCACGATCGGAAAACGCACCAGATCCTGGTCGATCATTTTGGTCATCAAGTGGATCAGCACGTAGCCGACCGGAAGACCGAGCACCGCACCTAGCAAATTAGTGACCATACTCTCACGGAGAAACAATATGCCAATTTCCCATCGGGTGTATCCCATCGCCCCCATCGTCGCGACTTCGCGCTGGCGCTCTGAAAGGTTCACTAGCGAGGCGTTCAATACGTTACCAAAGAAAATGATGCCTGCGAAAAGGACGATCATGCCGATCGCCACACTTTGGTTTTGAATGATGGTCTCGCGCATATTTTTGATCAACTCCAGGCGAGAATTGATGGCCTTCATCGCAGGCATCTGTTTCAACGTGCGATAAAGCTCGCGCTGAGCTTTCTTCGTTTGATTAATTTTCAGTTGAGCGCCACTCATCGCGAACGATTCGCCGCGGATCTGGCAGAGATATTCAAGATCGGCATATACGTTCAGGCCAAACTGGCTTTCACTGATTACCGCCAGAGGGATTTTGAGTGGATCGCGACGTCCCGATTTTGGACGTATCTCGACTAGATCTCCCACCTTCAAATGAAGGTGGTCGGCCAAGCGGCGTTCCATGACCAGTCCGACACTGGGAATGTTGATTCGACGTTTATCTTTGTCGGTCGGAACGGTCAATTGAGCGTTGTTTAAAATTCCTTGGATAGCTCCTTGCCGCTCATACGGGCCATTCACAAAATCGCAAGCGACATTAAACAGCGGCTCAGCCCGATCGACGCCAGGCAAGTGAGACAAGTCGTACCAAGCTTGGCGGTCTAGCGCATCTTTAAAGGTCAAGTCGATGTCACTACGATTCCGCATTTCGAATTCGTCGCGGATGAAGTACTCGGTGGCTTCCATCATCATCAGGCCGCTAACCAGAATGCCAGCCCCGACGGTACCGGCGAACAAGGCAATTGCCGTACGAGTACGATGTCGAACCATCGATCTTAGGGTGACTCTCCAGCCGGGTGAAAGCTCGTTCCACAGCAGTGGAAAGTGCTCCAGAAAGATTCTGCCTCCTTGGGCAGGCGGTTCCGGGCGCATCGCCTCCGCCGGACGAAGCAGAAGCATTTGCCGCGCGCCGTAGACGCTTCCGAGCATCGCGCAGATGATGCTCACGCTCCAACCGATGGCATGCGTTTGTGGGTAAAAGTCGTTTCTTAGGTCGGGGAACTGAAAGAAGTGTTGATACTGCGAGAGCATCCCCAGCGTGACAAAAGTGCCCAGCACACTGGCCAGCAGTCCGGCCACCAGGCCGACCGCGGCCCCGAATTTCAGGAAGTGAAAGAAGATAGTGCCGTCGCCATAGCCGAGCGCTTTCAGCGTACCGACGGTCATTCGCTGCTGCTTGGCCAGCCTGGTCATCAACACGTTTAAAATTAACGCGGCAACAATCAGGAACATGCTGGGAAGAAAAGTCGACAAGTTGCTCAGCTGCGAGATTTCGTTGCTGACAAAGTAGTTCGAGGTAAAATCTTTGAGCAGCGTCGCCGAGATGAATCCAGAGGACTCCAGCTTCCGCTCGACTAAATCGAGGACCGCACTCTTTCCCTCTCCGATGTCCGGCGTAAATTGGCCGACGACTTGGTTGGCGGCTCCTTCAAAGTCGAACAGTTCCTCCATCTGTTTTCGCGGCAGATAAAACACGCCGAAGTTTTCGGGGTCAGGCATCAGGCTGCCGGGGCCAATCAGGTAAGTGAATTCCGCACTAATCGCCGTGCCAACAATCAGAAACTCTTCCCGTCGATTGTTCAGCAGCAAGTGCAACTTCTGTCCGGGATGAAGACGGTTAGCCTCCGCGAACTTGTCGTTCACGATGACCTCCGGCTCGCCACGATCGGAAAAGTAATCGCCACGAATGAGGACGATGTCATTGGTCACCGCTTGCCGACGATCGGGCATCGAGATAACCGACCCATTGAGCGGTCTCATCCGTTGGTCAAGATCGACCGTTACCGGAAATTGAATTCGGTCCCGCCAACTTCTTATACCGGATATCTCATTCAGCACTTCCAACTCGGCGAGAGGGGCTTTTTTTAGATCGAGCCAGAACGCGGCCATTCGGCACTGGCGATAATACCGATCTTTCGCGGCTTGCATGTTGTAGAAGGTCGACTGCATGCCGATCAGCAGCGCCGAACCGAGCATCATGATACTGATGATGGCAATCAATAACCCGCGAGCCGCTGACAGATCTCGCAGCAACTTGCGGTTGAGGATGCTCACCAAACTACCTCCGAGGGAGGCAACGGCTGCTGGTTCTCTTCGACGTTCACGATTTCACCGCTACGAAGATGAATCACGCGGTGCGCTACGTCGGCTAGTGCGGTATTGTGCGTAATAATCAAGATGGTCGTACCGAGGTCTTGATTGAACTGCAGTAGAAGCTCTAACGCGCGAATGCCCGTTTCAAAGTCAAGCGCGCCGGTCGGTTCATCGCAGAGAAGTAGCTTGGGGTTTTTGACCACGGCCCGAGCGATCGCCACACGCTGCTGTTCACCTCCGGAAAGCTGCGATGGAAAATGATCGGCCCGCTCTGCCAAGCCGACCTTGTCGAGCATCTCCTTCGCATCCAGCGGATTCTCAGCCAGCTCGGCCGCTGAGAGAACGTTTTCTAGTGCCGTTAGATTCGGCACCAGATTGTAAAACTGAAAGATAAAGCCGACATGCTTACGGCGGTAACGCGTCAGTACGCTGGAAGAGACCGTCGCCAAATCGGTCCCGTCGAATATCACGCTACCGCGATTGGGTTGATCGAGACCGCCGATCAGGTTCAAGATGGTCGACTTGCCCGACCCGCTGGGACCCACCATCGCCAAGACTTCGCCATCGTAAACATCAAAGGAAAGGTCTTTCAGAACCTCGACCTTCACTTCGCCCATGGTGAAGGTCCTCTCGACGTCCCGCACCGATAGAACGGCTGGCTTCAGTGTAGGTTGCTCGTCTTGGCTTCGAGTCTTCACGATACCGAGGGGGCTGAGGAACGAAACAACGGCACCCTATTTCGCCGCAGGGTGGTTGACAATTCAAGCGAAGATGATCGGCAAATATTCCATGGTAGTCGAATGCTTCTCGGAAGGAACGGTACGTAGCATCGTGCACGCTGAATTCCAATTAGCCCTAACGATCACGTTCCGATGAAGGGATCTGCCGAATATCGATCAACAGCAGGGCTGGCCAAGGAGAACAACCGAGGCAAAGCGACGATTGGAACATAGTGCACATCCGCGTGCGCCGATTTTAGTTATAGCGATCACGCGTGTCGTGTTCTTTAGACGGCTGCGCTCTTCGCGAAAGGGAATATGAAACTTAGCGAGAAATCGGCTTCAAGTTGTCGCACCCCCCGGCGGCAAAAGATAGGGTTTCGGTAACGACCTATTCAAAAAACCTTGCCGATGTGTCCAGTGAAAAATCGTTCGTTTTGAACTCTCTCTTCTAACGGGAACTCTTCGATGTCGCGCCCCAAATGCGAAACGCCAGGCGGTTCGATTACTCTGCCTTGGGAACTGCCACCTTCCATTTATCAACACATCCAAAATCATATCGACTCGCACGCCATAGGACTATCAACCGGCGGACTATCCCTGCCCGATGACACGCGGATCTCTAAAGAAGATGGTCACGCGTGGGTGCCTGGGGCATTCGACAGCATGATGCAATATGCCCCTGCCGAGATCGTGGGTGAACCAGACGAAGCAATCATTCAATTAATTCTGGATGACATCGAAATGGGCATGCCCGGCAAACGGGATGAACTCTACGAGCAAGTGCGCAACACGAAAATCGCCGCCACGCTTCCTGAATTGGTACGCACGATCGGGGAAGCCACCATGCTTAACCCCGATGGAATCTTTGACCTTGCCTATTGGCTGGTAACCCAATCGCGCGATCGCGAGGCGGTAAAGCTGGGTCTGGGGCTGCTGAGCTTGGTACCGGACAGTCCGATCGAAGACGTCGTGTTGGTAGTTGGCCGACACGATGAGTTCACTCGCGGCTGCATCTTTGCGATGCAGCACTGGGAGACGCCGCGTCGTGAAGCTTTGATTGGAAAGCTGTTGCCGCACGTTTCCGGTTGGGGACTGGTACCCCTGATCGAGCAAGTCAAAGATACCGATGATCTTACCATTCAAGATTGGATGCTTCGCGAAGGAGGACGCCGGGCCGACTTCCTGGTCCAGTACGTGGCAATGACGCTCGCCACCACGGGGAATTTACGAGATGCCCTGTTGTCCGAAGAGGTTGATCTGGCTGTGCTTGAATCCGCGGGACGCGTGCTGACGGCATTAATGGATATCGAACGTTCGTTACGCAGCAAACCACAGGACCACCTGACCAGCATTCACGATTACCCCGAAGCCCCGGTGGCCGTGCAGCGATATCTTTTTCATATGCAGAAGCAGGCCAAGACGGTCAAGGACCTAAGCTTCATTGCATCGGTACGGGCCTTCCTTGACGATGGAAATGCCGATTGGATGCTACGCGAAGATTTGGGTTGGAGCGAGCCGCTCGTTCAGCAGATGCGAGACACGGCCAACGAGATCCTACAACGGCCTGCCTGGAAGGACGTGGTTCATCAAGCCCTGGCTGATGAGGACGATGAAGCCTATCTGTATGCCGTCAGTGGCGCGAAACTGCTGAAAATGACCGACGCTAATTTGGACGTGAATCGGATTCAGGAGATCAGTTTGCGGCGAGCGTCACGAATGATCGGCTCGAATGAGCAGCTTGTCGATGAAGTTCAGCAGCACTTCGAACGCGTGCCAGACTTGGTGAGAATCGCGAATTCTCCGCGGACCGGCCCGCAGCAGCGAAGCCGGGATGGCTATCCCTATTCTGTTCCTTTTTGTCAAGAGGACCTGCTGGCCTATCCTGATCAAGCGGAGGCAATGATCGAGTTTCTGCTCGACCAATCGAAACAAAGCATGCGAAAGCAGGCACTGGAGATACTCGATATCTGGGGAGAAGCGAACTGGACCGAAGCCGCCCAGGAAAAATTAGAAACAGCTCAGTCCGATGAGGCGGACGACGAGCTGAGGAAGCTCATGGAGAACCTCACCAACGGCCTAACGATCGACGATTAGCAGACGTGACGGTGGCCTCGATCGAAACGAGGCCACTTCGCGAGTGGGTCTACCGTCGTGGCTCGGTGCCATACAGTTTGCGGACGAAAAAGTCGCGTGTGCGACGCATCCCGTATCGGCCACTTCCGATGCCGTGTCCTTTGCCAGGCATGACCAGCAGGTCGAAGTCTTTATCAGCTTTGACCAGTGCGTTGACGACTTGCATGGTGCTGGCCGGATCGACGTTGGTGTCCATTTCGCCCACGATCAAAAAGAGATCACCTTGCAGTTTGTGGGCGTGGGTTACATTGGAATTTTGGGCATACGAATCATCAATCGGCCAGCCCATCCATTGTTCGTTCCACCAGATTTTGTCCATGCGATTGTCATGGCAGCCACAATCGGCAACCGCAGCGTCGTAGAAGTCGCCATACGATAGCAAGGCCGACAACGCGCTCTGCCCGCCAGCCGATCCACCGTAGATCCCGACTCGGCTGATGTCCATGCTCGGAAACTTCTTTGCGGCGGCTTTCATCCAGGCAATTCGATCAGGAAAGCCGGAATCGGAAAGGTTCTTCCAACAAATATCGTGAAATGCTTTGCCCCGATGGTTGGTTCCCATGCCGTCGATCTGCACGACAATGAATCCAAGTTCGGACGTCTCACGCTTGTGGCTCTGCACCGAGAAAGTCTTGGGTACGAAAGCGCTATGTGGCCCCGCGTAAATGTACTCGATGACGGGATACTTCTTGGCAGGGTCGTAGTTGGTAGGAAAGTAGATCACGCCGTAGATGTCCGTCTTGCCGTCGCGTCCCTTGGCGGCGAATCGCTCGGTCATCTTCCAGCCGGTTTCCAAGAGTGAGGACACCTCCCCTTGCTCCAGCTCGCAGACAAGCGAACCATCTTCCACTTTGCGTAGCGTGTGGACCGGGGGAAGGTCGACGCGGCTGTACTCGTCGATCAGGTAGCGACCGTCAGGAGAGTAGTTGATTTTGTGGGTGCCATCTCCTTCGGTCAGAATCGTTAGTCCTGTTCCGTCAAAGTTCACACGACAATGATGCAGGTAATAGGGATCTTGCCCAGCAACGATGCCTCCGGCGGTAAACCAGATTTGTCGTTGGTCACGGTCGACGCGTTCGACTTCACGCACGACCCACTCTCCCTGGGTGATTGGATGTTTGATTTCTGCTTGGGTGGCATCCACCAGGTACAAGTGGTTCCAACCGCTGCGCTGGGACGTCCAAATCAGCTCGTTCTCGGTTGGTTCGGCGTCGTAATGAATCTTGTTCGTGTAGTCGATGAATGTCTCGCTCGTTTCTTCGACAATGGTTCGAACGTTCCCGTCCGGTTGAATCCCCAACACGCGAATTGCCTGGTGGCCGCGCTGGTTGAAGAGGAATCGGAACTCACTACTGTCGGCCTGCCACGAAGCTTTCGAGGTGGCGAACGGATTCTCGAACAGGCTGCGATCAAGCGAGATCTCCTCTAATTTTTCGAGATCGAACAGCCGCGGCCATTCCTGCCGAATCTTGTCACCCGGTTTGTCGTAGCCAAAGGTGTGCACCTTGGGTTGCAGTTGATCCTCGGGGGATGTCTCTATGATGGTGACCTCCCTCCCCTGCCCCGGCGTAACTTCCATCGCGATCAATCGCTTGGAATCTGGCGACCAGTGGAAACGGTCGCTGAGAAACTTGCTGGCAGTTCCATCGGTGGTCAGACGAATCGGATCGTCTGAGTCTTGGCTGTGGATCACGACGTTGTGATCGACGATCGACGCCGTCCACTTGCCGTCGGGCGAGGTGCGGCGAGTCCGCGCCCCTCGGTCGCCACGTCGGCGTCGACGCGGAAGGTCTCGGACTTGTTTGCCGTCGACCTTTAAAACGCTGACACGATCGACCGCCTCATAGACTGAGAGAGCTTGTCCTTGGTTATTGAGAACCAGCCATACGTGCCCGGCGAATGTTCCCTGTTCCAGCTGCTTGCTCCCGGCGATTTCGCTATAGAACACAGGTTGTCCGTCACGATCGATCCAGAATAGCTTGACGGCATCGTTGGTCTCGTTGACCACTTTCAACGTGACTTCGCCCCCTTTGTCGGTCGAAGGATACGGACGTTGGAATGCTGGCATGCTGGAGAGTAAACGCTCGGCCGGTTGATCTAGCCTCGTTAATGACTGCTCTTTACGGTCGATCTGAAAGGTCTCCCCTTTGACTTGAAAGATGACCCGCTGAAAGTCTTCCGAGATCTGGATCTGCTCGAACGGAAGACGCGTAGGGAGAATCTCTTTTTTAAGCTGCTGCCCCAACTGCTGAGCTAGTTTCCCGTGATCAAATGCCGGCTCGCGCTGGCCTTTCTTCGCATCGACAAAGATGAACTCGTGTTCGGATGGCCCTGTTCGTACCCGATACCAAAAGTGATCTCCGCCTGGCAACCAGTTGGGTTTGACCTGATCACGAAAGACCTTGCCGGAAGTCATCCGGCTTAACTGTTGCATCCGCTGATAGTCGGCTGCGGTTCCCTGAGCGAAGAGGGCCCCGGCCGATGCGAATAACAGAGTGGCGAGCAAGCAAGTACGAAGCGCAAGCGTCATAGCAAACCAAGAGGTAGGAGGTAACCGGCGGGGCTCAAGGGGTCATTCCATCATAGATTCAACCCGGCCGGCAGCAACCTGAATCGTTGGCTCAGCGAGAGATGTTTTCCCGGCTCAGCACATTTTGCATTTGGCACTGGATTTTGCGCATAGAGTTACGCATGCTAGGTGTACTTAGGTGGAAGAGAAAAATGGAACAGATGGAAATGAGCCAGACCAAAAATGATCGACAGGCGAGGCTGACCTTGCTTGACTTGTTGGTCGGCACGGCAGCTGCAGCCATATTCTCGGCATTAAATAACAGCCCAGGCGTTGGCAATACGAGATTTGCCGTCGAGCTGATCACCAACATCTATTTCATCACAACGCTGCTCATCTTTGCGTCAGGAGGGACGGGCCTTTTTCTATTTGCGCGCCGCTGGTGGAACGGTTGGTCAACCGACTTTCAGCCGGGGCATTGGTTGTTGTGCCTGATCGGAGTCATGTATTCGGTCATCATGACCAGCCTATTGTTTCAGCAAGTCGTCTTCGGCAGTGCGATCGAAAATCTTCGTATGAAATGGCTGAGTATGGCGGTTTTTCAAGTCCTTCATTTGTGGGCGTATCTAACGGCTGGGTTTCTCCTGCCGGTTCGCTCATGGTGGAGAATAGCATTGATACCACAAACTTTGATCATCCTTGCCATGCTGGGATTAGTGATTTCTCTTAACTCCGGTAACGAACAAATTGCACTCTTCTGGTTCGAACGAACTAAGCCATTCCTGTTGATATTGGATATCGTGGTGCTGCTAACTCTCGTGGTTTGGGATACATGGACGGCAGGCCAGCGTCGTGACTGGATACACTGGTGGGGTGTAACGGTGGCGGTGATGATGAGCCCCGCAGTACTTCTCTTGGAATTTTCAAACTGGATGGGGTGGTTCACCTAGGAATGAAAGAAGAAATCGTCGATGCTCATTTCGCCCCGCCACCGACCCATTTGACCTGGATTGAAGCGGTGGCCTGGGTGGTGGCGGCCGTTTTGATCCTGGTCAGCGGGATGGTCTTGCACAAAGAATGGTATGATGAGATCGACAGACAATCGCTGACGATGTTAGCCTTTTATACGATGGCCCAAGCAACCGGTGTGGTCGGTATCTTTTACATTCTGCGTACATCCACACGCGAGAAAAGCGAACCGTTTCAGCCTGGGCATTGGTTGTTGATTCTCTTGGGGGTCAGCGCTCCGTTCTATGTTCTCTCGAATATCACTCAGGTCATTCTGTTCTATGATGGCTTTGCAGATACCGAAAGCTACCTGCGGGTTAACACGGTCGCCATCATCTTTTGGCAAATCGTGGAATGGGGTCTCGTTCTGCTGTTGGCTTTTACGCTACCAGTGCGTGGAGGGTGGCGAGTACTACTTGTAGTTTACTTCTTCGGTACGGTAATCTTTCTTGCCGAATTGGTGTCGCTTCACTTTCAACTTCATGTGGCTGCCGAAACATGGTACGGATATTTATCGACCTGGTACTTTGTGCTTAGCGCGGTCCTTTTAGTGGGGCTTGCTATTTGGGACGTGGCGACAACGACCCAGCGTCGAGACTGGCTGCACTGGGTGGGCAGTACCAACGAACTGGTCTTCTTCACTCCCACGTTCGTTTTTTGGATTCAGTCGTTGATGGAAGTTGAGAGCGTGGCCGGCAAACTGTAAGTCACATTGGGAAAGATCATGCCGCGCGAATTTGGATGATTTGTTTCAATCAATCTTTCACCAACTCGGCCGCCATCCGGGCCGTGCTGTGGGGGTGATCGTTCAGCAGCGTCGAGCCTGACTCGATGGTCTTTTGGGCCCACGTGTTGTACTGCTCTGCCTGGTCAGGGACTCGCTTGGCCAGCTCTTTCAGATTGCTAACCGAAATGGCATTGCCGCTGGGTAGTGCGCCGTCGGTGTACAGCTTGCCGCGGACGATCAGGTTCGAGTTGTCGTCCGGCGTAAAGTAGTATCCGCCGAAGGTCTTGTCCCCATAGTGCTTTTGCTGCGTGGCTTGCAGCTTAACGGCTTCATCCAGCCAGCGCGGTTCGTCGGTCGCCGTGTGCAGCGCGAGAAGGCCGTCGATCAACATTGCGTAGTCGTCCAGGTAGGCCAGCGGATGTTCGGCCTTGGTCTCAGGCGTGCGTCTTAGGCGACCATCGTTGGCGGCGGCAGACTTCAATAAATGATCGGCTGCGTTGGAAGCAGCTGCGACGTAACGCGGCTCGTCCAAGATACGCCCGGCATCGGCGAGGCCGTGGATCATTTGCCCGTTCCAACTGGTGATCACCTTCTTATCGAGAAACGGCCTGGTTCGCTGGTTTCGAAGCGACAACAACGCTGCTTTCAACTCGGCCAGCTTCTCCGCTTCTGGTGCACCGTGGAACTGCGGTACGAAGTACTGGTCTTCGAAGTTGGGTTTGCCGGTCATTCCGAATGCCTGTTCGGCCAGACGCATCTGATCGGCGGATAGCTGCTCTTGAAGTTCCTCCGAAGTAAAGCGGTAGTAGGCCCCTTCTTCGCCGTCGGAGTCGGCGTCGATGGCGCTATAGAACTGCCCGTCGGGGCCGGTCATTTCGGTCAGCACGAAATCGGCGATCCCGCGAGCGACCTCAGCGAACTCAGGCTTCTCGAGCGACTTCGAGGCCTGGGCATAAATGGGCAGCAACTGGGCATTGTCGTACAGCATCTTTTCAAAGTGGGGGATCTTCCAATGCCGATCGGTGCTATACCGGTGAAAGCCGCCTCCGACCTGATCGTAGATGCCGCCGCTAGCCATCTTTTCAAGCGTCAGCTCCAGCATGTTCCCTGCGGTGGCATCGCCGGCGTCGTTCCGCTTGAGCAGATAATAAAGGTACGAAGGCTGGGGGAACTTGGGGATACGGTCGTTTCCTTCTTCGAACTCGAATCCGCCAAAACGCGAGTCGAATTCCTTTTCCAGCGTGCGGTCGAACGTGCGGAAAATACTGTCGCTATCGGCCAAGTCTGGCGGCAACAGAGGACGCCCGAGAACCTGTTTCAGGGCCCGGGTGACATTGTCGCCCACTTCTTCCAACTGTGATTGCTGCTCGTTCCATGCAACGGCAACACGTTTGGCTAGAGTTAAGAAGCCTGGCTGCACACCGACGGCTTGACCATCGGCAAGCGGCACTTCTCGGTCTTCTGCCGGTAAATAGGTTGTGCCGATGAACGGTTTGGCATCCGGAGTAAGAAAGACATTCAACGGCCAGCCGCCGTTGTTGGCCATGATCTGCGTGGCGAGCATGTAAACGGAATCAACATCAGGGCGTTCCTCGCGGTCGACCTTAATGCAAACAAAATGTTTGTTGAGAAACGCGGCGATCTTGGGATCGGAAAAGCTTTCCTTTTCCATCACGTGGCACCAGTGGCAACTCGCGTAGCCGATGGACAGAAAGATGGGCTTGTTCTCGGCCTTCGCCTTGGCCAGTGCTTCGTCCCCCCAGGCATACCAGTCGACCGGGTTCTCGGCGTGCATCTGCAAATAGGCCGAAGTTTCTAACCGCAGGCGATTCTTGGTCGGGGCATCCTCTGCCCAGGAGAAATGAGCTGCGATTAGCACTAAGATTGGGGCCAGGGTAGCGAAATATCTCATGAGTAGGTGGCCTTCAGGTGGGATGCCGACAGTGAGGGATATCTCTAAGAGGATAGGCGATCGGCAAGCAAATTGCGAGCGAGAAGGGAGAACCAATGACTGATGTGAAGTGTCCTGATTGTGATGCGGCGATGGAGGAAGGGTTCGTGCCAGAGTTTAAGAGCCCGAACAGCATTATTCAGTCACGCTGGGTAAAAGGTCAGGCGACGCTTTCTAACCTAATGGCGCTTGCGTTTGGCGGTCACACGAATGCTATGCGAGTGACAACGTTTCGTTGCCCGGAATGTGGGCTGCTGCGTGAGTACGCGTTTGATAAATAAAGCAGTGTGAAAACTCACGTTGCCTTCTTTGTTCGTACCGAGGTAAGTTGATCGTCGCGAGAGTTTCCAAACGAAGGGCTTCACGGGAGGACGCAGATGATTCGAAGGATTGGGTCTAGCTTATTGTTGAGTCTCTTGCTGCTACCGGTTTCGCTTGTTGCCGAGCAACCGGGACTGGCAGAGCTTTCCGACGGGCTCGATATCGATCGGAGTAAACCACCACGCGTATTGCGCGACAACCGCGCGCGGTTGATGATTTACCACCAAGGGCAAGCGGCCTCGGCTTTACCGCATTGGTGGCATCATCCTGAATTGTTGATCAAGGTGACCAAGGTCGCTCAGCACGGTCCCCTTGGACAAATGGTGATTCAGAGACAGGACGTTGAGACGCCGTTGAGCATGCTGCTACTTACCCCACGCGGCCCGATCATTCAGGAAGAAGAGCCCCTGCTAGGGATCGACCGATAGCACGGTCGGCGAATCGAAATGCCATACATCATGCTCATCCATTGGATTGCCGACTTCCTTTGCCAAAGCCGGTGGATGGCCGAGAATAAGAGCAAGAACCTTCTGGCCCTGTCAGCCCATGTGGGCGTCTATTCGGCCGTGCTCGGCGCGGCCTGCATGCCGATGCTGGGTTTGGTGCCTGGTCTGCAGTTCGCGATCATCAACGGCGTGTTGCACTTTGCGGTCGACTTTTGCACCAGCCGAGTAACGTCGTACTTCTATCAGAAACAGAATATGCACGCGTTCTTCGCGACGGTCGGGTTCGACCAGTATCTGCACTTCTTGTGTCTGTGGGGAACGCTGGTGTGGATTCGTCTTGTCGGAAATTGAGATCAGGTGGTAGGTTTATCTCACTTGGGACTTTCTTTGTCGATCTCGTGAGGGATATCTGATGGCCATGATCCGAATTTGCTTGGTTGGTACTTTGCTGTTCTGCTTCAATCTAGTAGGAGATGCTGCCGATCTTCCGGTGATGGCTCCGGTAGGTGAGAGTATTGTGCGAACGTTCCACGAAGCCCTTGATCGGAAGCAATACGAGCTGGCGGAAATCATAGCCCAGGGCGTGTTGGTCAAACATGGAGATCGCAATGAACTTGGCAAGGCAATGCTTGACGAGGTGGAAGATGTTGCGAAGCATAACGATGGGCCAAGACTTACTTCGAAATACGTGACCTCGACTAAAGTCTACGCCTTATTCGATTCGACTGAGTTGGCGGAGATCATTCGAGAATCGAACAATTCGGCCCAAGTTAAGCAAAAACTTCTGAACGCAGAAAAGGTTATTGCGAATATCAAAAAGAAAAATGGACCGAGATGGGACATCTATCAAGCTCAGGCCGCTGTTTATGATACGAATCTATCTGTGGTGGTTTCAGGTCCAGGCTTTATTCACGACGAGGTTCGGAAGTCACTTCGTCTATCTAGTGTCGTTGCTATTCGTTCTGATCCATAGACTGCAGTTCGTTCGCCCTTACAGGGCTAACGCTTTCGACAAAAAATAAGCCCAAGGCTTTCGCCCTGGGCTATTATCGACCGCCCCGTTTGGGGCTTAAGACTGGTTGGGACCGTGGGTTGTTTAGCGGGTACCAATCATCTGATTTAAGAGTTATCGCGAAACAACACCTGGTTTCCGACCCGCGACACGCGGGCCCTACTCGAGTTTAGTACCCGTCTCCAGGAACGACTTCGCCACCGTTACGCGTTGCCAAGGCACGGTAAACGTCCAGGTTGATCGTTTCGGTGATCAGGTGTGCCGAGCCGTCGGCGAAGACGAAGTTCGTGCCGGCTGGGTGACGGCTGCCGAAGTCGTCGAGGTGGTGTTCTTCGTCGTCGTGATCATCGTCCCCGTCATGATCGTGATCGTGGTCTTCTTCGTATTGGCTGTTAGGGGCGTGGTCGGCCACACCCAGAACGCGAGCGATCGCTTCTTCGCCACCACTGACCGAACCGACCCAAGTGCTGTATAGCAGTTCGTCCGAGCCACCCAGCGAGGTGGCTCGTTCGCCGACCATCAGCGTGTGGCTAGTTCCGTCGGTCACGTCCCGCATCGACCGTTTGGCGTTATGACCCAGCATGCCGTCACCGTCGCACCGTTGTCCCGCTGGTAGGCCTTCGCAGTCGTGCAGTTCGATCGTGCCGAAGCAGCCAACGTAATTCGCCGAAGCGAGATCGGTAAGCGGGTTCTCACTTTCATCATGCAGCTCGAACAACTCCGGAGCACGGTCGCTCGGACAAGCGTACGGCAGAATGATCGTTTCACGAGCTTGTTGGTTGCTGCCGTGGGTGATGCTTAAGTTAAAGTCGATCAGGCTGTCGGCAATGTTGCCTTGTTCCATCTGCGGCAAAATCATTGAAGCCCAGCCCCAGCCAGGCTCTCCTTCGGCAAGGGGCGTTTTCGTATCCGAGTCGGTGGCGATATAGCCACTTGGGAAACTGCCGAAGGTGTCGTGATAATTGTGCATAGCCAATCCGACTTGCTTCAAATTGTTGAAGCAGGAAATTCGGCGTGCCGCTTCGCGAGCCTGTTGAACGGCAGGCAGCAGCAGCGCGATCAGCACTCCGATAATGGCGATCACAACTAACAATTCGACTAGCGTAAAACCTTTGCGTAGCGTCATGTCTTCAATTCTCTTTTTATATGGGCAACCCGAACCACACGAGGTGTGCCGGGGGACAATTAAAATAAAGTAGCGTAGCGGTGCTAGCAACGCGGCGTGCGCGGGGCTTATGCGGTTGGAAGTTCGCGGCAAAGGAGCCTGAACTAATTCCTAGACCCCTCCTGGGTGAGGGAAATGGAATGTTGGATGGCGCGAAAGCAGTGCGCCATAGCTAAGAGTTACGCTAGGGGAGGTGCCCGAGGAGAATATGGACCTAAGCATTTCGCCGTGATCAGGCGAGTCGATTGTGGGACGACCACGTCAATCACAACGCGGTCGATCGTGGCAATCAAGGCCGCCGGTGCCATTTGCCCCAGAGCCAAATGCTGGCAAAGCAAACAGCCGTCGACAACGATCCCATGTGAATGCTCGGTGGCGTGCCAGCCTGGCACTTCGTGCGAGACAGGCTCGGCGCAGTCTTGGCTGTGATGACCGTGATCATGGTGGTGGTGCCCATGGTCTTCGGCGGCTGCGACCGGCAAATGGGAATGACCCGGCAAATGCGCGTGCTCGCAGCCGGACCAAGCATGGATAACCTGACCGAAAAGCTGCACCACCAAGTAGGTGGCAATCAGAGCGTAACTACCAAATCGCCGCATGAAATTCCCAAGGGACGTACAGAGCCATCAAAGCAACTACCATTCTAGCCAAAAGGACTCAATATGCTCAACGCATTCACCAACACTTCACGACGAATTCGCGGAAATTACGTTCCCCAATAGAGGGGCGAAAATGCTTGACAGGAGGGCTGATTGCGGTACGCTGCCAACTTTTCCGCCCAACGTTCCCCCTTTGAAAGCCCTTCGCGATGCAATCCCCTCTTTGGACACTCTGTCGCAATTGGATAGCCGTACTGCTTTTGACCGTGGTTGTGCCAGCCCTGGCCGAGGATACCGGGCGGAAAGTCCCCGTCATCGATCAGGTCGACCAGGCGGTCTCGAAGCTGGTCGATAAGAACGTCGTTGCCGGGGCCGTTACCCTAGTGGCTGAGGATGGCAAATTGGTCCATTTGAGTGCCGTCGGAAAGGCCGACCTAGAAACGAATAAACCAATGACGCGGGATGCGATGTTTGCGATCGCTTCGATGACTAAACCGATCTCGGCGACCGCGCTGATGACTCTGGTAGAAGAAGGTAAGGTGAATCTCGACGATCCCGTTTCTAAATACATTCCCGAGTTTGCGGACGTCGAATTCGATGGAAAGAAGCTTGAAAAACCCATCACGCTGCGTCAGGTTTTGACGCACACCTCGGGCCTGGGTGGCGATCAACGCGTGGTGAAGTCTTTGGAAAACCAGGGCAAGATCTTGGCCGATCGTCCGCTGTATAGCGTGCCTGGCACCAAGTGGCAGTACAGTCCTGGCTTGAACGTCATTGGAAGAGTGATCGAAGTTGCCTCGGGCCAGCCGTACGGCGATTACCTGCAAGAGAAGATCTTCACTCCCTTGAAGATGAACGATACGACATTTGCCCCGACCGAGCAGCAGAAGCCGCGAATCGCCACGCTCTATGCGCTGGACAAAGATAGCGGCGAGTTGAAGCCCAGCAGCAGTTGGATCGGGAATGTAAAGACCGACCCGTATCCTAACCCGAGCGCGGGCCTTTACTCGACGGCCAGCGATTTGTTTCGCTTTTACCAGATGATGCTCAACGGTGGCTTTCTCGGTGACACGAAGATTCTTTCGCGTGATTCGGTCGCTGAACTGACCACAGCACAAACGCCTGATGAGATTGTTACCGGTTTCACGCCCGGCAATCGGTGGGGGCTAGGCTATTGTGTGATTAGAGAGCCGCAGGGTGTCACGGAAGCCTTGAGTCCCGGGACATTCGGGCACGGAGGCGCGTTCGGAACGCAAAGCTGGGGTGATCCTGAAAAAGGCCGCGTCTATCTTCTACTTGTTCAGCGTTCGAATCTCGGCAACAGCGACGGTAGTGATCTGCGGAAAGATTTCCAAAACGCCGCCAACACAGCGCTGAGCAAGTGAGCTAGAAGATGTCGATCGGTCGAAAACTTGTGATCTTATCGAGCCAACTGGTAGTCGTCTGGGTAGTGCTGGCACTGCTGTCGGCTCCGATGGCACTGGCACAAGCTCAGCCTGATCCGCCGTTGGTCGACTCGTTTCGCCCGTGGCATGACGTCGGTGGAAAATTTCTGACAAAATCGCGATTCGCCTATCTAGATGGTGATCGCGTCGCGTTGTGGACGGAAACTGGGCAAATGTTGCTCGTTCCCCAGGCACAATTTTCCGACGCAGATCAACGATGGATTGCTGATCATCCTGTGAAAGTTCTTCGCGGCAAGGTCATCTTCGTGGCCGATGGCGACACCCTTGGACTGTTGGACGCCAACAAGCGGCAGCATCGCATTCGCTTAGAGGGAATCGACGCCCCAGAGCGTGGCCAGGCCTTCGGAACGAAAAGCCGTCAGATGCTCAATGATGTGGTTTACGGCAAAGAGATACTCGTCGCTTACGACGAGTCCGATCCATATGGAAGGATCCTCGGCCACATTTATCTCAGCGATCGCTGGTTGAATTACGATCAACTCGCCCATGGAATGGCCTGGCACTACCGTCACTTCAATGGAGATGCGTATCTGGCGCGAGCCCAGAAGACGGCCGAGGCTCAGAAAGCCGGGCTTTGGCGCGACGTAAGTCCTGCACCACCTTGGCGATATCGTTTGACCGAGAAGCGTCGACGAGAGATGGAAGAGGCGAAGAACACGGCTGAGCCCATGCAGCCAACCCGTTATTGGCTGAACACTTCCAGCGGCGTGCGGCACAACAGCACGTGCAAACACTACGGCAGAACGAGCCGCGGAAAGTATTGCCAGTCAGACAATGGGAAGCCCTGCGACATGTGCGGCGGGTGACCTAAATCACCATCGCCGTTGGCATTTCGCCTCAAGACACGCTTAGGAAACGGATGTCTTGGGTGTCAGTTGCTGCTTGTTCCAGAACCGCGTCCAGAGAGCAACGCGTCGAACCATCGGTAAGATGGTGTTCGCCATTTGATCGGCGTGGACTGTTTCTTCGTGGTGCAGGAACAACGCACGCGCCAGGGTCGGAATCTGGCCGTCTTTCTTGGCCTTGGTCATCTTGCGATGCCATGCGTTCAAAAGATCATGCTTGTATTCCTGAGGGTTCCAGAGGTCGATATCGGTCAAACGGCCCACTTCGATTTGGCGTTTGGCGACGGTGGTACCAAGGAACATAACCCCTTGAAAACCTTCCGTTTGCGTATCTTGAATTGCCTCGATGGGCGTCGTAGGAAGGAGCTGTAAGTTGGGGAGCATATCGATTTCGAGGTTGTCTGTGACACCCCGTAGAAGATACGTTCCGCCAGCCATTTGGCCGTCTAGCGAGACGACAACAACGGCTTTGTGACCCATGGTTTGGGTTCCTGATGCAGAGAAATGGTGAATTGTCCGTAGCGTATTAACGCTTATAGGAGCCCAACTTAGCAATACCGCTTGGTGAAGATTGTTACGATCTTCACCAAGCTCTTGAAGCTTGCTTAATCGATTGGTTTCGATGGCCTCTTCTGCTAAGTCCAGCACTGCCAAAAGATCAGAGCAAACAGTGTGCCTCTTTATGCGATTTAAACTGTTCGCCTAACCCATCACATCGATCTGATAGCCGCCTAAAGTGACGAAAAAGTTGCGTTAAATAATAAAAACAACAGGAATAATATGACGTTTTCAGCGAAGTCCGTTACGATAAGGGATTAAACGACAAAAATGTCATGAGTTCTGAGCGTTTTGTTGCCCCGCCTGATTCCCATTCCTAATCTCGTCCGGAGACCATCATGCGACACGTAAAGGGGTTCACCCTCGTTGAGTTATTGGTTGTGATTGCCATTATTGGTGTTTTGATTGCCCTGCTTCTGCCTGCCGTGCAGCAGGCACGCGAAGCGGCTCGGCGGATGCAATGCTCTAACAATTTGAAGCAAATTGGACTCGCCGTGCACAACTACCACGACGTGTTTGGCAAATTTCCTAGCGCTATGATGATGGACCAAGCCCGTAAAGCTGCCAGCAGCTGTCCGGAAGGTAAATGCGGCACTTGGACCTGGACTGCGTTTCTGTTACCTCAGGTTGAGCAAGGCAATCTCTACGAGCTCCTCCAAGTAGGTACGCTGCCTGGTGAAGTCTCGCTGGGTGATGCAACCCGGCTCGCTGCGGCAAAAGAAGGATTCGACGGCTATCGTTGTCCTTCCTCGAGTGGGCCAGACCAGAATACCGAACGCAAGGTGCCCTCCGGTAGTGGCGACGGCAGCGCCGATTGCACGGGCAGCGGCTGCGACGCCATTGCGCTGGCCAATTATGTCGGCGCAAACGACAGCAATACTCTCGACCGAGACAACTGGAATGGCTTCATGGCCAAGGATACGAACGATCGCGTATTTACGTTCGCAGACTTTGTCGATGGCTCGAGCAACACGATTGCCATCGGAGAGCGTACCTGGAAGCTCGCCGATCGAATGCTGCGAGCCGGAACTCAGTTAGTGGCCAACGGCGATACGGCCAACCACAGCCTTCAAGGAAATTCGTATGTGACCGCTGGGGGACGCTGGCCTATCAATTGTACGAACGCGCAAGATTGCGACCGCGGCTTTAGCAGCAACCACCCCGGGGGTGCCCAGTTTCTATTTGTGGATGGGTCAGTGCATTTCCTGCCGGAAACGATCGACCACGATACCGATGCAACCGTCGACAGCGTTTACGAGTACCTCATCTGCAAAGACGATGGTAATCCGATCGGAGAATACTAAGCCGGTATCGGGTAGCGATCTTCTTTTGAAATAGAAATTGAGGTCCTTATGATTGCTCGTTTATTTTCGTTGTTTCTGGTTTCTTGCTGCTTGATCGGATGCAGTTCTTCTGGTCCTGAATTGGGAACCGTAGATGGTACCGTTACCTTGGATGGCAATCCTTTGCCAAAGGCGGTGGTTTCATTTCGACCTGTCGCAGGAGGACGTACGGCGGAAGGGGTCACCGATGAAAATGGCAACTTCATCATCGAGTTTGCCGCCGGAGCCAAAGGCGCACTGCTGGGTGATCACGAAATCCGCGTGACGACCTACCGAGAGAAAGTGATTGGCGACAACGGTCGAGTAGAAGATCCCGGCGTGCCGGAGAAGGTTCCCAAGAGGTTCAACGAAGAATCAGAACTGATACGCACGGTCGAACCGGGCAGCAATCACTTCGACCTGGAATTGACGAGTTCCTAGCCAAAGATTGCATCCATGCTTTGGGCAGGATAACCTCAAAGGTAAATCCTATCCCTTGTTCAACTCTTGCACCTTGATTGAACCACCCATCATGATTCACTTGCGACCGCTTTCCGTGCTAGCCTTTTTAACGCTTGTTACTTCCTCGTTCGCTGCCGAACCGGTCGCTGTCGACCTGTGGCCCGAGGGAAAGGTGCCTGGTCTGGCCGCTGGCGAGAAAGAGGAAATTGTCGACGAGATGGACGAGCGGATCGGCAACCGTGTAACGAAGGTGACCAAGCCTAAGATCACCGTGTACAAGCCAGATGCGGAAAGCGACACGGGCGCGGCAGTGGTTATCTGCCCCGGTGGCGGCTACAACATCCTAGCGTATGATCTGGAAGGCGTCGAAGTTGCCCAGTGGTTGAACAAGATCGGCGTGACCGGGATCGTTCTGCATTATCGGGTTCCTCGTGCCAAGGACGGCGAGGTTTACGCGAACCCGCTTAGCGATGCCCAGCGAGCGATTCGCCTGACTCGGGCCCATGCTGAAGCCTGGAAAATCGATCCGCAGAAGGTTGGTATCCTGGGGTTCTCTGCCGGCGGAAACCTGGCGGCGGTTGCCTCGAACGCAGATGAGACCGCATACAATCCTATTGACGATACCGACAAGTTGAGCGCACGGCCTGACTTTACTTTGCTCATCTATCCGGCGTATTTGAATACAAAGGATGCCGATACCGAGCTAACGCCGGAAGCGTCCGTCAATGAGAACACTCCGCCGGCGTTTTTGGTGCATGCCAATGATGACCGTGTTCCTTCTACGGGTAGCGTGGCCTATTACTTGGGTCTGAAGCGACTGAACATTCCGGCCGAGCTACACATCTTTGCTTCAGGTGGACACGGCTACGGCCTGCGTCCGACCGAGAAGCCAGTCACCAAATGGCCGGAACTTGCGACAGGGTGGCTGAAAACGGAAGTATTGAGCACCAAGCAACCGACCGAATAAGTCTCGTCTCCTAAAGGCTTCGCAGGAATTGGAGCAGGTCATCTAATTGCTGGTCGGTCAACTCGACGGCCAGTTGGTGTCCGTGAACCTCAAAGACATCCCGCAGCGATGTGGCTCTAGCGTCGTGAAAGAACGTATCGCGATGACTGATCCCGCGAAGTGAGGGAGGATTGAACGCGCGGTTTAATTCTTTATCGTGCATCCCTACATCGTAGACTTCCGGCGAAGTGTAATGCGGCGGAGCGTGGCATTTAATGCAGTTGTTTCGCAGAAAAATCTGCCGGCCATGAGCCACGGCTGCCTGGTTACGCGTTGCTTGCAACGTGTCGATTGGAGGGGGTAATGTCAGGCTTTTCATGTAGACCGCCAATGCCGAGGCCTGCTCGTCCGTAAGATCGCGACCGTGCATGGTCGTTTCAACCGACTTATGAGCTTGTTCTTCTAGCGTGTCACTGACGGCCAGCCAACCAAAGGGTGCCGTATCGGCTTTACCCAAAAGAGATAGAATTCGCTTCGGCGCTCCGTAAGATTGGTCGCTCAAGTTGTCGCTGCTCAGGCCGTTGGTGTGGCCGTCGGTATGGCAACTATGGCAAGACATCCAGCCTTCCATCGATAGGCGAGCATTGTGAAACAGACGCTCCCCCTGCTCGACCAACTTGGGCTCTCTCATGGAGCCCAACGAGATTCGGCCGATGGTTTCCGCTTGTTCGATGTTTACTATAGAGATCGAATCACTGAAGCCATTGGCGACGTACACAACGTCCTTCTCAGGCGAAACCACTACCGCCGTCGGATGCTCTTCGACTGAAACGCGAAAGAGGCCGAATGCTTCGTGCTTGCCGATACCAACCTGACCTGTGCCCCCCATCGAAACGACTGCCTGCAAATCGTCGATCACGGCGATATCGGTTGGGTCTCCCCCGCCCTTACCAGGCTCGCCGATCGGATGCATAAAACCGTTGCCGTAGAAATCGGCTTCCGCGTCCAACACATGGCCTAGCGGTACCCAGCGCAGCTCATTGCTCATCACGAGACCCCAGTGGATATCGTTCTCGTTCGTGACCGCCAGACTGTTGAGTAACTGATGGGCAAAGAGCAGCTTCGTTCCGTCCGGTGAAAGGGCCATCGCACGGATATTATGTGCCGGAAACTCCCGAACATGCCGCACGGTGAACGTATTGGGATCAACAATTGCCAATCGTCCGCCGAAATTGTCCGCCGCCAAAATCGATTGAACATCGGGGACGAACAGCACCACGCGTGGGGCAAATGGCAGAATCAGTTCCCGCTGAAGCTTGAGTTGATCGCCGGTCAGACTGAGCGAAACAAGCTTTCTGGGCCACAGGCAACTTACACAGATCTGCTGCCCGTCAGAGCTTACGTCGGACTTCACCGGAGAGTAAGGAAGCTGGACGCGCGAGAGAATGTCCAGCACGTCCCCATTTTGTTTCAGTAAAATGGCTGCGTTCGCCCCGCTATCGAGGGCCAAAAATCGTTGATCGGAAAGAGGCAGCAGGTCAACAATAGATTGGCCAATACGCCATTCTGAAGAGATCTTGCCCTGTCGGCGATCGACGATCGAGATCGTGCCGGTCCCTCGATTGGCGGTCAGCAGAAACTGGCCATCTTCGCTCAGGATAAGGTCTTCCGGACTGCGGAGTGTCGGTTGAGACGGATCCACTCGGTCAGCGGGCGCGGCGTGGCTAAGAGACGCCAAGAGAAACGCGACGGCGATTGCGGCGAAACGGATCATGAGCTATCTGACGCGGAAGGAAAAAGGACGGGGGAATCCCCATTTTCTCATAGCAATCCGATTCGGACAAGCCAAAACGCGAATCTCGCCTCAGCAAGACTGACGTGATTTGTGGTTTCCGCCTAAGTACAATACAGGGACCTAACCCCAATACCGGAGATTTCCTCGATGTTAACACGCCGCAATGTTTTTACCACTTTAATATTCTCCTGCGTGGCAATCGCTACGCAACAGGTTTACGCCCAGCAACAATCGAAAGTGATTGAGATTGGGAAAGTCGTCAACGAGGGTCCGAGGCTTCCCTTCTACATCGGTACCTATACCAAGGGTGACAGCCAAGGCATCTATCGAAGCGAACTTGACCCACGGACAGGTCAGATGAGCTTGCCGACACTCGCCTACGAGATCGACAATCCTACGTTTCTGGCTGTTAGCAACGATAAGAAGAATTTATACGCAGTCGGTGAGGTCGCTGATTTCGGCGATGGCAACTCAGGGGCTGTTTCGGCGTTTACGATTGACGAAGACGGAACGCTCGATCTACTGAACCAGGAAGCATCCGCTGGACGCGGTCCTTGCCATGTCGAGATCTCACCCGGGAAACGCTTTCTAATGATTTCCAACTATGGAGGTGGCTCGTTCTCGACGCTGCCGATCGGCGAGGACGGCCAGTTGGCTCCGGCGACATCCTTCTTTCAGCATGAAGGCTCGAGCGTGAATGAGTCTCGCCAAAAAGCAGCGCATGCACACGGCATGTATCACGTGCCTGGCAGTCCGCTTGTGTTGGCAGCTGACTTAGGGCTCGACAAAGTGATGATCTATCGAATGATCAACGGTGCGACCGGGGAGTTGGTATTGAACGATCCAGCGTATCTCGAAATTGCGCCAGGCTCAGGTCCACGACACCTGGCGGTCAGCGGAGCAGGCCGACGCGTGTATGTTCTCAACGAACTAGATTCGACCATGGATGTCTTCGCTTTCAATCCCAACACGGGGGAAAGCGAGCACCTGCAACGTGTTCCTACATTGCCGGAAGATTTTGTAGACAATAACACGACTGCCGAGATCTATATCCATCCTAACGGAAAATGGCTCTACGCCTCGAATCGTGGTCACGACAGCATCGCCGCTTACCGAATCGATGATGAAACGGGCCTTGTCACGCCACTGGGCCACGTCAACACCATGGGCAATACGCCTCGGCATTTTCGAATTGCCCCCGGTGGTCAGTTTCTTCTCGCTGCCAATCAGGGTACGAACAATATCGTGATCTTCGAGATCGACGCGAAGATCGGTACGCTCAAGCCACTGCCGTCGCAAATCTCGGTGCCCAATCCCTGCTGCATTGAATTCGTGCCGAGATAGTCGATCGCACACGGGAAAATGATTCGTGAGATGGCACCACCTTCGATCGGTGGTAGCCATCTTTCTTTTTTGGGAATGAGTTGAGAAAAGGGAAGTTCGTTGCGTACTTTGGCCATTGGCGATGTGCATGGATGTTTGACCGCGCTCGATAAGATGCTGACACTGGTCGAGCCTACCTCGGAAGATCGCTTGGTGTTTCTGGGAGACTACGTCGACCGCGGGCCTGATTCGTGCGGCGTGATCGAGCGAATCCTCGAGCTGCATCAGAAACATGACGTTGTCTGCCTGACTGGCAACCACGAAATCATGATGCGCTCGGCCCGCGACGATGAAGGAATCTACCTGTCATGGTTAGGATATGGCGGCGAGGAAGCCCTGGAGTCATACGTGCGGGATTCGGCAGATTCACCAAGCCTGGAAAGAGTCCCCCAGCGCCATTGGCAGTTTCTGGACGAAGTCTGCCGGCCGTATTTCGAGGATGACACTCACATTTATGTGCATGGAAACGTGTTGCCTGACCTGCCGCTCGACGCGCAGGACAACATGACCCTTTATTGGGACAAGTTCGCCAACCGCGGCCCGCACGTTTCGGGCAAGACAGTTATCTGCGGGCATACCTCACAAAAATCTGGCTGGCCGCTCAACGTGGGTCATTCGGTGGTGATCGATACGTGGGTCTACGGCGAAGGCTGGCTTACCTGCTTGGACGTGCAGAAAAGTCACTTCTGGCAAACCAATCAGGCCAACCAACAACGCCTGGGAACGCTAGCATAGGGGCGAAAGATGCTCGGGTTCGATGATATCACGTTGCATGTCACCCAAGACGATCGTATTTCATGGTGTGGGAATGCTTGCCCTTGACCCCTATGAGCAATCTTCCTATCGTTTTCGCGTACCACGTACAGGTCAGCAGGCAAGAAGCCTGCTTAAATGCGTGGGAAAAGTACGAATTCATCAAGGAAGTCAGGGATGACGACAGCAAACAATGGCGTGAACGCATCCGGTGTTTCGCAAGTTCCACTGCTGGACATTAGCCGTGGTAACACACCGTTGAAAGAAGAATTCATGGCGGCTTTCGAGTCGGTTCTCGACTCGGGCCGGTTCTTGTTTGGCCCAGACGTTTTCCAGTTGGAAGAAACGTGTGCCGCCGCATCGCATGCCAAGTTCGGCATTGGGTGTGCTTCCGGGAGCGATGCTTTGCTATTGTCGCTCATGGCCCTGGATATCGGACCGGGCGATGAAGTCCTCGTCCCAAGTTTCACCTTCTTCGCGACCGCCAGCTGTGTGTGGCGGCTTGGCGCGAAGCCTGTGTTTGTCGACATCGAACCCACCTCGTTCAATATCGATCCAACTCGGCTGCAAGAACAAATCACTCCCAACACCAAGGCGATCATTCCGGTACATCTTTTCGGCCAATGTGCCGACATGACCGAGATCAACAAGATCGCCCAGATGCACGACATTCCCGTCATTGAAGACGCGGCTCAAGCTGTCCTTGCCGAGCACAACGGCCAGCGAGCAGGCAGCATGGGTCTCGCCGGATGTATCAGCTTCTACCCAACTAAAAACCTCGGCGGTATGGGCGACGGCGGCATGCTGGTCACCAACGACGAAGGGTTTGCCGACAAGCTTAAGCTGCTTCGCGGACACGGCATGGAACCCCGCTACTATCACCAAGTAGTCGGTATCAACAGCCGCTTGGACACGCTGCAAGCGGCGGCCCTCAACGTCAAGATGAAGCACATGGCGCAGTGGACCGAGATGCGGCGGCAGAACGCCTTGCGGTACACGGAACTGTTCAACCAATGCGGTCTCGATTTGGTACTGAAGCTTCCAACCGAAAGTGACACCAGCTACCACGTTTGGAATCAGTACACGATCCGCGTGCCGCGCGGTGGCCGTGATTCGCTTCGTAAGCATCTGGCCGATTTGAAGGTCGGCAGCGAGATCTACTACCCGGTCCCGCTTCACCAGCAGCAGTGCTTTGCCGCCTTGAAAGAAGATCTGGCACCTTTGCCGGAAACTGAAAAGGCCGCCGAGGAAGTCTTGGCCCTGCCGATCTTCCCTGAACTAACCGCCGACGAGCAGCACCACGTGGTCAGCTCGATCGCGATGTTCTACGGAATCGAAGCCAACTTCGAAAGCAAGCCTCGTCGTAAGTCGGCTTAGGCGATATCGATACAAGATCAGAACTGATAGCGACGCTCAAAAGGGCGTCGCTTTTTTTGTTTTAACTATTGTCCTTCCCGGAGTTCCTCCAGGCATTGCCAGGCCGTGAACAGAATTCCTCCGACAAGATAAACCCACCAAAGACCGTAGAGAATTCCCAAGAGGATATAACTACCTGATGGAGAGGTTATATGCCGAGTTGCGGTCCACAGGAAGAATCCGCTGATTGGGAGCAGCACAACGAACCCAAAAATTGATCGCAAAAGAATCCGCACATAACGTCTTCGGTAAGATCTTAGCTTTGCGATCTGCTCTTCTGTAAGCCCTTCCAAAGTCGCGGGGGAAAGCAGCATCAAACCGAGCCATACTCCCAATACGATAAACTGGGTCGCTCCCAGAAAGGGCGTGACATAGGCATAGAACTGGATAATGTTTTCGTAAGGCAAGATAGCCACTCCCAATTGATTGAGGTGTGGCCGCGATTATAGACATCTAGTTTTGAGATAGCCAGAAACTAGCTACCGAAATGGTCGCCAGAGGGGTTTCTTAAGCAGCCCTGATTGTTCGTCCTGGGCATCCTCTGTAGAAGCATCGGGACGAGATGCCGTCCGCGATGCAGGCAGCGGAACGGTGGCTGGTGTCCAGCGGGCCGAGTCTTTGCCGCGGAGGTCGACCTGAATGTCTTTCTTTTGCTGGATGACCTCGCCCTGCTCGGTCGAATAGCGGACGTGCAGTTGCAGCGATTCGTGCTCCGGCTTTCCTTCCGTCCAGGGAAGCTTGAGGTGGACGCCTTTGCCTAGCAAGGTTCGTTTGAGGTACTTGGCCGAGTCGGTCGTATCGAAGTCCCAGCGGCCAACGAACGCTTCCTTGCCAGAGTAGGCCGGGTCGAGCAGGACAACCGAAACAGGTCCGGGGGAGTCGACGTACTGGCCGACTTCGTTCTGCGGTTCGATCACCACCATCACGCCATCATCGCCTGGCTTGTCGTCGGCATCGTAGCCGCCGGTCAGCTTGGGATTGAGCTGCATCTGCGTCACAACCCGGTCGACCACCACCTCGGCTTCCGGATCAAACTGCTGTAGCAATGGGCCATCCAATAGTTCTGGGCCAGGAGCGACGCTTTCCAGGTCTGGTAGATGGCTCGATTCACCTAGTTCGATTACGGGGCTAATCAACGAATCGCTATCCGTTTGAGCCGTGATCCTCGACGTCCTGGCCAGTGGCGTAGGGATTGATTCTGGTTGAGAATTGACTTGGGTTCCTTCCGGCAGACCAAGCTGCTTGCGAAGCGATTCGTTCTCGCGGCGGACGGAAGCAATCTGGGAATCTTTCTGATGGACGACGTCCTGCAAGGAGTAGACCTTGTCCTCCAGATAACGCAGCTCCGACTCGAGCAGTTGAACTGACGGATCGGTCGTGCGGCAACCACTTGCCAAACCAAGCAGCACAAACGCAAGCATCGCGAATCGAATTGTGACAGGTCGTGATAGCACGCTGACGAAACTTTCCCAGGAATTCGGCCGAACTGAGGAAGGAAAAACTAAAGGTCCGGCCACGCGTGTGGCATAGGTACGAAAAATCGCCGAACGGGTCAAACCCAAAGCCGAGAGAAGTCAGGCAGATCGCTAGCAGACCCAGTCCTGCCTGAGAGCGTAAGAAACAGACGAGTATCGGGATCGGTCAAGAAACTTGTGTCTCTGCTTGCGACTTCGTAAGCTTACACGAGTATCCTCTCGTGTTTCTATGAGCTGGTATCTTTCGGCTCACTCTTTCGACATCCACTTATCATGCCTATGTCTGAATTCCTCAAAATCGCCAGCTACGCCAATGCCGCTGATGCCGATCATTTAAAGGCCGTGCTGCAAGATCATGGCATTCGGGCGTTTGTAGACGGCGGCGATCTGCAGACATCGCTTAGCTATATCGGTAGTGCTCTGGGCGGGGTGCATGTGATTGTTCGCTCGGTTGAGGCCGAAAAGGCGCTGGACATCGTCGAAGAGCTGAGCCAAGAAAGTCACGAGCCGACCGGCGACCCCTGGTACTGCGGCACGTGCGAGGAAGTCGTTGATGCAGGCTTTCAGGTCTGTTGGTCCTGCGGTGGCGAACGCAGCGAAGTGGAAGCCGCAATGCCAGCGATCGCAGAACTTGATGAGACGGAAGAGCAAGGGTCCCTGCTGGAAGACAGCGACGAGCCACTGCCTGATAAAGAGCACTTCGACGAGGGGAACCCGTACGCTTCACCACAAGCAAAAGTCGCAGGTGCCGAAAGGCCAACTGGGGTAAACGAGATCAGCGAAGAAGCGGAAGCCATGCTCGTCCGGGCCTGGCGAGCATCGATATTAGGGATAACTTTCGTGCCCTTTTTCGCGAACCTCTACTCGATGTACCTGCTGTTTGCCGCCCTGAGAGAATCGACTCAATTCACTTCAGATGGCAATTGGCGATTCAACGCGGCGTTCCTCTTAAATTTGCTCAGTGGTAGCGTCTGGGGTTCCTTCTTTTTCTTTATGTTTCGACCCCCGGCCGCTTGAGGGTGCCTGCGTGCTTTTCAATTGCCTCCCATCGCCGGGACTCCGTCCGCTGGTCAGTCACTACTGGGTGAGCCGCAACAATCGCCAGGTGACGCATGCGATCTTGCCCGATGGATCGGTTGATCTGGTCTTTGCCGCCAATGCGACTTCGACGGAATGCTGGTTGTTTGGAACTTCCACTTCGGCCGCCGAAGTTCCGTTGGTTGCCGATACCAACTATCTGGGCGTCCGTTTCCGCCCTGGTCAGGCTCGCCACTTTATGTCGCTGGCAGCGAAAGAACTTACCGACCACCACGAGGCGGCGTCTGAAGTACTTCGGTTCTCGCTGGAAGATGTGCCGGAGCAGATCGCCACGCCGCAGGTTTTCCAGCGTTTGGACCAGCTTTTGGCGAATCATCTTGCCTGCCGTCATCCTGACGAGCATCGAGTCGATCAGGTCATTCGTTGGATCGAGAAACATTCCGGCAACGTCCGCATTGAAGAAGCGGCTAGTATGTACGGAAGAAGTCGGCGGCAATTGGAACGCACGTTTCTCGACGACGTGGGCATTTCGCCGAAGCTGTTTGCGTCGATCGTCAGGTTTCAAACTGCGGCCGCTTTGATCGGTCGCCCCAGTGCCAAGTTGGCCGATGTGGCTCTCGCCGCGGGATATACGGATCAAAGCCACATGACCAACGACTTTCGTCGACTGACGGGCAATTCGCCGGTGCGGTTCCTGAAGAAACATGTCGCATTCTTGCAAGACGAAAACGACTAGGCGGCCCAAAATGGGGCGATTCCCATTCAATCCCTAAGGAGCTGCTCGATGAAATTTTGGACCGGTGTGATTACCGAAAAACTAGCAGAGTCGAAGTCGTTCTATGTGAACCTGTTTGGCTGCGAGGTTCTCTTCGAAGAAAACTGGTTCGTGCTGCTGCAACTTGGTCCCAGTGAACTGGGCTTTCTACGCCCCGAGATGGAGGGCCAGCATCCATTGTTTCAAAAAGCAAATCCCGGCCACGGCATGTGGATCACTGTGGAAGTTGAAGACGCAACGGCCGAGCGCGAGCGAATCAAAAAATTAGGCCAGCCGATCGAACAAGAGCTACGCGACGAAGCGTGGGGTGACCGGCACTTTGTCTTGAAAGATCCCAACGGCATCGGGGTAGATGTAGTGCAGCGACTGGGGTGAAGACTAGTGTCAGACTTACCTTTAAGTTGCTTGCGAACTGGCGCATAGAAAAGCCCACGCAAATCACGCGGGCTTTTCTATCGTGCATCTTGTACGAATACCTAGCTAGGCATGTGTTCGACGACTTTGTCGATCAAACCGTACTCGGACGCTTCCTGAGCGCTTAAGAAGCGGTCGCGATCGGTGTCGGCTTCAATTTGGTCGATCGGCTTGCCGGTGTGCTTCAGCAAGATCTCGTTCATGCGGTGTTTGATGCGCTTGAACTCGGTGGCGTGGATCAGGATGTCTTCGGCGGTACCCTGCATGCCGGCCAGTGGTTGGTGGATCATGACGCGGGCATTGGGCAACGCGTATCGCTTGCCAGCGGCGCCGGCGGTCAGCAGAACCGCGCCCATCGAAGCGGCTTGGCCGATGCAGTAGGTGGCCACGTCGCAGGTAACAAACTGCATGGTGTCGTAAATGGCCATCCCGGCGCTGACGCTGCCACCGGGGCTGTTTACGTACAGATTGATGTCGGCCTTGGGGTCTTCCGACTGGAGGAACAGCATCTGAGCGACGATCAGGTTGGCGACCTCGTCGTTCACGCCGGTTCCCAGAAAGATAATCCGGTCCTTGAGCAGCCGGCTGTAGATGTCGAAGACGCGTTCTTCACGTCCGCTTTTTTCCACCACGTAAGGAATCAGAGGCATCGTATTGGCTCCAGTGTCTGGATGTGTATTGGGTTCGGAAAGTCGAATAGGTATTGATTAGGTGTGCGTGGTTCGTCCCTCAACCTACCCCGCTCTCCTTAGAGGAAAGGGGACAAGATAGGTAAGGACTAGCCAAGCGGGGCTTAGTCCTCTTCGCCAGCTTCTTCTGGCGGCTTAGTGAGGATTTCGTCGACGATCCGATATTCCTTCGCCTCGGTGGCGTTCATGTAGAAGTCGCGACTGACGTCTTTGGCGATTTTCTCTTCGGGTTGATCGCAGTGTGCGGCGAGGATCTTGTTCAGCTCTTCACGCGTCTTGATGATTTCGTTGGCCTGAATTTCGATGTCACTCACCTGGCCGCCGACACCACCATGCGGTTGGTGAATCATGACCTTGGCGTGCGGCAAGATGAAACGCTTACCAGCGGCACCACCGGCAAGCAGAATGGCACCACCACTGGCGGCCAACCCAACGCAGTATGTCGCGACGGGGCACGACAGCATTTGCATGGTGTCGTAGATAGCCATCGTCGAGGTGACGCTACCACCGGGGCTGTTGATGTAGAAGTGAACCTGTTTACGGCGGTTTTCGCTTTGAAGATACAACAGCTTCATGACCAATTCATTGGCGTTGCCGTCGTAAATTTCGCCCTGCAGGAAGACGATCCGGTTTTCCAAGAGCAGGTCGCCAAGGGTCATCTGGCGCTGCCGCTGATAATCGGCATAGGCCATGGCCATGGGCCCGACAGGGGCATTGGGGAATTGTGAATTCATGGTCGTCGATCCTTCCATTACAACGTGCCGACAAGGACGCCGCGGCACAGGATTAGTCCACCTGCCTGCCCGGTCGCTTCCGGCGAAGCAAACTACGAGAAGTATCCTGCTATTGTCTCCAGTTGCCGGGGGAAGACAACCGTAGAAGACACTTAGACGAGGAGGCTGCGAAGTTTTTGTACTTTCGCTAATCGCTATCAACCGGAAATTGTTGACTTGGCTAAAGAAATTCGTGCTGTCTAGAGGTTCGAGAAGAAGCATTTTCGCCTCGAATTTCATGGATAGACATGAAACTCGAGAGGTTAGAGATGAATCTCTGGGCTACCAGGATTCGTCCCAAGGTAACTTAGATGGAAACAAAAAAAGCCCCGATGGTGATCCATCGGGGCTTTGAATATCGGGATTCAAGGAGCGAATTATTCGGCGTCCTTGGCTTCTTCTTCGGTCGCAGGGGCGGCGTTGTCGCCTTCACCGCAGATCAACAGATTGACGGCCGAAGTCTTGCTTTGCTGCAGATCGGCGTCGACTTCCGAGACGGTAGCTTCGCCCTGGATGAGTTCGATCACTTTGCGTTCGATGATCTGGTTTCGCAGCACGTCCATCATGCCGCCTTTTTCCAGCTGAGCACGGATACGACGTGGCGATTCGCCTCGCTGCATGGCGATCTGCATCACTTCCATGTCGTAGTCTTGCTGGCTTTCTTCGACACTTTCGTCTTCCGCAATCCGTTCGAGGATGAAGTGTTCCTTCAGGGCCTTGCGGGTCGAAGCCATGCTGTTTTGACGCAGCTCGTTACGGTGGGCTTGGATGTCTTCTTCGCCGAAACCTGCCGAGCGAAGTTCCATCACGGCTCGTTCCAGTTCGCGAGCGGACTGACGTTTGAGCAGTTCTGGAGGCAATTCCCAGTCGGCACCCTTGGTCAGCTCTTCGGTGATTTGCTGACGCAGACGCTGCTGTTGGTAATAGTTCATCTGGCGTTCCATGTCTTGTTTGACATAGTCACGCAGATCCCCTTCGCTTTCGAAGCCACCGACCTGCTTCAGGAACGCTTCGTCCATTTCCGGCAGTTCGGTTCGCTTGACTTCGAGGACTTCGATTTCCATCTCGACTTCTTTGCCACGCATTTCTTCGTTGGCGGCTTCGTCGCTGATGGTTAGGGTCACGGTCTTCTTGTCGCCCGCTTTGGCTCCGGCCATTTCCTTGCCGAAGTCTTCCCATTTGGCATCCTGGAAGCTGAGCGTGTCACGCAGACGAATCGATTCTTCTTCAGCGTGTTCGATCTTCTTGCCGTCGTGCTTGAAGGTCAGATTGCACACCAAGTGGTCGTCTTCGTCGGCGGCACCTTCGTGCGGAACCAGCGAAGCGTAGCGACCGAGAACCTGCTTCAGGTGTTTGTCGATGTCTTCCTTCTCGAAGCCGCGGGTCGGCTTTTCGAGCTTCAGACCTTTCCACTTCGGCAGGTCGAACTCGGGACGGACTTCGATATCGAATTCGAAGGTCAGATCGCCTTCTTCTGGCATTTCGATGACCGAGTAGTTGAAATCAGGCTCGCTGATCGCAGAAAAGGATTGCTCTTCGGTCGCTTGGGTCATGCTGTCCATTAGCAGCGTCCCTTTGACCTGATCCTTCACTTCGGCGCGGAACCGCTTCTCGACCAGCTTCTTCGGGGCATTTCCCTTGCGGAAACCTGGTACAGCTGCATTCGGGACCATGTCTTCGATGGCGACATCGAAGTAGCGATCAATGTCTTCACGGGAAACAGTCACCGTGACGTGACGCTGGCACGAGCTAGGGGCGTCGACCTTAACGTCCAAGTTCAACTTCTTGGAGTCTTCTGCTTCAGCTACTGCATTTTCAGCGTTTTCGGTTTCAGGCGAACTCATTCAACGATTCCGCAAAATCTGGGGGTGAAAAACAAGAAACCCGGCTCGTAGCTCAGGTCGATATAGCAATTGACGTCGAAGCAGAATGGGTGGGCTTCTCCTCACCCACGCCGCGAGACTCGTCATTGCGTCTCGTAGGAAACGTGGCGATGCGGCAAAGCCTTTGCCAAGAGCCACATCCACCAAATGCTTTACTGCACTATGCGTGTCGACATAAACTCAAACACGACGGCAGTAAAAGGAAGAGCGGGTGAACGGATTCGAACCGTCGACAACAACGTTGGCAACGTTGTGCTCTACCAACTGAGCTACACCCGCACAGGGAACGTTGTTCCCTCATCTAGGAAAGCACCAGTGTACTGAAAAATCAGAGCTGGTCTACCCGGGGCAAACGAAAAATTGCTTGCCAGAGAGGAAAGTATGCGACATAGGTGTGCTGTTGTCAATTTGGCCAAGACAAATTCGATCGTAAGTTGTGATCTGCTTAGCAATTAACGAATCTCATCGGCATCGCTAGCTCAAGAGCAATGTCCACAGTAAGAAGCTCCTCCGATTCGTCGTTTCTGCTTTGGCAGCGACTTAGCTCGCGAGAACCGAAGCCTTGGCTACGACAATCTCGATCGTCAGCCCGCCCCCCTAAAAAAAGATGGCTGTCACGAAAGATCGCACAGCCATCTGGGGTTATTCAAGTAACCGTGAAACGAAGCTGTTAGTCCAGCACGTTCGGCTTTGGCCCTGGTGGTTTGGGTTTCGGCTTGGGCTTGTTCGGATCTGGCGGTGGTGGTGGCGGGCCGAATTTCACTTTGCCGCCAATCCAGGTCGTGTACTGGTAGTTTGCGTCGACTGGGGTCCAGCCGGCCAGGTAGCCCATTTGGTCGGTCACGTGGCGGGTCTCGACGTACGCTTCGTAGCTGTCGGGATAGACAATGAACTTGAAGTAAAACTTCGATGGGTCGACGGTGCTGAGAAGCCGGCGGAAGCGTGAGCGGGCACTTTGAATCTCCTCGATCTTAAAGCCGCCGTCTTCCCTAGGCTTAAAGCGAAGTCGAGGGTCTCGGCCAGACGCGTACATCTCGAAACGGAACCAATCGTCTGACATGGGGCGTTCGTTGAAGTCCTCGACGAATTTCTCGGCGTCGATCCCCTGTTTCGGGTCCTTTACGTATTTGCGGGCACCGCGCTCGGCCTGATATTCGGCCCGCTTTCTAGCCGCTGCACGAATCGGATCATCCACAATTGGGTAGATCTGGTTGCCGACGCACAGAAAGACTGCTTCCTTGATCCCTTCCGGTGCTGGCCTGGGATCTGGCAGATTGACGACCTTGGCAGCTTTTTGGGCTCGCTCAGGCGTATCGTCGAGCGTGGCTTCAAGCTTGGCGATTTCATCCAGCGCGCTATTGAGGTCGCTGGAAAGCTTCTCGCGTTTTTCTTTGTTCTCGTCGGCTTTCTTAGCCATCTCGAGCGCATTTTTCTGCGCGATGATCGACTTTTGCAGTTCGCCCTGCTGCGACTTTAAGATGGCTTCCTTGGCCGTCGATTCTGACTGCAGACGCTGGATCAGCATCTCTAAGTCTTGCTCGTCAGGATCGAGATCTTTCAGTTCTTTTTCGACCTTGAGCTTGTCTTTCTGAGCTTCTTCGAGGTCCTTGATTAGTTTTTCCAAGGCCAATGGGTCGATCTGCACGCTGTTGGCGATCTGCTTGACCGATTCCTGCATACCCAACTGCACCACAACGAGCACAATGATGAGAATACCCACCACGTTGAACATTGTGTCGAGCAGCGAGTCGAGTCCCTCGTCCTCTTCGCCGCTTCTTCGTTTCGCCATGATTCGTTCGTCTTATCGCTAGGTAACCCGCCAAGGCTACGAATTTTTTGCTTGCTTGGTGAAGTAACTCAAGTCGACTCGACCGTCGCCAATGACAGGCAACTTACCATTGGTCACGCCTTTGGCATTGGCATAGTTGCGTGCCGTGTTGTAGGTCGAAAGGCCGTCGTCGCGAATCAAAAAGACGAGGGTGCCGTCTTTCTGATTCTTCACCTTCTCTAACATCTTGGCGAAATCGGGATTCGTATTGAGTTCCGCCGTGCGGACCGGAATGGTCTTGCCGTCCTCGTGAATGACTACGCGGCCATCATCGCATTCGATGAACGAGGGCTTGAAGCCCACGCCGCTACCGCCTGGGAGGATTGAGTTTTCGGCCTCTTTCGGAGGTAGATTTCGTTCCTTGATGACCTTCTGAAGCTGAGCGATCTTTTCGCGACGCCCTTTCAGTTCTTCCTCCATAGTGCCGACCTCTTCGGTCAGCGCGGCCACGTTGACTTTGGGGCCTTCAATGGAAATGTTTTGCAGCTTGGTCTGAGTGTCTTCCAGCTTGGCTAGAAGTTCGGCCAGCCGCTTCTTGGCGTCTTCCAGCTTTTTCTGTTCGCTCGAATTCTCGCGTTTGATCTGCTCTTCGCGCTTCTTCAGTTGATCGCGTAGCTGCTCGAGTCCGGCCGTTTCGGACTGGAGTTCCTTTTCTTTCTTTTGGTACTCCATGGCCGCATCGACCGCATCGTTGTCAAGCGATTGAACAGCGATCGTTGCGATCACCATCGCCAGCGTACCGATCACGCAAGCAAGCACACTCAGGAAAGGGAAGAGCGAAATGTCTTCCCCTTCGACTTGTCGACCCTTTCCCATTTAGCGTCTCCCGTTTCGTCGGGTTTTAGCTTTGCTGCCGCCACCGAAGCCAAACCATCCGCCGCCAGAACCGTTAGAGGATTCGACCTGCTGCACGACAACCGACTCGTTGCCGAGCTTGCTGAGCACTTCCGACAAACCGCTAAGTCCTTGCTCGACACCCCCGAGATATTTCTCGAGACGTTCCGAGGTGTCCGTCATCGTTTCGTTGACCTTGATGTGCGAATCGACCGAGGCACTGGCCAGTTGTCCCAGCGTGCTTTGCAACTGGGCGGCAACTTCCTGCATCTGGTTGAGCTGATCCTGCATGAGGGTCTGTTGCTCTTCCTGACGCTTTTGCATGTCGACCGTCTTGGCATTGACCACGTCCAACAGCTTGTTGGTCGTTTCTTCCTGGCTGGTCAGAATCTTGCCGTTGATCTCGTCCCAACCCTTCGAGGTTTGCTCGGTGATTGTCTGGCCGACCAGCTCCAGTTTCTTGATCCAGGCTTCGAGCTCTCCTTGTTGGGCTGCCATCGCTTCTTCGACAGCTCGACGGAAGACTTTCGTATCGTAAGGGGAAGTCGGCTTGTCTTCGGCCTTTTCGCGGCCATCGTTCAAGCGGCGGATCAGGTTTTCATTGCAGTACTCGTCGACCCAGTTGAGCACCCCTTCTTCGCTTCTCTGCAGCGAGGACAAGGGGAACTTAATGATCATGCTCATCACCAGGGCGACCAGGGTCGTGTTAAACGCCGTACCCAGACCACTGAACATCCCCTGCAACGAAGCGGTCAGTTTGTCGAGGTCGCCACCGCCCAACGCACCGGAGAGCTCGGTCACCGCCAAGCTAATACCGAGCACCGTACCGATAAAACCCATGGTCGGGATTGCCCAGATCAGCACGCGCAGATAAGAGTAACTGGACGTGACGTTGTTGTAGTCGATCTCTGACTGCGAGGCCATCATTGTCGCCGTTTCCGACGCATTCTGACGCACGCGGAAGTGCTGCAAACCGCGAAGCACACGGTTGATCAAAAAGCTTTCGCCGTCATGACCAGGCAGCCCCTGAATGTGCTCGACAAACTTGCTGAGGGTGTCGACGCGAATCTCTTGCGAGATATCGGTCGGCAGAACGTCCATCAGCAGGTAGTCCTTCTGACGCATGATCTTGCGATGCTTCATCCACAAGATGGTCACGGCCCAGAAAAACAGGAACGTACTAAGCGACTGAATGCCGACGGCCTGAAAACCACCGATCCAGAACAATCCGCCGATGTAGGTTCCCTTAGAGAAGTACATCAGCCCCATGAAGACGACCATCGACGAGAAGCCGATCAGGCCCGACAGCCACAAGTTCACGTTGCTCGGATCGGTGAAGTCTCCTTCGCCCGAAGAGCTGCTCGCGGGGGCTGCGGCAGTGGTGGTCTTCTTTTTGGCCGCCGGGGCACCTTTTCTCGCTCCGCCCGTTTTCACGACCGGGCCACTCGGCGCGGCGGCAGCCGATTCCGATGAAAGATCGCCTAAGTCGAGCCCAGGCCCAGACGAAGTCGAGCCGCCACCAAATTCAGGCAGCGAGGGTGAGTCAAGCGAAGGGAGTTGATCCGGCTCTTCCTGGACATGAGGAATGTGGACACTCTTTTTGCAGTAGGGGCAACTACGCTTTTGCCCGGCGAGTTCTTGACGGACTTTGAGCTTCTGACCGCACTCGGGACAATTGAACTGGAAATACATCTGGACCTCGAAAGGAAACGAAGCGCGACTACCGGTCGCAGGCGAGATTAGTAAGCGGAAAAAGCCAGGACGAAACTGAGAGAACCTCAGTCGCTTGTTGGATGTGCGGACGGGGGGTGAATCGGAGTTGATACTTACTCACGCACTGCTGGCCTTTAATCATTTTCTTATTGTGCTTACTAAATTATTCCCTATGGGACCGATTTGGGGAAAAATTTGGTTAAAACTTGAGATACATATCGGCCTAAATCGATTGTTCTACGCGTAACGGGGTAAAGATTCCCGCAACGTCGTCGAATCCCATTTCATGTGCCAAGGATGAATTTTAGGGAAAGATGGATACTTTAGGGTTTCACGTGGTATTGCGAAGTCCATCCATCTGTATGAATCGTCGTTCTAGGGACCAGGGATCGATCCGGAGTCCTTCAAGAGGGAGTTCATCTGAGATTGGGGAGACGGACTTGATTCGCACAGGCATTAATGCGTCGAGCGTTGTCGCCGGGCTGTTGCTTCTGAAGGGGGATATCGAGCCGTTTCTGGCCGCGATGGCACCGGTCGCCAATGGTCGGGTTTGCTCCATCGTCGGTTCCAACGGTACGCCGGTTGGTTCGGTTGAACGGGAACTCGTTGATCTCACGCATGTGGAGATGCATCGTGTCTTGCTGTGATGTTCGCGTAACGCTGCTCGTTTTCGTGGTACTGATGGGTTGCGATAATCCTTCCAGTTCACGAAGCACGTCGAAGCGACCACCATTGGTCAGCATGCATCCGACGGGTGATTTTGCAGGTCCAGCGTCTTATCATTGGGACCACCGCGGGAAAGACACGGCCTGTCGTATTGCTTTGCCCAACCGAACCGCAATGCCAGTGACTCTTCGCTTTCGCCAGATTGAAATAGACAGTAACCCGGTGGGTATCATCTTCCTTGATTCTGCCTATGCGATCGAAGTGGGCAAGATCTTTTCCGACCAGATGGTTATTTTCGTCCGGCCTGGCGATGTGATTCCTTATCACGATCAACTCTATCATGTCACATTCGATAGCGATTCACTTGTGATTAAATGTGTTACGGACTTGGTTCCGACGCACTTTCATCCAGACCCGCGACACTTGATCATTGCTCAGAGTGAACCGCCGGAAATTCGCCAGCGACTCTATCTGCTTTATAAAGATGACTGGTCAGACTACGAGCGTGTCCGCGTCACCCAGATAGCCGACGATGGAAGCTATGCCGAGTACGAAGGCAAACCCTATTACGGTTCCGGACAGGGAGCTTTCGGAGGCAAGACGATCGAGCCCCAAGAGGTTGTCCATCAATGGGCCAACAGCACGACCGACGTGGCCGGAATCGTTCCTTCGGTCGAGATCGACGGAGTGGGAAGACTTCGCGGATGGGTCGAGTTTCGCCAAACCTTAGTCGACAATTGATCGGGGAATGCCATCGGTAATAGGAGCGTTTAAAAAATCCCCATTGCGATCAAGCTATAACGCACGACAAACCCGCCCACGACCAGACTGACCATGCTCATCAGCTTGATCAAGATGTTCAAGCTTGGTCCGCTGGTGTCTTTGAATGGGTCGCCGACTGTATCGCCTACGACGGCCGCTTTGTGGGCATCGCTTCCCTTGCCGCCGTGATGGCCAGCTTCGATGTATTTCTTGGCATTGTCCCAGCTGCCACCGCTATTGGCCATAAAGATCGCCAGGCAGAAGCCGCTGGTCAGTGCGCCTACAAGCAACCCCAGCACCCCTCCTACGCCCAGCAAAAAGCCGACGGCAAGCGGCGTGAGCAAGCCCAGTAGCGAGGGGACGATCATTTCCAATTGGGCCGCCTTGGTGCTGATTGCGACCGGGGTCGAGTAGTCTGGTTCTTCGCTATTGTCCATGATGCCAGGCTTCTCGCGGAACTGCCGACGGACTTCTTCTACCATCCCTTTGGCCGCACGTCCGACCGCTTTCATCGTTAACGCACAGAAGACAAACGTGGTCATCGCTCCGATAAAGATCCCCACCAACACCTTGGGGTTCATGACGTTCGCTTCGTAGTAAGTCGTGAAGTCATTGAGGCTGGCCTCGTGGACATTCACAAAATGCGCGCCGGTCGTCGCGAACTGCAGGCGAGGTTCCCCCTGCTCTCGCGTAACGATCTGAACCAAGTCAGAAGAAAGAGCCGCAGGCTTTCCGTCGCCGCCCAGTTGGTTCCACGCTTGCTTGATCTTTACATCACGAAGGTCGGCCGGCATCGGCAAGTAACCGAATACACGATCGGTGCCGTCTTGATCTTCCTTCAGAATGACAAGGCCTGGGGCGATCTTGGTGGGCGTATCGTATTCGACCTGAGCGGCGACACTGCTTCCCCAGCGATCGAAGCCTTCGCGAACAACTTCGACGTAAGCTGCCATCAACGCCAAAGCCGTCAGCGCGGCCGAGCCTATGGCGAAGCCCTTGCCAGTTGCCGCGGTCGTATTGCCCAGGCTGTCCAACGCGTCGGTACGTTCGCGGACGATCGGCTCCAAGTGCGACATTTCGGCGTTACCCCCGGCATTGTCGGCAATCGGGCCGTAAGCGTCCGTTGCCAGGGTGATGCCGAGGGTGCTGAGCATTCCGACGGCTGCGATTCCCACGCCATACAGACCCAGGGCAAACAAGTTGGGGTCGTCAAAGCTCCAGCCATTGGCGAATCCAAACGAGGCCAACGTGGCGACCGAAATCACAATGACGGGAGGCCAGACGCTGAGCATACCGTCGGCGATTCCTCCGATGATAATGGTGGCAGGCCCGGTCTCAGATTGTTCGGCTAACTTTTTGGTAGGCGTGAATTCGTCGCTCGTGGCGTACTCGGTCCACTTGCCGATCAACCATCCAGCGGCGAGCCCGACGATAATACTCAGCGAAACACCGGGAATGGCAACGCCGACATGAAACGAGGCCTCCGGAACGGCTGGCATTAGCAGAATGCAAATGATGGTGGAGACCACCGCTACGGCGGCTGTAGCCACGTTGATCCCGCGCGAAAGAGCGGCCAGCAGATTCTTCTGCGAAGCCCCTTCCTGCGTACGAACAAGATAGACGCCGCCGATGGAAAGTAGCGTGCCAAATGCAGCAATCAACATCGGGACAAACACCGCGCGAATCTGGGCATCCGCGACGTCGTCAAAGCCAGCGGCACTGGCCATCACCGGGGAAGAGAACGCCGCTACGCCCAGCGCGGCGGTGGCCAAAATGCTGCCGCAGTAGCTTTCGTATAGGTCGGCACCCATCCCGGCGACATCGCCGACGTTGTCACCAACGTTGTCGGCAATCGATGCCGGGTTGCGGGGATCATCTTCGGGAATGCCTTGCTCGACCTTGCCCACCAGGTCGGCACCGACGTCGGCAGCTTTCGTAAAGATCCCCCCGCCGACCCGTGCGAACAATGCCTGGCAACTCGCTCCCATGCCAAAGCAAAGCATCGTGGTTGTGATATTAAATAGGGAGAGATCGAAGACCCACTTCAGCACACCAAACCAAAGCACGATGTCTAACAGGCCCAGTCCCACGACCGTTAAGCCCATGACAGCGCCACTGCGAAAGGCGATCTGTAATCCCTGGTTGAGTGATTTTTGGGCTCCGGCGGCCGTCCGGCTGCTGGCCAGCGTGGCGGTCTTCATCCCGATCCAACCGGCTAGCCCTGAAAAAAAACCGCCTGTCATGAATGCAAACGGAACCCAGCGGCTTTGCACCTCGACGACAAACGCCAACAAAGCAAGAACGACGGCGATGGCTACAAAAAAGATCGTCACCACCATGTACTGCTGAGTCAGATAGGCGTTTGCCCCTTCGCGAACGTATCCGGCGATTCGCTGCATGGTCGTTGTGCCGGGGTCAGCCCTGACCATGCCCATGAAAAAGAAGTAGGCCTGAACGAGGGCCACAATCGACGCAAAAAGTACTAACAGCCAGATGCCGAAAAACATGATGCCATTCCTTTGCGTATCGACGGCAAATTCCAAGGTGTCGCGATCACTGAGAGCTCTTCGCCCGACCCAACAGCCAAGCCGTGCAGTGGGTAGCCGTTATTATCCATATTATCAGAGGGGGTTAAACTAGTTTGTGTCGGCTCCGAATCGGAAAAATGAGATTCAATGCGCATTAAGTGGCTCTTTGCGGTGCTGAGAAGGCCTTTATCGCGAGGACATCAAAGCCCTGCCTATAGTCCGTTTCACAGCGTTTATCTCGGAGTTTTGCCTGTTCGCGGCACTCGGCAGCTTGTTCACCGGTCAAAAGCTTCGCATCGCTGTCCCCCCAAGGGCAGGTGGTTTGGTTTGGCTTGTGCAAAATTGTTGGCTTCTTCGCAAACAGCGATTAAGCTTTAGGTGTTGTGTTTCCTGCGTATTGGGTAGGAAAAGTATCCGTTGATCGCTGCATCTTTTGTGGGGCAACTACGACGGATCTTATCTTTGGATCATCTCACAGTTGTTAGTCGATTCGCTGGCAATCGCCGAAAACGAGCGAATCATAGGAGCAGTTATCACATGAAATGGCACATGGTTGGGCGATTGTTTGGCTGCGTGGCCATGCTGGGCTGTTTAGCTCCAGTGGCAATCGCGGATGAGAAGAGAGCCAGTTCGGCCAGTGAAGTCGAAACGGTCGAGATGTTCCAGGCAATCGATGATGGTGTCATCGAAGTGAAGTTCATTCCGATGAGCTCCGAAAAAGGCACCGTTATTATCACGAACAAAACCAAGAATAAGATGCGCGTCGAATTGCCGGCCGCATTCGCTGGGATTCCCCTGGCACAGTTCGGCGGCAACCAAGGTGGCGGCGGCTTCGGCGGTGGCGGCCAAGGTGGTGGCGGCGGTTTCTTCAACGTCATGCCTGAAAAAGTTCAACGCATCAAGGTCCAAGGCGTTTGTCTTGATCACGGTCTGGAAGATCCCGATCCCCAGATTCCTTACGAACTGAAGCCCATCGGTAATTACACCGAAAAGCCTGGCGTCGCCGATCTTTGCCACATGCTCGGCAGTGGTCAGCTGAATCAGCGCAGTGCACAAGCAGCTGCCTGGCACCTGAACAACGGCATGAGCTGGGAAGAACTGGCCAACAAACGTATCGAGCATCTCATTGGTGACGATACGCCTTACTTCAGCCGCCAAGAGCTGCAGATCGCTTACCGGGCATCCGAAGCTGCCAAAGAGCGTCACGCGGCCCGCGAAAAGGCGAACAAGAAACCAACCGAATCGCTTTCGCTTAGCAGCGAGTAAGCATACGATTCATGCGAGTCAGCAACGATTCGGGGGACGCTCAATGAGCGTCCCTTTTTTTATTCGCTCGGCTTGTCATCAATTGGGGCTTCGTCGTTTAAGAGGGCAGCGAGCTGAGAAGGAATCGGAGGCCAGTCGACCAACACGAGAGAAAGTCTTTACGCCGCTTTAGGAGTTATTTCCCGGCTCAAATCTTGGTAGCGTTCTTTCAAGATTTCGAGCTTCGTTTCGTTCAACGATTCGTGCTCGCGGCGAAGCTCGGCGAGTTGGGCTCGCACTTGGGCATCGCGATCGGCCAGATCATGTTTGGCGCGGCGGATCTCGGTGTGGTGTTGATCGGTGTCGTCTTCCAGCTGGACCTGCTGTTCCTGGATATCTAGCTTGGCCAGTTCCAACTGATGGAGCATCTGCCGAATCTCGCTCTTGGCGGCTTGATTCCGGGCGTGCAGTGCTTTGTCGAAGTGCTCGACAGCGTGATCGGTTTGGTGATCCAGCCGTCGCCGCAGCGCCGACGGAATCCGCACACGAATCTCGGCCCAGGCCATTTCCAGTTGATCGCGAATGACCTGCAGCTCTTCGAAGGCGATCTGCATCTCGTGCTGCACATCGGCGATTTCGTTCTCGCGCTGAGCTAACTCCTCTTGGTCGCGGGCCAACTGGCGTTGTTCCTGCTCGAGCCATTGATGTTGTTGAACGCGGCTCTGCTCCATTTCGCGTTCAACCTTTTGGGTGTACCCGGCAAACTCTTTTTCTCGCAGGGCCTGCAGCGAGCGCGCGTTCTTGAGCAGCGCCCATTGCTGAGCCAACTGAGACTCCGCTTCACTCAGTTTTTCTAGCCGTACGGTGACTGAGCCGTCGACCTCGGGTTCGATCGCGCAAACTTCGGTCTCTTGACCGCGCCACTTGCGTCGCCATTGGCGGATCTTCTCTTCGATACTACGCAGGGGACCAGCCGGTTCTGTTTTGTCTTCGGGCTCTTCGCGAGTGGCTCTTGCGGTATGAGGGACCGGCTCGTCCATGGCCAACGCGGCGCTTCGCTGCTGAGTCTCGAAGTTCGCCATCCGGGCATTGAGCTCGGCCTCGCGACGATCAAGCTCCATCTGGCGATCGCGCATCAAGCGTGCTAGCTGATTGATCTGCCGGCGCTGCCAATCGGGAAGCGTTTCGAGGTCGGCGGACGTGAGATCGACGCCTTGGTCGTCTTCTAGGTGATCTGCCGAATTTCCTTCCACTGACGAGGCATGCGGAGGGTCAATTCGCAGCTCTGGCGTACCATGCTCGGAAAGCTGGCGCGTCGATGGCTTGATGTTTGTCGGGCGGATTGTCGGCTTCATGGCGAATCAATGCAATGGGCGGCAGTCGAATGGATTACTCGGCCATCCTTTCGCATCGGCATGATGTGCCTAAGAAGTTGAGTTTAACGGCTGCGCAGGTTGAAATGCTGCGGACTCGCAGGGCTTTTGCATGCTACCACCCACTTTCAGGGCCAGCGCATAAAAAAACGGAAGGCAATCGCCTTCCGTTTTGCTAGCAAATTTTATGCCCGGTACGGGACGCTTAGCCTTTGGCTGCGTCCAGCGCTTGCTGTAGGTTGGCCTTGGGCTGGTTGCCGAGCATCTGGTTCACGACTTCACCATTCTTGAAGATCATGACCGTTGGGATGCTCTGGATACCGTACTTCACGGCCAGGTTTGGGTTTTTGTCGGTATCGACCTTACCGACTTTGACCGAACCTTCGTATTCGGTGGCCAGCTGATCGATTACCGGTGCCAACTGACGGCAAGGACCGCACCAAGGTGCCCAGAAGTCGACCAATACCGGATCGCTCGATTGCAGGACTTCGGAATCAAAGTTGTCTTCGTTAAATTCATTGGCCATTGGAGGCTTCTCCCGATCAATGGAAAATATGGGGGTTTACTGTCGCTTGCGTCTCATGAGATCAAGTCGAGCCCAGACATTCAGCATGCCGTAATTCCGGGCCTAATCCAATAGAATCGCGAATTTTAACCAGGTTCACAACCCAGGGGGCATGCTTTTATTATGGTGGGTAACCGAGTTAGGACAACCTGCTGCAGTACCCGCTTGCTGTGCTCTGGTAACTAGGATGCCACTTGAAGATCGGCGTTACAGGCAGATTGACCTCGGTTTCCCGAACTTCCTATATTCCGTCATTACCCTGCTTCAAGGTACGCGATGAGCGTCACGATCTACCATAATCCACGTTGTATGAAGAGCCGACAAACCTTAGCCCGGCTCAGCGAGCATGGGATCGAACCCGAGGTGGTGCTTTACCTCGATAGTCCCCCCAACGAAAAGACGATCCAATCGTTGCTCAAAAAGCTGGGACTCAAGGCCGAGCAGCTCGTGCGGAAGAAAGACCACCAGGCCCTGGGTCTCGCGCGGCCGGAAGACGAAGCGGGTTGGATCGCTCAGATGGCTGCCAATCCGAAGATTATCGAACGTCCTATTGTGGTGGTTGGCAACGAGGCCCGGTTGGGACGACCCCCTGAAAGCGTCGACGAAATTCTCCCCTAGGCGGTTGCTAGCGTTACTTAGGATAGAAACGATCCCTTGAGTTCAATCCGGATGCATTCGCCGCTTGTGCCCCGGTGATATCAGATCGACTTCCCAGGCACGCATCGAGCTCCCAATTTCAGGGATGGCCCCAATCAGGTTATACTGCAAGGATTATTGAAACCTTCCCAACGTGCTGTCACCATGCAGATTGCCTGCGAGGCAGTACGTTTTTCTCGTCGGCAGCCCTATCGGTAATGCAGCGGCGATATAAAGATATTCAGTATGGCGAAATACATCGTTCGCTACGGGGTCATGCGTTTTATAGGCGTGTTCTCGGCCCGAGCAAAAGATGAATACAACCGCGACGACCAAGTCATCATTCGCACCAAGCGCGGCTTGGAGGTGGGGGATGTGCTTTGCATTGCCACCGACGACGCGGTCAACCAGCTTAGCGATCCGACCTTTGGCAGCATCATGCGGGCCATGTCGGTCGAAGACATTAAGCAGACCGAGCACATGCTGGGAGACACCCAGCGCGAAGTGGAAACGGTCCGCCGCGTGATCGGCGAGATGGATCTTCCAATGCAACTGGTCGACGTCGAGCACTTGTTCGGCGGCGAGCGAATTGTCGTTTACTACTTGTCCGAGTCGCGAGTCGATTTTCGCGATCTGGTCAAAGCGTTGGCTTCCGAACTGCAGACACGTATCGAAATGCGGCAAATCGGTGTCCGAGACGAGGCCAAATTGCTGGCCGATTACGGCGATTGCGGAAAGCCGGTCTGCTGCAACACGCATCTGAGCGAAATGCCCCCGGTATCGATGCGGATGGCCAAGCTTCAGAAAGCGACGCTCGACCCGACGAAGATTTCCGGACGCTGCGGACGACTCAAGTGTTGCCTGCGTTACGAGTACGACACGTACGAAGAGCTACAACGCGACCTTCCGCCGATTGGTAGCGACATTGTGACTAGCAATGGCCGTGGTCGCGTGTTGAATCACGAGATTTTAGCCGGGCAGCTGTTGGTCCGTATGGAAGACAACCGCAACATCATGATCGATGCCAGCGACGTGCTGACGATCCTCAAACGCGGCAACGGCCAAACCGGGGGAAGTTCCAGACGCGGCAAACGTCGCGATAAGAAGGAAGCCGCAGACGAAAGCGGCGAGAACACCCAATCCAATCCAGACACTCCGAAGGAATAAAACGGCATGTCCGAAGATACTTATTCCGCCTTCATGCAGCTGCTCAAAGATGATTCGCGCTATCGCATGGAAGCATATCAATTTGTCCGCGAAGCCCTTTCCTTCGGCCAGCGATTTCAAGAGGATCAGGACGAAGACCCATCCGAGGAAGAAGACCTAGACCTGGAATGTTTCGAGGAAGAGATCGACGAACTCGAAGACGAGCTTGAAGGCTGGGATGAAGAGGAAGAAGACGTTGAACGCCATCTCACCGGTCAGGTGCTGTGCTTGGCTATCCGTCAGTACGCCCAGCAGCAATATGGTTTGCTGGCGAAAGTGGTGCTCAACTCGTGGGGCATCCACACCACCGGTGATTTCGGCGAGATAGTGTACAACTTGATCGGCATCGGGATGATGCGAAAGTCGAAATCGGATCGCCGCGAAGACTTCAATGATCAGTACGACTTTGAAGACGCGTTCGTGAAGAACTTCGACTTCGAACTGTCGGAAGAATCAGGGCAAGCTTAGCACGAGCCTACAGGGAAGAAACATGGCGGCCGCCAAAAACAAACAAGCATCCTCGCGCGATCAGCCACGCAAGGTGCCCGTCTATCTGCCCACGTCGAATCCACCCAAACGGCATCTCGGTTTCTTGATCGCGATGGCCGTGATCGCGGTCATTTGGTTCAGTCTCTTGGCGTATCTTGCGCTGCAGCAAGTCGGAACGATCTAGTCGTTTTACAGGCTTGCTGATTGTGTCTTCCTAGGGGGATAGGGGCTGGGAAGAGAAAGGGTTTCCATCAACGATTGTCGCCATGGGGCTGGCGTTGGGTGCGATCCCATTCCCGCTGTTTCCGCTCTAGCTCGTGCGATTTGTGGACCTCGTCGTTGTTGATCGTTTCTTCTTGCTGATCGCTGGAATTGCTCTTACCCTCGGCAATCTTGACCGGGTCGCGCGGCTCTGGGACCAGGTAGATGACAAGGATCCCGGTTATCACCAAGACGGCCATGAGAATCAGGGCCCAGCTTGGTATCGGAAAAACGAGCAGCGAAATTCCCCAACCGAGAACAACCGAGGCGATCGCCTGGATCTTGGTGCTGGTCTTGATGCCTTTGCGAACTTCCCAGTCGTAAAGGATCGGACCGAAATAGGGCGTGTCGAGCAGCAGGTCGTTCAGCTTCGGAAAGGAACGCACCAGGAAGTAGCTGGTGACCAACAGAAACGGTGTGGCTGGGACAATCGGCAAGATCATGCCCAGGATGGCCAGCATGAAAAATATGGTCGCGCAGCCCAAGTAGATTAGCCGCTTGGACCAAGCGATCTCAGGTACCGGAGGATGATTCATAGCGAAAGCCGGACCTCTAAGTGTATATAACAAACCGTTCCGGCAGGCCGACGACTACTCTCCCAGGTCGGAATAGAACGTCAGCAAGTTCCCATCGGGATCGAAAAGGCCAAACTCCCGTGTGCCAAATGCCGTATCTCGGAGCGTAGTATCGGAAGCAAAGATCCCCAAGGGCTGAAACACGCTGTAAAGGTGCTCGACATCGCATACGGCGATACGAATGTTCGGTCGCTCGACTCGGTCCCAACTCGAGGGATCGTGCCAGCGAAGATGGATTTCGACCCGATCTCGAATGATCGATGCGTAGCGCGGATCGTCTGCATCTTGAAACGATACCTTGAAGTCCAGCTTGTCGACATAAAACTGGATGGCGGCTTTTACGTCGCGAGACGGCAGAACAGGATTAACGGCTTCGAGGAGCAAATCGGGCATGGGGAGGGCAAGCCTTGTTAGGGGGAACGCAGGCGAGCGAGGCCGTCCTCACGGTTTGTTGCCACCTCTAGCGGTCCCGGTTGATTCATATCGTCTGATATTAGGCTACAGACGAAAAGTACTCCCCGCAACTCTCCATTCAGGCTGCAGACCATGATTCGGCCCTGAACTTCGCAGACTTGTCGCAGCAAAGAGACGAGCACGCGGACGCCAACGCTCGACATAAAGCGTACCTGACTCAAATCTATTAAGACTTTTTCCGGCCGACGTGATTGGCCATATTCGATTGTCAATTCGCGAATCGCCAAACAGTTGTTGGCGTCGCGCATGTTGCTCACCAGCGGCGTGACAACGTGCACACCGTCGACCTCTTCGAACGAAACGAGTGAATTCGTGACCTTGGCGTTCATGCGTCCGTGCTCCGCCTAGCATGGTTGGGGTGGGGACCGATTTACAAATACGATCGGTGGGTAGATGGGCTCCATTTTGCGCAGGTTACGCGGTCGACAAAGCCGACTCAAGAGTGTCTACGGAATCGAACGGCGTTGGGTCGTTAGGGTTTTCTGAGATTAATTTGCAAATTCTGAACATGCTGGTGAGCGAGGAAGACAGATTGCAAAAAATGATTCGTTCTTCGTCATTGGGGACCGCTCGACGAAGATTCAGAAACGCGAGGATTCCGATACTGCTGACGAAGTTAACGTTTTGCATATCGATCACGACACGGCGATGATCGACCTGTTTCACATAGTCGGTCATTCCATCCCGAATCGAATAACAGATCTCGGTGTCGCGCATCTGTTCGACTTGCGGGGTGAGAACGAGGACTTTGCCGGCAATCTGATGGTGGACTAACGTGGGTGCGGCGTCGTTCATGGCTGGCCCTTTCCAAGGGAGTGGATCACCTCACAAGCGCTCAATGAGGAGAAACCCTTCACGGCGTTTCATTGATTTAGCATCTCCTACCATTGAGGTAAGGTCAACCAGCGAAATCCGAAAGATGGGGACTTTCCGACCGGTTCTCGCTGCGAACCGAACCCATCCGCAGTTCATAGGTGTTACTTTCTTTCAGCGAAGCGGCTTCAGATTCGGGCGTGCACACGTTTGTCCAAGAATGCGTTAAGATACGGCGACCGGACTGCATTGCGCCCTGCCGCTTGCCGGGCTACACTAATACTTCCAGTCCCAGATTGTACGATCATTCATGCCAAGGAGGGCCGCTGTGGCGACGCCGCTGAAACTTCCCGCCACTGGATTGACGACCGGCGATTGCATTGCCCAGATGAAGAAGCTGCCTGAGGGATGCATCGACCTGGCTTTCGCCGATCCCCCCTTTAACATCGGCTATAAGTACGACGTCTACGACGACCGGCGATCGGTCGACGAGTATCTCGAGTGGAGCGAACAATGGATGCGAGAAGTCTCGCGAGTTCTCAAACCTACCGGGGCATTCTGGCTGGCAATTGGCGATGAATTCGCGGCCGAATTGAAAGTTCTCGCCACGCGCACGCTCGGGCTTCATTGTCGCAACTGGGTCGTTTGGTATTACACCTTTGGCGTGCACTGCAAGAGCAAGTTCACCCGCAGCCACGCGCATATCTTTTACTTCACCAAGGATGCGAAGCAGTTCACCTTCAACGACGGAGAGATCCGCGTACCGAGTGCCCGGATGCTGGTTTACGGCGATAAGCGAGCCAATCCCAAAGGACGCGTTCCGGACGATACCTGGATTCTGCGTCCCCAAGATGCCCCGGAAAGCTTCAGCAGCGAAGAAGATACGTGGTACTTCCCCCGCGTCGCCGGCACCTTTAAAGAGCGTGCAGGCTTCCACGGTTGTCAAATGCCAGAACAACTGCTGGGTCGGATTATCAAATGCTGTTCCAGCGAAGGAGAGGTCGTCATGGATCCCTTCGCCGGCAGCGGCTCGACGTTGGTAACCGCGAAGAAGCTAGGCCGCCAGCCACTAGGCTTCGAGCTATCCAAAGACTACGCCAAACAGGTCCGCGAGCGCCTGGCGAAAGTTAAAGAAGGCGATCCCCTGGTCGGGTCCGAAAACCCACTTACCAGCGCCCCTAGCACGGCCAAGGGCCGCCGGCTGAAACAGCCCACGACCTAGTCCGATAGGCCGCCGCACGTGGCCGGGCCGATACCCTGGTGCCTGCATCGCGGCAAGCGAGACCCCTACGCTTCCGGTAGCCGGTCCCACACTTCAAAGCGGGTAGGGTACTGATTCTTCGCGTCGGGCGGAATCTCTTCGGCCGACTCCAAGTGCCAGTGGTGGAAGTCGAGCAGTGGGAAGTGCGTGTCGCCGTCGGGAATCATCGCAAGCACTTTGGTCAGATAGAGCCGCGTGGTCCATGGGAGCATGGCTTGATAAATTTCCGCGCCCCCTACCACAAACGCTTCGTCCGCTTCGTGACATGCGGCGACGGCATCGCCGACGCTGTTAGCGATCACCGCCCCTTCGACCTGATAGCTGGGGTCGCGCGTGACGATGATTGTCGTGCGTCCTGGCAGCAGCCGCCCGATCGACTCGTACGTCTTGCGTCCCATGATCATCGGGTGACCCATGGTCAGGCTCTTGAACCGCTTCAGATCGCTGGACAATCGCCACGGCATGTCTCCATCGCGGCCGATCACCCAGTCTTGGCTGGCCGCGACGATCATCGAAATTCTCATACGGCGACCGGGGCAGAAATGTGCGGGTGCGGGTCGTAACCTTGTAGCTCGAAGTCTTCGATCCTGAACGCGAACAAGTCCTTCACGTTCGGGTTGATCTTCATCGTCGGTAGCGCTTTGGGCTCGCGCGAAAGCTGGAGCTTGGTTTGCTCTAAATGATTCGAATAGAGATGGGCATCACCAAACGAATGAACGAAGTCGCCTGGCTGAAGATCGCATACCTGGGCGATCATCATCGTCAGCAGTGCGTACGAGGCAATGTTGAACGGCACGCCCAACAGCACGTCAGCACTCCGCTGGTACAACTGGCAGCTCAGCTTGCCCTCGGCCACATAGAACTGAAAAAGAAGGTGGCACGGGGGTAACGCCATCTGCGGAACATCGGCCACATTCCAGGCCGAAACAATCAAGCGACGCGAATCAGGATTTGTCTTGATCTGCTGAACCACTTGCGAAACCTGGTCGATCGCTTCGCCATCAGGCGTCTGCCAGCTGCGCCACTGCTTTCCGTAAACGGGCCCCAAGTTGCCATCCGCGTCGGCCCACTCGTCCCAAATACGGACTTTGTTCTCGCGCAGATATTGGATGTTGGTTTCCCCTTTGAGAAACCACAGCAGTTCATGAATGATCGAACGCAGATGCAGTTTCTTCGTCGTGACGACCGGAAACCCTTCCGACAGGTCGAACCGCATTTGATGGCCGAACACGCTGAGCGTGCCGGTGCCGGTCCGATCGTGCTTCTCGACCCCTTCGTCGAGAATTCGCTGCATCAAATCAAGGTACTGTCGCATAACATTTCTTGTCCCCGCTCCCTTGAAGAGAGAGGGCTAGGGTGCGGGATTTCAATGGTGGTGGGCCTAAGTGATTCGGCCTCCCTCGTAATCCGCTTTGTGTATCCGTTGAACCGGGTTGTGTTGTCGGTCACGCTTCGCCCCTCACCCTAGCCCTCTCCCCCAAGAGGCGAGGGGACAAGAGCACAGGAGCGGTGCTTCGAGACTAGCTTGTTGCCGCTTCGCACTTGTGCATGTAGGCGATGCTGTCCTTCACGAGCGATTCGATGCCAGGCTCGTAGTCGAAGACTTCCACTGAAACCCAGCCACGGTAATCGACTTCTTTCAATGCTTGAAAAATGGGAACAAAGTCGACGTCTCCCATGCCGGGACCGCGTTTGTTGGGGTCGTTGGCGTGGAAATGGGCGATGTGAGGATGCGTTTCCCGGATGATCTGCGGGATCGGCTTGTCTTCGGCTGACATCGCTTTGACGTCCAGGTGAATCTTGCAATTGGGCGAGTCGATCAGGTCCATCAACTCCATCCCCTTCTCGGCCGTGTTCAGGAAGTCCCCTTCGGCCGGGCCCAGTGGTTCCAGGGCCAAGGTGATGTCGCACTGTTCCAAAGTAGGCATCGCTTTGCGGATGCAATCGGCGGCCAGCTTCATCGCTTCCGATTCGCTGACGCCTGGCAACAGATTCCGCTGCTGAGGGCTGCCCAGTACCATGATTTTGCCACCCAGGTCACTGCACAGCCGGGCCAATTCGCAGAAGTAGTCACTTGTCTTCTGGCGTACCGCATCATCCGGCGTCGTCAGGTAGAAGCCTTCGGTTTTGGCCAAGAGCCAATGCAGGCCGACCACATCGAGCTCGGCATCTTCGATCTTTCCGCGGATCTCGCCACGCTGCTTGGCAGTCACATCGTAGGCGGTTGAAGCGAGCGTAAACGGAGCGATTTCCACCGCGTCGTAGCCAGACTCTTTCGCATGCGCGAGGGCCGTTTCCAGCGTCCAGTCTTGGTACGTTTCGTTGCAGATAGCGTATTTGAACATGGTTTCTCGTGTCCCCTCTTTCTGGCAGGTTTAGGGCCAGGGTAAGGGTTTTTTGTTCGTGGTTGGAAGAAAAACGAGCTACGTTATATGTCGCTCGCCCCCTCACCCTAACCCTCTCCGCCGAGGGGCGAGGGAACAAGATGAGGAACACTCCGTTCTATGGGATTCATGCGGAAGGGACAACCATGCGTTTACAACGCTTCGGTTAGAATCTGTAGCAGGTCATCCCGTGTTGGCGTGCGTGGATTAATGTTCATCAGGCGCGTGATCGCAAACGACTTGTCCGCGAAGTCAGGTAGCATATCCTCGGTCACACCATACGCGCTGAGCTTCTCGGGAATACCAATCAGGCTCTTCAGCTGTTCGACTTGGCGTATCGCGAGCATCGCCCCTTCCATGTCGCTGGCGAAATCACAGATCGGATCCAGAAGCTGAGCGATCCGCGAAAGCTTCGCCTCGCGCTGGGGCAGGTTGTACTTCATCACGTAGGGAAGCAATAAACCGTTGCCGCCACCGTGGCTACAGTGCACGCGGCCGCCGATGGGGTACTCGAGCGCGTGAACCACTGCCACGCCGCAGTTCGAGAACGCCAGCCCTGCCAACGAAGCAGCGAGCGCCATCTTCTCGCGGGCCTCGCGATCGTGCGGGTTATGAACGGCTGCCGCCAGGTATCGCCCGACCAATGCGATCGCCTCTTCGGAAAACAACTCACCGATCGGCGTGCTGCCGCTGTAGGGAACGGGCTCGCCTGGCTCGGCCGCGATCTTGCCAGACTCCTTCGACAGATACGCTTCGACGGCATGCGTCAGCGCATCGATGCCGCTATCAGCCGTGACTTGTTTCGGACAGCTGAAGGTCAGCTCCGGGTCGACAATCGCCAACGCTGGTCGCATGAACTGGCTGAGAATACTGACCTTCATGTTCGTCTCGCGATCGGTCAGCACGGCCGACTGCGAGACCTCGCTACCGGTGCCGGCGGTCGTTGGCATCGCGATTACGGGAACAATCTGCGACGGAACCTTGTCCCAGCCAAAGAAGTCTTGCGGCTGGCCGCCGTGGGTGGCCAGTACCGCTGTGACCTTAGCCAAGTCGATATTGCTGCCGCCCCCCAGGCCGAGAATTGCATCGGGCTGAAAGGTACCAGCCATCAAGGCCGCGTTTTTGGCGATTTCCAAATCTGGCTCGGCGACACTTCCGTCGAAGACTTCCACCTGAATGCCATGCTCGGCCAGGTCGTCAACCAACGGCTGCACCATCCCCAAACCGGAAAGCGTGGCGTCGGTGATGATTTGAACTTTTCGATACCGACGTCCGGCGGCCCGCTTACCGAGTTCGTGTCGCGAGCCGCATCCAAAAGTGAACTGCCCGGCGGAGAAGAAGCTCCAGGATTGTGCCATGATATTTAATCTGATCCCCTCTCCCGTCAGGGGAGAGGGGACACAAAGAGGGTGCTTAGTCTTGCTTGGCCAGTATGCGTTCCAAATACTTCGCGACCAACGTGGCATCGTCCGAAGCGACCAGGTGATCGATCTGCTTCTTGGGGACTTCCAGCTTCTCGAGATGGCCGATGATGCGCTTCCAGACGGTGGCCCGCTTCTTGCCTTCGGCGAGGTACAGCTCGGTGATATTCTCTTGCAGCTTTTGCGTCGCGATGGCGTCCTTGTTGTCGTAGTAACGCTTGATGATGTTTTGCTGATGTTTGGAGTAGGAGTTGGCCATCAGGGGCATCCTTTTCGCATTCAAGAAAGCAAAGAAGACCGCAAACAGGTGCGGCCGAAAATTTATCGTGACAGAGTCAACGAAACCTGTAAAGCGATCGGCTATTCAGCCAGGAGAATTCCAGCAAATTTTACCCATAGTATCACTGCTGGCAGCAGCAACGCCGGTCCCCTCGCCCCCTTGAGGAGAGGGTTAGGGGCGAACCGGGTGCTTGCTTCAAAAAACCTCAACCTAGCCCTCTCCCTGGGGACGGGAGAGGGGACCGGCAAGAGGGCCGAAGAGATTTACTAGCCGCAGCAGGGGCAGCGCTCGGGGACGATCACTGTCAGCGTGGCGCTGTAGGCCGTCTTCTCGAAGCCGTCTCCCTTGGCGTCTTCGTCGGTCACGTGCACGACCACCAGGTACTGATCGCCAGTCTTAGGCGTGAAGCTGGCCATGCCGTTTTCATCCGTCTTGCGTTCGTACGTTTCATCGAAACCTTCTTTCAAGCTTTCGCGACGTGGCACGAACGAAACGACCGTGTCTTTGAGCGGCTTACCGTGGAACAGCAATTGAACTTCAATCGGCTTGCCAGGACCCAGCGGGGCAACCGGATTGACGGTAGGAACCAGTTCCAGCGTATGTCCCAGCGGCTTATCAAAGCCAGTCAGGTCGCTGGGAACCTGGTCCAGGCTTTCGCTGACGATAAAGAAAGTCTTGCTGCTCTTCATCGCGCGGATAGGGGTGCCGTGATTGATGAGCTTGTCCAAGGTGTGAACCACCGTGTACAGCCCAGGCTTCTCGGCCACGTATTTGGCATTCCAGAAACCTTCCTTCGGCGCGTACCCGGTATCGATGGCAACGCTCTGGGCGTCAAACTTTTCGCCACTCGGAGAAATCACTTCCCAGGTCAGGTCCTCTAAACCGATCTTGCTGGCCAGTTTGAAATCGCGATGGTGGTTGCCATGATTTCCGAGCTTCAGGTCCGTATAAATCGCATCGCCAGGGCGAACGATATTGGTGTTGGTCTCGACCCACGTATCGTGCGCAGATGCCGATGCCGACAGAGCAAAAAGAAACAATGAAAGGGAAAGTAGTCGTGTCATGTGTTTAACCTTGTCGTAAAGAATTTGTAGAGAGAATTAAAATTCGCCGAGGACTTCGCCGCCACCTTTGGTGCCCAGAGCACGCCAGGTGGTCAGGTTGATCGTTTCCGGAATGAACCGCACCGAACCATCGGCAAGACCTACTTGGACGCCGCCAGGATGTTGGCTGCGCGGTGCAAACCAGCCGAATCCGTTGCGATGGACGTCGGGGTTCTGGTTGTTCGGAGCCATGTACGTATTGAACGTTGTCATGTGCTCTCGTCCCCAGATCCACGATCCGCGTCCTTTGCCGTCGATATTGCCAGCGCTACTGGCAGCCGTCGCCATGTCGGGGTTATGCCCCGGGGCTCCGGTAAAGCCTTCGCCGGCGCCCCCCATGCCGCCGCCACCATAGCGGGCCATTTGCCGCTTGGGGTCGGTCACGGTGCCGGTCGTTTCGGTCTTATCGCCCAGCAGCGATTCTGACAGAATGGCCGTGTTAGAGGTGCCATCGGTCATGTCGCGAAACTTGGCCTGCGAACCCCACCAGAACATGCCGTTGGTGGCGGCCCTGGTATCGTAGGTCGACCCGGTTCCGTCCCCCGTGCAGACAACGTAGTTCGTGCCGGCGAAAGAGTCGTTGGCAGTATTGGCGTTTTCAAAGACCGGGTTTTCACCGTCGCTAGGACACAGGAACAGGTCCACGACCTTTTCCGCCGCCGGCCCGTGCGTCGGATTGAGCGATTGGCTCCCGCCGGAACCAACCATCAACGGAATGCTGAAGTCGATCAGATCTTGCAGGTTGCCTTGTTCGACAAATGGCAAAATCTTGGCCTGAACACTAAAGCCATACGCGCTATCAAACGCCAGGCCAGGAAAACTCGAAAAGGTGCTTTCGTAGTTGTGCATTGCCAGAACCAGCTGCTTCTGCTGATTGGTGCATTGCATCCGCCGAGCGGCCTCGCGGGCCTGTTGCACAGCAGGTAGCAGCAAAGCGATCAAGATTCCGATGATGGCAATCACCACCAGAAGCTCGACCAGCGTAAAAGCTTGTCGTTTCATAATATTATGCTTCCTATGAGAAACTGCATCGTGGCACACCAGCGGTATTTCGCCCGTGTGCCAACCAGACAGTGATTACCAATATCGTTAGTACTCAGAGACGACTTCGCCGCCGCCACGGGTTGCGATCGCTCTCCAGATTTCGATCGCGACGGTCTCTCCGACGAACCGGGCACTTCCATCGGCCATCGCAACTTGCACGCCGCCAGGATGTTGGCTCCGGGCACTCGTGATGGCGAAGTTGTGGTAGCCGTTATGGCAGTCCGGATTGTTGGAGTTCGGGCCGTACCAGTGGTTGTACATCGTGTCGGCCAGATGGCCGTTGATCCACTTCGCGCCACGTTGCCCCGACCAAGCCGGGGCACTACTCGCAGTACAAGCGGATTCGGTCGTCTGCGTCGACGTATCGAGTTCCACAACGCGGAATCGATAGTCATCGTTCGTCGGGGCTGTCGTTCCGCCGTCGCCCAGCAGATGCTCGCTGAACACGACCGTATTGCTGGTGCCGTCGGTAATGTCACGGAAACTAGTTTTCGACAGTGAGAAGATGACCCCATCGGCATTGGAAATGGCACCGTCGTCGGTAGCGATGCTGAGGCTGTTGATTCCGCTTCCTGCGTTAGCCGGATAGCTGATACCACCGTAGATCGAACCAGGCACTTCGTCCTTGTCACTCGGACAGAGAAGCATGTCGATCGTCGTTTGGGCCGCGTTTTCGTTTTGGGCAGGACCCCCAAAAGCAGTCAGTGGGGGTTGGGTGAAGTCGAGCAAATCTTGCAGGTTGCCCTGCTCGACATAAGGAAGCAACTGGGCCTGAGCCGACCAAACCATCGGATAACCCAAACCGCCCGGCGGAAAGCTGCCGAGGGACCCGTCGTAGTTGTGCAAAGCGAGCGTCAGCTGCTTCAGGTTATTGGTGCATTGCATCCGCCGAGCGGCCTCGCGAGCCTGTTGCACAGCAGGTAGCAGCAGAGCGATCAAGATTCCGATGATAGCAATCACCACCAGAAGCTCGACCAGCGTAAAAGCTTGTCGTCTATTCATGATTATGTTTTTAAGTAAGTAACGTGTTTTAAAGAAGTAAGAAGTGACTCTTCATTTCCAGCGGGCTATTTGACGCCCTTTCAGGGAGGAGAGGTTGCCGTCAGAACACCGATAGCAACATGCAAGCGCGCAGCAGCGCACACGCATTCATTCATCAGATATTGAGAAACACGTTAGGCCTGCGGAGGAGGCGAGTCGGGCGCGGCGCGGAAAGAGGTGGGCCGCAATAGAGAATCATGGGGCATGGCTTCGATTTCTAAAGCCACCATTTGGCCGATGCCCAGATCGAATTCCAGCACCGGCGAGTAGATCAATGTGACGCTAGCCAAGGCATGGCACCGCATCGAATTGGTCAACGAGATGGGACGTGACGCAGGGGCCTCTTGGGGCTCGCTGCTAGTCGCGACACACGATTTGGTCGAGCAGGAAGCAGCGTCTGTTTTCGCCGAACTGGTCCCTCGCAGTGTGCAAAGCGCGGCGTAAACGTCAGGCCGAAGTGTTGACTCGCCGCAAAATTCCGACGAGGTGTCGACTGTCTTCTTTAATTCGGCCACAAACTTTTCAGGCGGTTGAACCTGATTTTTCTGGGCCCAGGCCAACTTCTCGGTTCGGCTGAAACAGCAGCAATGGTTCCAGCAGTTACCGGCGTTGCGACAGGAACAAGCGTGATCCTGGCACATGAACGGGACGCTGGTGTCTTTGAAATTCGGCACCGAAAGGGTGATGCCGGCTCCCCATAAGACCATAGTACTCAGCAGGATAAACGTAATGCTACGTTTTCCGAGTGACTGGTCGGTAAGTTGATACCACGCGTGCATCGCGGTAGAGAGGCTTTCCGGGGGGGGAAATAAAGGTGGGTTCCCGATCTCGGTGGGGAAGTCCCGATTGTAATACTCCCGCAACAAAGGAGCAAGTTTCACAAACTCCCTAGCGGGGCATTAGGCTTAAGGTTTACTATAAGATACAGCGGCTACGGCCAAAACCTGCCGGTCGCATCGGTTGGATTTCGTTCAGAAAGCGAAAGAATTCAATAACGTGAAGCAAATTATCGCCATCGTGAAGCCTTATTTGGCTGAGAAAGTGTTGGACACGCTCAGCCGCGCCCCGCTGGAAGCACTCAACGTCCGTGAGGTGAAAGGTTTTGGCCGGCAGAAGAATTATCTCGACGAGTACAGCGAGAGTGAATATTCCAAAACGTTTCTGCCCAAGATCGAAATCAGCATGTGGTTAGATGATTCGCGGGTCGAAGAAACCGTGCGGAAGATTGTCGCGGTCGCACGCAGTGGCCGCATGGGGGACGGAAAGATCTTCGTCCTGCCGATGACCTTCGCAGCCGACATGATCGACTTCGCCGATTACGATTCTCGGCAGAAAGAAACCTAGCCCCGGTCGTCGATCAGGCCGGGGGTAAAAGGAGTCCCAAGTGATGCGACACCTGCTCATCGGTTTGATTGCCGCAGCCATCTTTTTGATCGTGGCCTTCTACGCTTCGGCCAAGATCTGGGGGGAAGAGCCCCAGGCCCGCCCAACAACAGAGGCTACCCCGGCTCTGGGTGTTCCCTATTACTTGCGGCCAAGACTTCTGCCACGGCGGAACATGGTCTTCGATACCCTCTACAGTGGTCGTACCCGCGTGAACCCTGTGCAGAAACGATTGGAACGCGAAGGGTACGACGTCACCGGCAAGTTGCCGATCCTGCCGGAGAAACGCGACGCAAGAATAAGAGACGCCGCCGGAAACGTGTTACCGTCGACCGATCCACTACGCAACCTGAGTAGCCCCTTGCTAGGAACGCAGCGCACCACGCGCGATCCACTGATGCGAAAACGACTGTCTCCCAGCGAAAGAACGCAGCAGCAACTTTACCGCGGGCCATCGCGACCAGGGATGATCGCCCCGCGGGCTCAGCAAGAACGCTCGACCCCTTCGGCAAGAGATTTGGGCCGCCCGTAGGGACCGCGTGTCGCGGGTCGAGAATGGATATTCAATCGCAGGGCGACTACAAATCCCCAACAACGGTTGGCCCAGAGATTCATCTCTGGGTCGGCATCGCCGACAAGTGGCTCATGAATGGATGTTACTGAAGATAGAGACGTTCTATTTTGTACAAGCTTGATGCATTAGCCGCTTGTAGCCTGCGGCTACCCAGAGATAAATCTCTGGGCCACCACGTGCTCTTGATCCATCCCGCAGCGATATTCTTATCCGCGTCCATCCGCGGTTGGGTCACTCTAGTCCGCAGGTAGCTTTCTAGAAGATCTGATTGAACCGGTGATGGGTTTCAACATCATATAGACTTAATCTGATCTTTGTGAATATTGAGTATGCGCGTGGTATCATGATGAAATTATTTAAATTTTGAGGGTGAGGTGGGTTTGTAACAATATGTTTGTGATTCACCGGTTCTGAGGGGTATTGTGATCGACGTAATTCACATTGGAATGCACAAAGCAGCATCCACCTATTTTCAAGATATCGGACTGAGTTCCCATCCGGAAATTGAGACGGTTACTTGGAACAAAAATCCAGAAGCAAGAGAATTGATGTGGAATATTCATCTGGGGAGCAATGGGTTTTGTCGCCAAGAACTCGTCAATTATTTTAATGGAATTCGGGATAAAACGGTTTCTGGCAAAAAGGTGATTTGGAGTTTTGAGGGGCTTTCCGGGGCCATGTACAGTGGAGCGAATTCCCAGTACATAGTTGATATTCTTGGGCAGTCTTTCCCGGAAACTAAGATTCTAGTAGTTCTCAGAGAACAGTATTCCTTTCTCGATTCAGTTTGGTGTCAATACATACGTGAAGGTGGGGTGCTGTCTCGAAAGGAATTTCTCATTAAGGGATCGTCGCCTGTGATTAACGGTTCGACCGGTCTAAGTTCTCCGTATGCCCACGGACTTTATCAACGACTTTTCTACGACAAGTATGTCGAACACCTCTTTAATGTATTCGGACAGGATCGTGTGCATGTCTTTTTCTTTGAGGAATTTTGTAATAACAGCGTTGGGTTCATGCAGCAACTATATGGACAAATTGGCGTGGACTCGAGTTTTGTTCCCGAAACCACAGTAAGAGTACCTACAGGGCAGAAAGTGAATCCTGCGCAAGCGTCATGTCTTAAATTGTTTAATCGAATTTGTAGTACTCTCCATCATCAACCCCTCTTACCGATACCAGGCCTGTCGACCTATTCATTCCCTCGCCGTGTTTTCATCAGCATGCTAAATGCGGTGGTTCGGTGGAAATCCAGTACAGTACTTTCAAGCGTCCCCCAAGAGGTTCAAGAAGCAATTCGTTACTCGAATCAGAATCTAGGAAAGATGCTTGATAGAGATCTCAGCGGATTGGGCTACGACTGTTCTTAATGCGTCGATATGGATTGATCGGAGAATCAACTGAAAAGGCACAACCGCGTTTCGCTTATCCAGCGGCTGCCTTATCAAAGATCAGGTCGAACCGGCGGCGGGTTTCGCGGGTCATTTGGCGGCACTCTTTCAGCAGCGTGGCGGGGTCTTCGTAGTCGAGCAGGTAGGCCAGCTTGGCGACCTCTAAGCGTTCTTCCGGCAGGTCGTGCCGGGCCGTGGTGTTCATCAGCCGCAGTCGGGCTTCCACCATGCGGAGGAACTCGTACGCGTTGTAGAAATAGTCGTGGTCTTCTTGGCTGAGGTAGCCCTTTTCGTGCAGAAGCTTCAGGCCGTCGAGCGTGTTGGGCACCATCACTTCCGGGCTCTCGGCCAGGTGCTTCAGTTGCAGCATCTGCACGATGAACTCGATATCGACGGTTCCGCCTGGGCCGCGTTTGATGTTGTTCCGCGAAGCCGTTTCTTCCATGCGGGTTCGCATCTTGCGGATCTCGTCGGCATCGGAAGGTTTCCAGGGCCGACAAGCAATGGCATCGCGAACGGTTTTCTCGGCTGCTTCGCACCCACTTGGCGGGCCAAAGATCGGCCGGGCCTTGGTCATGGCCTGACGTTCCCATAACTCGCCGGTTCCGTTGGCGTGGTAGTTGTAAAGATCTTCCAAAGTCACGGCCATGGGCCCGCTCTTGCCGGTCGGGCGAAGACGCGGGTCGAGTTCATACAGCCGACCATACGGCCCCAACTCGTTCACGCTCTTGATAATCCGCTGGCCGAGCTGGCCGAAGAAATGCTGGTTGGTCGTGCTGCTCGCGCCCCGATGCCGGGCATCAACAACCGTATTTCCGTTGCCTTCGTAGACGAAGATGATGTCGAGATCGCTATGGTAGTTCGGTTCGGCCCCACCGATTTTACCGAGACCGAGAATGATCAAATCGCACGGCGTGCCATCGGGCAGACGTGGTTCGCCAAAGCGGGCAACCAGTTGGCGATACTCGCGAAAGACGATTTGGTGCAGGCAAACTTCGGCCACGTCCGAAAGCGTTTGCAGCCGTGTATGTAGGTCCTTCTTACGCAGAATATCGAGCACACCGACCCGCAGATGCATCAAGTTTTTGAAGCTGTGCAAGATCGGCATGATGTCTTCGGCCCCGCGGCAGAGCTCTAAGATCATCTCTTCCAACACGCGTCGGCTCGGCAAACGATCGAGCATGAGCGAGTCCATCAACTCGTCGATCATGCCGGGGTTGCTGATCAGCACGTTCGAGAGATACGGACTACCGGCACACAGCCGCACGTACAAATGCAGCGTCGCCGGGTTCGCGCTGAAAAGCTCCCACAACACTTCTTTGCCCCCGAGCGAATCGCTTACCTGGGCCAGGTTCACCAGGGTCGAGTCGGGGTCTGGCGTTTGCGAAATGGCTTCGAGCAGTTGGGGCGCGATCGCTGCGAGAAAGTGTCGGCAACGACGCGTCGACAGAAAACGCACCCGCTCGCGGGTTAGCGCCATCACATTTTCGTAGGCGATCTTTGGATCGTGGAAGCCGTAATCCGAGAGCGCTTCGTCGATCGCGTCGGCGGTTGGCTCAGGGTCGAGAACCAGATCGACGACCGGGGCGGTGACCTCGTCGTCGGGAAACGCGTCGTGCAGCAGGTGATCGAGAATCTTGCGATTGATCTCGGTCTTCTCTTGGAAATCGGCTTGAAACTTGGTGAGCGCTTTGAAGTCGGCGTCGTCGACATAGCCCATCCGCATGGCCAGCTTGTTGCGTTCCAGCGGCTCGCTCGGCAGGGAATGGGTTTGCAGGTCGAACATGATTTGCAGGCGATGTTCGACCTTACGCAGAAAGCTGTAGTTGTCTTTCAGGATCGCGCTTTCCTGCAGTGTCAGGCAGCCCACCTCTTCGAGCGTGCGAATTCCTTCGAGCGTGTTCGGCGTGCGGATCTGCGCCAGGTCGCCACCGTTGAGCAGTTGTAAAAACTGAATGACGAACTCGATATCGCGAATGCCGCCGTGCCCTGTCTTGACGTTGGCATCGACCGCGCCGGCGACGGTTGCCCGTTTCTCGATCCGGCGTTTGAGGGCTTTGATGCCGGTGATATCTGCCCGGCTGAGATAATTGCGATAGATCCACGGTTCCTGCTTTTCGAGGAACTCGTCTCCCAACGCGGCATCGCCGGCACAGGCCCTCGCTTTGACAAAGGCCTGGCGTTCCCATGTGCGGCCGAGGATATCGTAGTAGTGCAGCGCCCCTTCCAGGCTGTTGATCAGCGGGCCATGGCTTCCCTCGGGACGCAGCCGCATGTCAATTCGATAAGGCGTGCCAAGCTCGGTCGGTTCGGTCAGCAGCTTCATCAATCGCTGCCCGACGCGTTCGAAGTATTCTTTGTTGGTGATCGATTTCTCGCCGTCGGTGTTGCCGTCACCGTCGTAGAGAAACATCAAGTCGATGTCGCTCGAGTAGTTCAACTCGGACCCGCCTAGCTTGCCCAGCGCGATGACACTAAACCGCGGTGTGCCGGCCTTGCCATTGCGACTGCTACGCGGCTTGGGGTTACCGAAACGCTGCGAGACCAACTTGCATGCGGCCTGGTAAGCGGCTTCGATCAATGCATCGGCCAGGAAAGAAATTTGGCGTGTGACGGTCTCGATGTTTTGATTGCAGATCAAGTCGCCATAAGCGATCCGCAGCGTCTCGCGCCGCTTGGTGCGCCGCAGCGCTTTCATGATCGCTTTCTCGTCGCTGAGTTGCCGGACCTCGGTCACAATCTCGGCGACCAGATACTGCCGCGCCGCCGGCTGCCCATCGGTGATCCGAATCAACTCGAAGCTTTCTGGATCCGAGATGATTTGATCGCTGAGGCTTTGACTCGAACTGAAGATCCGGACCAGCGTGGTCATGGAAGTCATATCGCGTTCGAACAAGGCGGCGAGACTAAGCGGGCTTCGGGCACGGCTGAACAATCGCTCTAAATTATTCAGCGCCATGTCCGGATCACTACAGCCGGGAAGCGCATGGGCTAACTGCCCGCAAAGGGACGATTGCAAGTCGATCGGCAAGTTCAACCGCACGAAGCTGTTTATATTTTCTCGGCCGCGCGCCGTGTTAACAATCTTCAGTTGCGAAAGCCACTTGCTTGCGTCCTGAGAATTTTCAGCAAGCGTAGCGAAATCAGATACGGTCATAGTCGCTTCGAAGGGCCGCTCGTTAAAGTATTTGCCCTGGTGATTGCCGTTGTCTGCCGGGGGCGCGGAAAGCAGCGCAAGTGCAATCAGGGTCGCGAAATGGGTGAATTCAGTAAACCACCATTCTAAGCGGAAAACAACCGTTCCGATAGCAAGCAAGCAAACAAGAAAGCCGCAAAAAAGTTGACATTTCATGCCCCGGCAGAATTCGTCAAAATAGGATCGTGCGTTTTCCGTTTGAAGTGTTCCGTTTTCAGCGAGAAACATGTTCCTGCTGAACGCTGAAAACTAAACACTTCAAACTCCATCGCCTTAAGCGATGGTAAAAGTCAAGTCCTTGCGAAAAAATTCGTGCGGTAAATAATCAAATTCAGGCAGGCCAAAAAACGGTATTCCTCGGGAAATTATGGCCTGTCTATAATCAAGGACGCCGGCGCGTACTATGCTTGCACTAGCCATGCGGCTCTAGCTCGCTGCGGTAAGTCATCGAGATCAGGAGGATCTCGCCGCCTTAAACTGAGAAGGAGTTTTCATTGCTTTCGATCCGTCCAAGAGTTGCTCAGCTGGCCTTTCAGCTTTACACGAGGCCACTTCACCCGGAACTGTTCGAGGCGTTTCAAACGCGAACAGTCGAGCGCGGAGGGTACACTCTGAAGATGGATATCACCAACTGCGGTCATGTTCTCACGTGGCGGCACGAAGGACTCACGCTAACGGAAGTGTGCACCTCGGCCCAGCAAGATTTACCGACCAAGCGGCGCATCATGGCCTATCCGATTAAAGGCCGTCGCAAAGATCAGTTTGAATGTCACGGCATTCGCTATCAAACCACGTTTCAATTGGAATCCGTCTCGCCGAAGCTTTTTCGGATGTGCCAGCGTGAATTGTGCAACGACGATCGCAAGGTCGGTTTAGTGCACGAATTCGATTCGAGTGGACGCATGAACATGGGCGCTGTCAGCTACATGAACGCCGAGACCCGCAACCGCAGCGTCTTCATCCAAGCGTTCCACACCTTCCCCGACGACCAGGCGATAGTCAAAACGGAAACCTATTTCCGCCTGCCAGGGTAACGGGAAGTGAACCGCGATGGGCGCGGATCAGTTGGAAGCTCACCAACCAAGGGTGCCCCAGAGATTTATCTCTCACCTAGCCGCAGGCTACAAGCGGCTAATGCATGGGGTTGGTTGCGGATGGAGACGTTCTAACTTGTGCATACCTGATGCATGAGCCGCTTGTCGGCGATGCCGACCCAGAGATAAATCTCTGGGCTACCCGGTCGTTCGGATCGAGTCGAAACACGTCCTGCTTACCCCCGACCATCTGCGTAATTCGCAGTTAGAAAATTTCTTCCCGCAGGGGCGAGGGGACAGGAAAGTGTTTATTCCAGGTCGCGGCAGAATGGTAGCACGGCTTCGCACAATGCTGTGGGGTTCTCCATGGGGACCATGTGTCCGGCGCCGGGAATCTCGACAAACTGAGCCCCTGGGATCTTGGCGGCAAAGCCTTTCATTTCTTCTGGCGGGCTGATGACGTCGTGCTCGCCACTGATGACGAGGGTCGCAATGGTAATCTCATTCAACCAGCTTTCGACGTTGGGCCGCTGGGCCATGCCGCGCTGGGCGGCGGCTACTCCGCGGGGATCTTGCCGCAAGATCATCTCGGTCAGCGCGGTGGCTACTTCCGGCTGTTCGCTACGGGTGCTTTCGGCCAGAAGTTTGGGCAGCATGTTAACCGGCACGTCCTCCATGCCGGCCGACAAAACCGCTTCGGCTGCGATTCGGCGTGCCCTGGATTGGACCTCGTCGTCGGCGATAGCCCGCGTGTCCAGCAGAATCATGCGGCTCAACCGATCGCGATGGCGCTGCCACATCTGCCAGCCGATATAGCCCCCCATGCTCAGGCCGGCAAAGGTGATTTGTTCCGAGATTTCCAACGCATCTAAAATCGCGGCAATGTCGTCAGCAAACATCTCCATCGGGACGATCTCGCGATAGCCGTCGCTTTGGCCGAAGCCGCGTAAGTCGATCGCAATCACCTGATGTTGCTCGGCCAGCGAGTCGAACACGGCGTCCCACATGTGATGGTCTAAGGGAAACCCATGCACCAGGACCAGCGGACTTCCCTCCCCTGCGATGCGAACGTGGAACGAGGTGTCGCCGATTTGCAGTGTTTGGTCCATGGGAATGCTCCGCCGGTTGAAGTCACAAGATGATAGCCGCCTGTCATTGTCGCAGACGGCGACGGAATTGGGAGAGGTGCCTGGTTAGACCAGCTTCCCAATCCACTGCACCATCAGCACGATCCCGATCAGCCCCCAGATCCAAAGCGAGGCCGAGTTCAAGTTCCAAGCTGGCAACCCGCGACGTATTCGCCACAGTTGGGCGATGCGATAGGGTATCTGAAAGAGGACCACACCGAAGATTAAGATCCCAGCCGGGTTGAAGGCCAGCGAGGCGTCCAGTTTGCCGTGAGCGATGGAAATGAAGCTTCGCGTCAGACCGCAGCCGGGGCAGTCGATGCCAGCCATGTTCTGCATGCTGCAGGTCGGCGGCAAGGCGAGATTCAGCCCGGGGATAACCACATCGTGTGGCCCATCGGTATAAAGCACAAACGAGAGGATCGTCACCACCACGGCCATGCTTAGCATGATAATGTGGAAGCTCCACTTCGGCCGGGGGACATCGCTATCCAGCGGCATCACGACCGAAGAACTCACGGCTTGCCCTCTTCCTGGGTTTCAGGAAAGTGCGAGTCGGGGCTGGGCAGCAGCTCGATGGTTTCGAACTCGATGTTGTTCGCTTTGCACTTCTCGGCAAACTCTTGGTACTTCTGGCGAATCATGCCTGAGTGCGGGATCTGCATGGCGGCCATGCGCTGATACTTGACCGCAGAAGCCCAGTCTTTTTTGGCCGCGTGGCAATGGGCCAGTGTGTCTAAGTAAGCACCATTGCCAGGCTGCATTTCCAGCGAGAGTTCGCTCGACGCGATCGCGTGGTCGAAGTCTCCGTAGGTGTTGCAGACGAGCCAGGCGTATTGATTGCAGTAGTTGGCCATCTGCGAGCCTTGAGCGCCCATGAAGTCGTCGCCGCGGCTGTTCTCTTTGAAGATCTCGTACTGCTTTTGAAACTTCTCGACAAACGGCTTGTAGAAATCGACCGTGTGGTCGATGTGTTCCTTGGCCTTGGCTTTCCACATGTCGTCTTGCTGGCCCACCCGATACGAAGCAATCAACACGTCCGCTTCGTCCTCGTAGTATTTGAGGGCCTTGTCGAGGTCCTTCTTGGCGGCGGCCAGGTCGCCGCGTTGTTCGGCGGCGGTCGCGCGGAAAAGATAGCTGCGGGCCAGAAAACGCGAGATGGCTTCGTCCCGATCGGAATTGAGCGGGTTCTTGGGACCGAACTTCTTCTCGACCGCTTCCACCCAAGGCCACATCACCTCGGCGGCTTTTTCTGGCGAGCCCAGGTCGTTTTCCAGTTCGCCCAGTTGCATGCGCGCCAGCATCGATTCCCGTTCCATGGGGTCGCCGAAGCTGTCGATCACGTAGCGATACTCGTTACGGCTCCAGCGGTAAGTGCCCCGGTCGGAAAGAGCCTGGGCAGTCAGGTAATGGCTGTCGTACGAGTCAGGCTCTAGCTCGAGCGCTGCCTGGGCGTACAGTTCGGCCTTTTCGATATGGTCTTGCACTAGCTCTGACTCGGCCAGCAGGTACAGCAGCGAAGGGTTCTCGCCAAAGGGGCCACCGATCGGCATGCCATCGAGCGCCGGAGACTTCTTCGCGTGGTATTCGGCAAGTTGACCGACCACCGAAGGCCCTTTGCGATCGAGAAACCAGGTCGTCAGATCGAGCAGTTCGCTTTCTGAAAATTTGGCACTGATGCGAATGACATCTTCCATTGTTGCCAACGCTTCTTCTTGCTTGCCCTGCTCGCGCAGCTGATCGACTTCCCACCGCACCAGGTCGAGCACAACCTGTTGGCTGGTAAGCGCTGGCCGCGTGGTGAACAGGTCGATCTCTTCGGTGATTTGGTCTTCCCACTGGGCGATCGCTTCGGTGGGTTGGTTCAAACTGGTACGGAAGATCTTCAGCCAGCTAGGCCCCACGCGCGGACTGTCCTCGATGCGCTCGGAAATGATTTCGATGATCTGCGGCTTCTCTTCGGCCGAGGATCCTTGAAATTGGATCGACGCTGCCAGCGCGGCTTCTTTCGAGAGAACTTCTGAAACGTCGTAGCGGCTGATGCGGCAAAGCGCACTCAGCGCGTCCATTGTGTGCAGTCGCGACAACTCGCCAATACGGCTCCGGCGATTGTCGACGTTCAAGTTGCCGTAGCGATTAAGATAGGCGTTGACCTCTTCCGAGAACTCAGGGCGAGTCCATTCGATTTCGACACTACGAATGAGGTACTGAGCGCGGCGGGCAATTTCCAAATCGGAATCGCGCATCGCTCCGAACAACTGATCGAATGCCGCGATGCCCATTCGGGCCAGATCGGACTGAGCCCTTTCGCGAACGGTAAAGTTACGGTCGCCGAGCTGGGTGATCAGCGCCTGAACTTTATCGGGTGCGTTGGCCGATGCCGACTGCGCATGGGCCGAAACAGCAGACCACGGTCCGAGCGTTAACAAGCAGACCGCGGCTATCTGAAAGCCGAGCCGTACATTCCAAGGCATAGATCGTTCCTCGCCATGACAAAAGGGACTCCTTAAGGATACCCCTCAGGGCCGCCTCGAAACAAGGCAAGAGTCCGAAGTCCTCTGCCTGTGAGCCGCCGACAAGCAAGAAAGTCGGCGAGACAAACGTTCATGCCTGCATCGGCATGAACGGTGCAGCGATTGCCTGACAAGCGGGGGGTTAGCTGCGGCTGTTTTCCATCTGCTCGATGTACTGTCGCAGCCGTTCGTTCTCATTCTCGACGTTTTTTAGGCGAAGCATGTTCTCGACGCGCTTGGTCAATTCGATGCGATTGACCGGCTTCGAGAGGAAATCGTCGGTCCCGGCAGCGACAGCCCGTTCGATATCGCCCAGTTCGTTCAGCGCCGTAACCATAAGTATCATAATACCTTTGGTCGATGGCTCGGCCTTCAGCTGCTTGCAGACCTCGAATCCGCTGAGCTTGGGCATCATCACGTCTAGCAGGATCAAGTCTGGCTTGAAGCTGGCGACTTTGTCGAGCGTATCTTGTCCATTGACGGCGATTTCCGTATCGCAGTCGACGCCGGCCAAAAAGGCCTCCAAGAGTTCAACATTGGCTTGATTGTCGTCGGCAATCAAAATCTTGTAGCTGTCCGCCATGGTGCTCCTCAACATATCCCGAAAGGGCGAATCGATCTCGTGATTATAGAAGCCAAGTCGCTTCGCGGAAACGGCTGATACGGCCTGGGCCTGGTAACTTAGTTGAGGTTTCTCGCTGAGTAATTAGGCTGGAAAGGATCCAACTGCTTTGCTTTGAGGATATATGGCCGTGAATTATCGCCTTCTGGTACGCATTCCGACTGCCTTGATTGTTTTGACCAAGATGCTGTTTGTGGCCTGTCTGTGGGTTCAAGCCGGGGGGGCCGGCTAGTGAATCACCGGAAATTGAAGTCGCAGCGAGTTCGATTTCACGAAGATCGAATACGGTTGATGGAGTTGGAACGGCAGCTGCTGCCGTGAAGTGCCCGGTAGGCTTATCTACGAAGCACACGCCTTGTTAAAGCACATGCCCAGTTCCACGGGGTGGCCCAGAGATTTATCTCTGGGTAGCCGCAGGCTACAAGCGGCTAGTGCATGGACGATACCTAAGATGGAAACGTTCTACTTCCTACAAGCCTGATGCATGAGCCGCTTGTCGGCGATGCCGACCCAGAGATAAATCTCTGGGCCAACCACCCAGTGGTGCACCACTTTTGCTCTACCTGGAATCGCGTTACTCGGACTTCTCTTCCAGTGCTTCCAGAACTGCCACGCTTGCCGTGAAGCCGTGCAGGAAATTTTTGCCAGCGACCGGTCCGATTTCTCCCGAGGCGAAGAAGCCCGCGTTGGGGATCTTGCCGAATGCTGTTTTCAGGCAGTTCGCATCGTGATGCGGTTCGCTGAAAAGTTTCGACCCGCGCCCATTGCAAGTGAACGTGAGCACCGACATCGGGGACGATCCGTTCTTCTTCATTTCCGCCGTCAACTGCTTGAGTTCGGCCGATGCCGAGAACTCGTCGCGCACATGAAACTGCACCGTCTGGCCTGGCTTCACGTAGTCGCCGATCATAAGCGACCCGGTTTCTTTTTCGATCCCAACCACGTTGCGAACGATGAAGTCTCCTTGGCTGCGGTCTGCCTGGTATTCGTCGACCACGCGTCCGATGTGAAGGCCACGGCTGACCAACTGTTGGTCGGTAACGGGCAGCGTTTTATAGATGGCTTCAAGCTGATTGAGGGCCGGCAGTCCGCCGAGTTCGTGAACGACGTTGCGTTCGGCCTTGGTGATAATCAACGGATCGCCGATGGGCCGGCAACCTTGGGAAACGATCGTTCGTACGCGGATGTTTCCATGCAGGTAAATCAAGATGCCGCCGCTATCGAAAACGCGATCCCCCAGGATCAAACGATTCTCGCCTGGCTGATAACTGCCGCTGGCAATCCCGCCGATCACCGGAATGCCTGGTTGATCTTCGTTGATGCGCTCGAGCAGCAGGTCGGACGGAAAGCTGAAAGGCTCGGCCACTGCAAGCGTACAGGCATCTTTAGGCCAAGCACTTGGCAGTTGGTCTGACCAACCCACAATCGAGCCACCATCAGGGGTGCGCTGAAACTCTAAGTGCATCGGCAAGACGGTCGTCTGCGGCAAGTGGGCCAGCCACAAGCTGATCGCAGGCGTATCTTCCGCTTCGCGTGATTCGCCGATGATCGATTCGCCGGTGCAGCCGATGACATTCGAGGTGCCCAGCAGACGCGTCAATTCTTTGGCGACGACTTCCGCATTTTCGATATGATGCGGCGAAAGAAAGACGAGCGCCAGATCGACCGGTGCAGCCAAGGCGTCGAGCGCTTCTCGCACGACTTCCGCGAGCGCTTCTTCGGTGGTTTCTTGAACGGAAAGTGCCGCGGCAAATTTGGGGTGCGGCTTGGTCATAGGTTCTGCTTAACTTTGTAAGTGGACGGGAACTGCTCTGCCCTGCAGACGTGCTTGGGCAACTAGTTACTCGTGCGGTCGATGACGCCATCTTCCGGGCTGCTGGCCGAAGCATACAGCCGCCGAGGAATCCGACCAGATTGAAACGCCAAACGACCCGCCTCGGTCGCATGCCGCATCGCATGGGCCATCCGCACAGGTTCTTTGGCGTGGGCGATGGCCGTATTCAACAGCACGCCATCGACCCCCAGTTCCATGGCAAAGGCCACGTCGCTGGCCGTACCCACGCCGGCGTCGACAATCACCGGATAGTCAGGGTCTTCTCCCTTGAGATACTCTAGGCAGATCCGGATGTTGTTCGGATTCAAGATCCCCTGCCCCGAGCCAATCGGGCTGCCGGCGGGCATCACGGCCGTCGCGCCGACTTCCTTAAGGCGTTTTGCAATGACCGGATCGTCGGTCGTGTAGCATAAGACCTGAAAGCCCAGCCCGACCAGTTGCTCGCATGCCTGGACTGTTTCGACCGGGTCTGGCAGCAGCGTTTTGGTGTCGGCCAGGACCTCGAGCTTGACCCAGTCGGCACCGGGGTTCTCGAGCCCCAGCAAGATCTCTCGACCAAGCTTGGCGGTCCGCACGGCGTCTCGGGCGTTGTAGCAACCGGCCGTGTTGGGCAATAGCGTATAGCGATGGAAGTCGATGTAGTCCAGCAGATTACGACCGGTGGGGTCGTACAGTTTCTCGCGACGAACGGCCACCGTCACGCACTCGCTGCCGGAAGCTTCCAGCGACTGCTGCATCAGTTCAAGCGTATCGTACTTGCCGGTCCCCACAATCAGTCGACTGCGCAGTGTGTGTGTGCCCAAAACGAGAGGGGCGTCGTTGGTCGTTGTTTCGACAAGACTCATTAGCCACCTCCGACTAGGGTTACGACTTCTAACTGGTCGCCATCAGACAACTTATGGCTACCATGTTCGGCACGAGGAATGAGTTCTAAGTTGACTTCCACCGCGATGAATTTGGGATTCAGCGAAAGTGTTGCGACGATATCCGCCACCGAGGCACCCTCGGGAACGTCGCGTTCCTCTTCATTAATGCGTATTTTCATGAAGCTCTCAGACAGAAAATCAGGCCGCATTGCCAACCGGCAGCCTCTTTGGGCCGTTGGCCGGGCCTTTGTCAAGTTTACGGCGAGAGGGTTTCTCTCGACAACCGGACGATTTGCCCAGGGCTGCGTTTTCCGGCGGAATTGCGGGTTTGAACCAAAAGAAAGGGCCTGCTTCGGCAGCGAAGCAGGCCCGATCGAGTGTCTTGTTAACCAATTCGCAAACTACGGTTCACGAAGCATGACATTGCGAGCGGTGCCGGAATCTAACAAGATCAAAGCGCCTTGCTGCGGTGCGCCTCGTGCGGCCAGCGTTCGCTGCCACGGCACCCCATAGACGACGAAACGACCGGTGGTCGAATCGATGACATACACAACGCAATCCCCAGGACGCGTGTTGCCCCCTTGGCCGGGGAAACTGGCCGCACCGGTCAAAATCATGTACGACGGCTTCTTCGAGGCGTCGGCACCCATGTCTTGCAGCACATTGGTGCGGAACAAGCCGGCAAACTTCGTTGTGCGGCCATTCAAGACCGCGCACTGGAGGTCGCCGGTCAATGAATCGAGGGTAAATAGACCTTCTATTTCTTCATCCACGCGGCCGGTCGCGGCGCACATGGTTTCGCTCCAGGTGCTCGCCGTGGCGCTGACCGGGATTTCGATGGCTGGTTTTTGCAGTTGAAGTCCGACCGTCATGCCAACGATAGCAAACGCCGTCATGACGCTTCCCACCGCGAAACTTGCTAGCCAGAAACGAGTTGTCGAATCGAGCTTCATGAATTGAGTCCTCAAAGGTTTCCATCAAAGGGGGAAGAAAAGATTGGCCCGAAGTCGGCCGGAAGAAGCTACTTAAAGGGTGCTGGTCCCCAGGATCGCCGAGCCGAATTTCGCCTAACGTGGGCGTCAATGCCCTAACCATCCGACATCGTACGTGGTTTCTCCCTAATGTGCCAGAGATAAGTTGGGTTCGAATCGCCAGCAGGCTGCTGGCTAGGACGGTGGCGAAAGCGGCACTCATGGCTCGACGGGCGTGTCCTTGCGTTTTTAACGGAAATGCGTATTCTTCTTGAAGTTATGAACACCGAAGCTCGATCCCAAACTTCTTGAAAATCCCGCATAACGAGTGGTCGCTGGGGCTTGGAATCGGGCATTCGATTAGTTGATAATAGGATTTGGTGGATGCCAATCCGGCCGGATCCTCCACAATCGGCCGTAAGTTGCGTCGGATAGACCTCGTCGAACTACCCCTTCAGCCGGCTGATGCGCGAGATACTCTTTCAATACGAAAGCGTTAACCCGACGACTTGGGCTTACCTGTCGTCGCTGCTGGTGATCGGGCTGTACTTCAAGTTCAACCGCGTCTGGAGCGTTCGCAACCTCGATATCTTGCTGATCATTGGCCTTTCGCCTGGGCTGTTGATGGTCTACTTCGGTCAGCAAAGCATCAATATCGCGCCCAGCCTGCCGCTGATTGTCGCGGAGGCAGACCCGCTGGTACCAGAGTTAGAACCGGCGGTGCAGTTTCCCGACCAGGCCGCAGCCGCGCTACCGACCGAAGAAAAGCCCCCCCCGACGCGGCAAGAGCTGCTGCAGGTTGGTAAAACGCTTGAGAAAGCTGGCTACATCTGGCTGTTTTGCTTGAGCGCTTTGATCGTCATTCGCTTGTTTCTCGACCCGACGATGGTTCGACGCCCGATGCTCGAGCCGAACCTGACCATTGGCGGGATGACCTTTATCACCTGTGCGCTGTTCATCTTTTTGATGACCAATGTGATTGTCGGGCGTCCGTCGGATGCCGACCTGCGCGGCGTTCGCGAGGCCTCGAAGAGCAGCCCCGAGGAAGTCGAAGAGTCGCTCCGGCATTTCGGTCCTGGCTATCGTATGCTGCTGTTAGTACCTCGAATTCCGACCTATCAATTGGCTCAGCAAGGAGAGCCAACCGACCTGGCAACGACCGAACACATTACCGTCATCGTCACCAAAACGATGGCGATCCTGGCGAACTTGGCTTTGATCGCTGGCATCATCCTGGTGGGCTACCGTCATTTCGATAACGTGAAGATGGGGGTCGGGGCAGCGATGTTTTACTTCCTGCTCCCCTACTCTGCCGTCTATACCGGCCGGATCGATCACGTCATGCCGGCGGCGCTGCTGGTCTGGGCGATCTTCTTTTACCGCACACCGCTGGTCTCTGGCATCTTCATGGGCTTCGCGATCGGAACGCTCTATTACCCGTTGTTTCTGCTGCCGCTATGGTTCAGTTACTACTGGGAACGCGGCCGCGGTCGTTTCCTGATTGGGGTGGTCGCGACCCTCGCTTTATTGGCGTTGTCGTTGGCGCTGACCTCGTCCGACTTCGAGACCTTCCTGAACCAGTTCCGCGCGATGTTCGGTTTGTGGCTCCCCCGCGACGAAGGCTACACCGGCTTCTGGAACTACTATTTCAACTCGAACGCCTATCGCATTCCCGTCTTGGCAGGGTTTGGCGTGGTCTCGATCGCGTTTGCCATTTGGCCCGCTCAAAAGAACCTGGGGACCCTTCTCAGCTGCACGGCCGCCCTGATGCTTGCCGCCCAGTTCTGGCATGCCAACGACGGAACGACCTACATTGCTTGGTACATGCCGCTGATGCTGCTGACGATCTTCCGCCCGAACCTGGAAGACCGCGTCGCGCTCCGGGTTATCGGCGAAGGCTGGCTGAAACGATCCCGCTCAGGATCAAAGCCCAGCGACGAAGAGAAACAAGCCGCCTAGCATAGGTTTAAACCCAGTATGGTTGGCACAGAGATTCATCTCTGGGTAGCCGCAGGCTACAAGCGGCTAGTGCATCAAGCTTGCACAAAATAGAACATCTCTATCGTTGGTAACGCCCATTCATGAGCCGCTTGTCGGCGATGCCGACCCAGAGATAAATCTCTGGGCCACCCCTGGTTCGGCAGGTCTTGTCTGTATCGTTTTTGAGCCGGCTCGACGAAAAAAGGCCGCGTCTTTTGACGTGGCCTTTCCTATTGGTGTCTACCAGCTTTGAGGAGGATCAGCGTTTCGCTTAGTCGAGTGCGTTGGGCGTTACGCCGACATCGACGATGCTGCAAGCCTGGATCGGGTCGATGCCACGTTGCCGGGCAGCTTCTAACAGTTCGGAGCTTTCGCTGCCAGGATTGAAGAAGACTTCCCGGGCCGGTTTGGAAGCGATGTCGCTCACCATCTTCATGCCCACCGCCGGCGGAACGTAAACGCTGATGCGGTCCAACTGATCGACAGGAATGTCTTTCACTGAGGTGTAAACCTTCAGTCCTTCGATCTCGCCACCCTTGGGATTCACAGGGTAAACATCGTACCCACGTTCTAAGTGAGCTCGGACGGATTTGTTCCCATATTTGGAACGCTCCTCGCTTGCTCCCAAGATGGCCACAGTTGGCTTCGACATCATTCGCGATCTCCTCAATAAGATTGGAGGGACATATCAGAAAGCAACCAGGAACATCTGGTCTGCGAACGCCCTAGACTTCCATTAATAACGGGAATCCGCATGACGTCAAATGTCGAAATCGAGTCGTCCGAGACTCCCGTTTCGACGAACGTTCCTGGGGCGCTTAGAGTTACGCGAATAGGTCAATCCATGACCATCAAGAAAAGAATTTATATTATTCGAGACAATTTTCTCGGGCTCAGTTCGCAACCGCGGAACTACGTTTTACCCCGTATTTCCACGGTCAAAACACATCCTTTTGCGCAAGGGGAACCTCGCTATCACAATCTAATCTTTAGAGGAGCGATTGCTGACCAGAAGAAGATTGTCCATCAAAGTTCTCCTTCAAAAACGCTCGCAAATCGCCTTTTTCCAAGTCGGCTTCGCTCCGGAAATGAATCCGCACAACCTCTTCGCCGACGCGCGATTGATCGACATTCGGTTCATGACCTAAATCGGCAATTCTTCCCTGCGTAGTGGACGCGTGGGATGACTTCAATTCCAGGCGGACATGCTCTGGTTTCTTTGTGGTCACCACCGCCCAGGCCGTGCGCTTGCCAGGGATCATCATGTTGATGAGCATCTGGTTGTTCCACAAGATTTCGCCATGCGGAGCGACCTCGCTGAGAAGCTCGATCAGTTCCTCTAGGACCGTTTGTTCCCAGGCTATCTTCTTGCCTGGCGGAAAGCCTTTACGCGAGAGGTGCCACTTCTCGCCGAGCTTTTTCCACGGCATGTGGCTTTCCACGTCATGACTGATGGTCGACTCGTACCGTTGAAAGCCGATGATGGCGTCGTCGACAAACTTCCAGAATTCCGGCTTGTTAAGCTCTTGCCAGCTGTGGGCCTTGATTTCGACTTCCTGGAAAGGTCCTCGCAGGTTCTTCACGACTACCCGCGGATCGTTGCTATAGATAGGCAACTCGTCCATCTGATTCAGCGTCAGCAGGTCGAGTTCCTGAGGAAGTTCATACTTGTTGAACGTTCCCTTCATCACGCGAAACTTCAGCTTCACCAGCCAGCTTTCGCCGCTGATGCCATGGAAGAACCAGCCGTCCGACTTTCTCTTGGCGGCAATCTCGACGATCGTTCTCGAGTTCCAATTGGCATCGCTGAACGAGTCGGAAGCTTGAATCCGATCGACCACTTCGGACAGGATCTTGCCATCCCAGTTGCATGGCTGCCCGTCGCGGCCAACGCGATTTTTGGTATGCCAGAGCCGCCCGTCGATCTCCCAGGGCATTTGAATCTGGGCACCCACATCGTCGATGTCGAGGTCCCCTTCGCGTTCTTCGTTGGTGGCGTGCGGATCGTACAGCGGACGCTCTTCGAGCGGGGCCGCTTCCAGAACCGGACCGAGCGCTTCGCCGGTATGGCTGCGAAGCCAGGTCATGCCCCGTTCGTCGCTGAGGGTCGATTCTTCGCTCTTCTGCTTCTTGGCCAGCTTCAGGAACGACTTCGAGTACGCGACGATATCTTCCGGCGTACCCACCGTCACGACCTGGCCGCCAGCCTGACCCGCTTCCGGTCCCATTTCGATGACCCAGTCGGCCTGCTTCAAGATGTCGAGATTATGCTCGATCACGATCACCGTGTTGCCCAGGTCGACCAGGCGATGGAACACATCCAGCAGCTTCTTGAGGTCTTCGAAGTGCAGCCCGGTGGAAGGTTCGTCGAGCAAATACAGCGTGCGTCCGGTGTCGGGCCGAGCCAGCTCAGAAGCCAGCTTCACACGTTGGGCTTCCCCACCGGAAAGCGTCGGTGCCGACTGGCCGAGCGTGACGTAATCGAGACCCACATCACACAGTGTTTGCAACGTGCGGCGAATCTTGGGGATGTTCTCGAAGAGCTGCACGGCCTGACCGCACGACATTTGAAGCACTTCGGAAATCGACTTGCCGTGGAACTTGACCGCCAAGGTTTCTTCGTTGTACCGCAGTCCGTCGCACGTTTCGCACGTGACCCACACGTCGGGCAGGAAGTGCATCTCGATGCATTTTTGCCCCATGCCTTGGCAGTCTTCGCAGCGTCCCCCTTCCACGTTGAAGCTAAAGCGACGAGCCGTGTAGCCGCGCACCTTGGCATCGGGAAGCTGAGCGAACAGATCGCGAATCAGATCGAATACACCGGTGTAAGTGGCCGGATTGGAGCTAGGGCTGTTACCAATTGGCTGCTGATCGACCCGGATGACTTTGTTGATGTTCTCCATGCCACGCAACGCGTCGTGCGCGCCGGGGATGGTCGCGGCGCGGTGCAGTCGACGAGCCAGCGTGTTGTAGAGAATGTCTTGAACCAGCGTGCTTTTACCGCTACCACTCGGGCCGCAAATGGCCACCAATGCCCCCAGCGGAATCGAGGCGTTCACGTTCCGCAGGTTGCGGTGGCTGGCACCGACGATCTCGAGCCATTCGCCGGAAGGGCTACTGAAATCGGCGATCACGTCCTCGTCCGAGTTATTGGCGATCGACATCATCCGGCGATTCGACGGAGCGTAGATCGCCTGTTTGCCGGAAATGTAAGGACCGGTCACCGAGTCGGGGGCTTTGGCAATTTGCTTAGGCGTACCCTCGGCCACGATCGTTCCACCGTGACGACCTGCTTGAGGTCCGAAGTCGATCAGGCGATCGCTTCCTTCAATCACTTCCTGATCGTGTTCGACCACGATCAACGTATTGCCCAGGTCACGCAGCCGATGCAGCGCCTTGAGCAGGCGAAGATTGTCGCGCGGGTGCAGGCCAATCGTCGGTTCGTCCAGCACATACAGCACACCGCATAGCCCGCTGCCGAGTTGGCTGGCCAGGCGAATACGCTGGGCTTCCCCGGCGGAAAGCGTGGGGGCCGTGCGGCGAAGGGTCAGATAGTCGAGACCGACATCTAGCAGGAACTGCACGCGGTTGTCGATTTCTCGGAGCAGTTCTCCGGCGATCTTCTGCTCGCGTTTTTTCAGCTTGGCCGCGCGGATGAACTCGAGCAGTTCGGCCAGCGGCAAGCTGGTGAGGTCCCGCGTCGTCTTCTTGCGGAACCGGACTGCCGAAGCGTCGTCACGCAGACGCGAGCCATCGCAGGTCGTGCATTCGACTTCCGCCACCAGCGATTCGAGCTGACCGCGGAACGAAGGGCTGAGCCGCGAGGCATCTTCCAACGCCGGGTACAACCCTTTGAACTGGAAGCGGAACTCGATCTTAGTCTTCTTCTTGTCGGCGAAAATATCGTATTGCGTATCGCCGGTGCCATGCAGAATGATTCGCCGCTGACGTGCTCCGAGCTGTTCAAACGGAACATCGATCGGAATCTTATTCTTCAGGCAGATCGCTTCGAGCATCTTCATCGCGGTGGGCGACTTTAAGTCAGGCCACAACCGCAGTGCACCCTCGGCCAGGGTTCGCTTGGGGTCGCTGAGCAGGGCCGTCGGATCGGCCCCTGTTTGCGTTCCCAGGCCTTCGCAGTCGGGGCACCAGCCGAGGTAACTGTTGAACGAGAAGTTATGCGGCGAGAGAGGTTCGAAGCTGCGGTCGCACGATTCGCACGAGAGCTTCTGACTCAAACGCTTGGTCCGCCAATGGGCTTCGGGGACGTCGTCTTCGGCATAGGCGATCACCAGCACGCCGCTCGATTGGCTGAGGGCGATTTCTACGCTGTCGGCGATGCGCGGTCGGGCATCCTGGCGAACGGAAATGCGGTCGACGACCACTTCCACTTCATGCTTGCGGCGGCGGTCGATCTTGGGGGGACGATCGATCGTATGCACGACGCCGTCGACACGAATCCGCTGGTAGCCGGCGGCTTTGATTTCTTCCCACAGGTCCGAGTATTGCTGACCGGTATCCAACGTCCGCGGGGCGAGCAGGAACAGCTTGGTCCCCTCTTCTTCCTGCAGCACTTTGTCGGTGATTTGCGTCGACGTTTGCGTCTTAATCGGGATATCGCAGTCTGGACAATGCGGCTCGCCCAGGCGGCTCATCAGCACGCGCAGGTAGTCGTAAATTTCCGTTACGGTACCGACCGTCGAGCGGGGCGACTTGCCGAGGTTCTTCTGCTCGATCGCGATCGCAGGCGAAAGCCCCTCGATGTGGTCGACCTTCGGTTTCTGCATCTGGCCGACGAACTGCCGCGCGTAGGCGCTCAGGCTTTCGACGTAGCGTCGCTGGCCTTCGGCGTAGATCGTATCCATCGCCAGCGAGCTTTTACCACTACCACTAGGACCGCAGAAGACGGTCATCTTGTCGCGATCGATACCAACGCTGACGTCCTTCAAGTTGTGCATCTTGGCACCACGCACGTCGATCCGCTTGGCAAGAACCTTGATGGTCTGCTGCGACTCTTTCGCTGCGCGTTTAATCTCGGCCACGGCTCGGCTGGTTTCGCCTTTGAGCAGCGGCTTGAGCGCTTGACCGGTGAACGATGCCTCGACCTTCGCCACGTCTTCAGGCGTGCCTTCGGCGACGATCGTACCACCCTTAACGCCCCCTTCAGGGCCCAGGTCGACAACCCAGTCGGCCGTTTTGATGACGTCCAGGTTGTGCTCGACCACTAGCACCGTGTTGCCGACCTTGGCAAAGTCGTGCAGGACCTTCAGCAGCATCTTCGTGTCAGCAAAGTGCAGCCCGGTGGTGGGCTCGTCCAGCAGATACAACGTCTTGCCGGTGCTTCGCTTCGAGAGTTCCTTGGCCAGCTTAATACGTTGGGCTTCACCGCCGGAAAGGGTCGGCGAAGGCTGGCCGAGCTTGATGTAGTCGAGCCCGACATCGTGCAGCGTTTGCAGCTTCAGGGCGATCTTCGGGACGTTCTCGAAGGTCTTTAGCGCCTCTTGGACGTCCATCTCTAAGATGTCGGCGATCGACTTTTCTTTGAACAAAATCTCCAGCGTTTCGCGGTTGAAACGATGTCCTTCGCAGACCGGGCAGGTCACCCAGATATCGGCAAGGAAGTCCATTTCCAGCTTGTTGGCCCCGTTCCCTTCACAGGCACTACAGCGACCCCCATCGACATTAAAGCTGAAGCGGCCCGGCTTGTAGCCCCGCTTGCGAGACTCTGGCAGCTGCGCGAACAGGTCGCGGATCTCGTCGAACACTTTGATGTAGGTCGCCGGGTTGCTGCGTGGCGTGCGGCCGATCGGGCTTTGATCGATGGCGATCATCTTGTCGAGATGCTCGATCCCTTCGATCCGTTCGTGTTCGCCCGGCTCGCCCAGGCCGCCGTTCAAATCACGCCGCAGCGCTTCGACGAGGATGCCGTTGATCAGCGAACTCTTACCGCTACCACTGGCCCCGGTGATGCAGACGAAGCCGCCCAGCGGAATCTCGGCGGTGATGTTCTTCAAGTTGTTTTGGGCGGCACCGACAATGCGGAGCTTCTTTTCGCCCAAGGGACGGCGCGTTTCAGGGATCTCGATCTTGTCTTTGCCCGAGAGAAAACGCCCGGTGACGCTTTCATCGACGGCTTCCAGTTGCTTGGCCGAACCTTGTGCGACGACGTACCCGCCACGCACGCCGGCCCCGGGACCGAAGTCGATGATGTGGTCGGCGACGCGCATCGTGTCTTCATCGTGCTCGACCACCAGGACCGTATTGCCCAGGTCTCGCAGGTCGTTCAGCGTGGCCAGCAGACGGTCGTTGTCGCGCGGGTGCAGGCCGATCGACGGTTCGTCGAGGATATACGTCACACCCACCAGTCCGCAGCCGATTTGACCGGCCAGGCGAATTCGCTGCGATTCACCGCCGCTAAGTGTGGGGGCCGTTCGGTCGAGCGTCAGGTATTCGAGCCCCACATTCTGCAAGAAGCCGAGCCGCCCGCGAACTTCCTTGACCGCTTCGTCGGCGATCTTTTGCGAAAGACTATCGAGCTCTAACTCGTCGAAAAAGTCAGACGCTTGCTGGATCGACAGCTGGCAGATTTCGGGCAGCGAACGCGAGCCATCTTCGCCGAACGCCTCGCTGGTCGTGGTTATTTTGACGCTACGAGCCTGAGGGTTCAGGCGTTCGCCATGGCACTGCGGACAGATAACCGTGGCCATGTACTTTTCAAGTTGACGCTGCTGCGGCTTCGAGTTGGAGTTGCGGTACTTCTCCAACAAATCGGGCACGATGCCGCCATACGTGCCGCCGTACATCTGCGGACTGTTGCCGCCCCGCCAGGTGAAGGTGATGTGCTCGTCGCCGGTGCCCCACAGCAGATAATCTTGCTGCTCTTGGCTCATGTCGCGCCAGGACGTTTCCATGATGGCCCCTTTGCCCAGGTCGTACTTCCGCTCCATGGTGTCGGCCATGCCCTGGTAGATGTGACGCTTCCAGCGGCCGAGCTCTTTCCATTTGCCCAGCAGTTCGATCGCCCCTTGCTTGAATGACAAGGTCACATCCGGTACCAGCAGTTCGGGATCAAACGTATAGACCTTGCCCAGGCCGTCGCACGTCGGGCACATCCCCTGCGGCGAATTGAAGCTGAACAGCTGCGGCGTCGGCGGACTGTACGAGATTCCACAGTCGACGCAGGCATAGTCGACCGAGAACATCATGTCCCCTGCGACGGCCGTTTTGCTGCGTTTGCTTTTGGCGCGTTTCTTTTTCGGAGCGGCGTCTTCGGCTTCGGGGTTCTCATCGTCGCGCGGGGCGATGATGAGGCTGCCTTCGCCCATTTTCAGGGCCAGTTCGACTGCCTCGGACAGGCGTCCACGGACCCCCTCTTTGATGCTCAGACGATCGACAACGAGTTCGATGTTGTGCCGCATCTGCCGATCGAGCTGCAGATCGTCGTTCAGCTGGATGATCTCGCCGTCGACTCGAGCACGGACGAAGCCTTGCTTGAGGAGGTCGATGAACAGATCTTTGAACTCCCCCTTCTGGACACGGACCAGCGGTGCTAGCACCGAGAACGACGTTCCTTCTTCCTGCCCGAGAATCCGTTCGAGGATTTGTTCCCGCGTCTGGGCGGTGAGCTTTTTACCGCATTCGCTGCAGTACCCTTGGCCAACCCGCGAGAGAATCACGCGCAGGTAGTCGTAGATTTCGGTGATCGTACCGACCGTGCTGCGAGGGTTGTTGCTGGTCGTCTTCTGGGAAATCGAGATGCTGGGGGTTAAGCCACCGATGAAGTCGACATCGGGCTTGGGCATCTGGCCCATGAATTGCCGCGCATAGCTGGACAGACTCTCGACATAGCGCCGTTGTCCTTCCGCATAGACCGTATCAAACGCGAGCGAGCTTTTCCCGCTTCCGCTCACGCCGGTCAGGCAAATCAGTTTGTTGCGAGGAAGCGTCAGCGTGACCTCGCGCAGGTTGTGTTCGCGGGCCCCTTTGACTTCAATATCGGAAACCGGCATAGATGCTCGTCCGTGGGTTCACTTCGCGGCTAAGTTCGACCGAATTCATCGATTTTAAGGGACCTGCCAAGCATGGAGAAGGGTACGCCGTAACCCCTTGCCCAGGAAATGAGCAGTTCCAAACGGGACAGTTTGGAGATAACACGACAAGTAACCACCCATTTCACCTAAGATCTGCAGTGAAAGTGGAGATAAAACAACCAGAGGGGTGGCCTAGAGATTTATCTCTAGGTGGCCGCAGGTCACAAGCGGCTAATGAATGGATGTTACCCAGGATGGGAACGTTCTACTTCGTACAAGCTTGATGCATTAGCCGCTTGTCGGCGATGCCGCCCAGAGATAAATCTCTGGGCCACCCCCTGCTTGTCTTGGATCTGCGTCGATCGGTGAATTCCGTGGTTCCTTCTGCTCGATCCCCTTCTGAATTGGTTAAAAAAATTTGTTACGATAGGCGGTTTTCCCGCTGAATCCTCTCCCAGACCGAAAGAGACACATCATGGCCAAATTCCACGTTTTGTTGACTGACTATGCCTGGGAAGAGCTGGAAATCGAAAAACAAGTTCTCGCCGATAACGATGTCGAGTTGATCGTGGCGACCGAGAAAGACGAGGATTCGCTGGCCGCTTTGGCCCAGCAGCACCAGGTCGACGCCATCATGACCAACTGGGCTCAGGTTACTGAAAAAGTCATTTCGGCCTCTCCTAAGGTGAAGATCGTGGCCCGGCTGGGGATTGGGCTCGATAACATCGACATGGCGTACTGTACGTCGAAAGGCATTTTGGTCACTAACACGCCAGACTATTGTTTGACCGAAGTGGCCGAGCACACGTTGGCGTTGATTTTCGCGTGTGCCCGAAAGGTGGCCATGTACCACCACGACACCATGAGCGGCAAATACGACCTGACGGCCGGCCCTATCATGCGTCGGATGGAAGGTCAAACGCTGGGGATCGTCGGTTTAGGCAATATCGGCATGCTGCTGGCCGCAAAGGCCAAGTGCTTGGGCCTGAACGTGGTGGCTACCAGCCGCAGTGGTAAGTCGATGGAGGGCGTCGAGACGGTGGAAATGGACGACCTGCTGGCCAAGTCGGATTTCATTTCGCTTCTCATCCCGGCGACGCCTGAGACGAAAAAGTCGTTCGGAGCCGAGCAGTTCAAAAAAATGAAGCCAACGGCCTATCTGATCAACACGGCTCGCGGGGCAATTGTCGACCACGACGCTTTGGCCGCAGCGCTAGAAGCTGGCGAGCTGGCAGGAGCCGCACTCGATGTCCAAGATCCGGAACCCTGCGATTTGACGATCGCCCCCTACAACGACCCGCGCGTGATTGTCACCCCGCACGCGGCCTTTGTGAGCTTCGAATCGCTGGAAAACATGCGCAGTCGCGTCTCGCGGCAAGTGGTCGATTGCTTGCAAGGAACCACGCCAGAGAACGTCCGCAACGGGCTAACCGCCAGCTAAGCGGCATTCCCAACCCCTTAGCATGACCAACCAGGGGTGGCCCAGAGATTTATCTCTGGGTCGGCGCCGCCGACAAGCGGCTCGTGGGCTGGCGCTGTAGAGGATGGGGCCGTTCCACTTCGTTCAAGCCTGATGCACTAGCCGCTTGTGGCCTTCGGCCACTCAGAGATGAAACTCTGAGCCACCCATCCTGTTGGCAGTTGTCTTGACCCCTGGCCATTTCACTTCCCCAGGGGTGGCCCAGAGATTTATCTCCGGGTCGGCGTCGCCGACAAGCGGCTCATGGGCTGGCGTTGTAGAGGATGGGGCCGTTCCACTTCGTTCAAGCCTAATGCACTAGCCGCTTGTGGCCTTCGGCCACTCAGAGATGAAACTCTGAGCCACCCGATTGATGAGCCTTTCGATTGGGATGCCCGGTGTTGGGATCGATGCCCTGCTCTAGGTTGATTTTTCTTCGGGTAGAGGGCGGATCGAGAGGCCTCCGCTGCTGCGGATTTCGACTTCATACTTCTTGCCGGGGCGAACGCGCATCCCTTCCGATTCTTCGTGGGCCGCGCGGACGCCGTACTCCGAGGCCTTGACCGGGTCGTTGGCGATGTCCCAGAAGTTGTTCCAGATCTTGTTTTCAAACTCGTTCGGCTCGTCCCGCAGGCCATACGCTTCGGGGCGTTCCCCTTCCTTGTCGATCGTGAACCCGTCGATCGGTTTTTGATGTTCGCCGTAGATCTTCTGCAGGATGTAGATGGAAGCCGAGCGGAGCGGGTCGTTGGTTTCAACTAACTCGTCCTCGAACTTCACGACCTTGCCGTTCACGTAGACCATGTCCCCGTCGATCTTGAACTGCTGTGGCTTGGTGATCGGTTTGCCTTGGTCGTTCAGCTCGACGAATTCGATGATCGTCTGAACGCGCTCGGCATCGTCTGGCTTCTCTTGGCTCAGCACCGAAAGCCGCCCCACGCGGCGGTCGACCTTCAGCAGTTTCAGCCGCAGGGCGAGCAGGTCGATCTCGTTTTCCAACTCGCCAATCTTGGCGACGTGCTGTTCGATCTGCTCGTTCTTTTGGGCGATCTCCAGCTCTTTTTCGTTGTAAACCGACCACCCGTAGTACGAAACGGTCGAGAACGCGATCAGCAGCAGCAAGATCAACAACGTGCGAACCGAGTTATTGAACCGGTCGATGGTGTCCACCATCTTGGCCATACTATTGCTCCGTGAGGTTGCCCGCCGCTGCGGGAAGGGAAGTCGCGTCGTAGGTTGAAGTTACATTCGAGCCGCCTACCTCTATCGTACCTTGCCAGGGGAAGACGAACCAATGCCAACTACTGCAACCGCGATGCCAATAGGCAAGAATGGACGAATTCTTCATCCGGGGGCCACCGACGGTTGGCCTATTAACGATTGTAAGGCGCATGCAAAAGCAACCCGCGCATACGCAGGCTGGCAATCCGATCCGGTTGATCCGGTTTAGAGCGGAGTGTGTTTGTGCATGGTTAATCAGTACGTATTCAAGAAACCCTCACCCTCTCCCTTTCAAAGGGAGAGGGAACAGGAATTAGGGAGGTCCATGTAGGGTGAGAGCAGCGCCAGCGCATCGCACCACGAACAATGTTCACGCATTGCTTGCCGCTAGAGACCGCATTCGGTGCGATACGTTCCGCTTCGCGTCACTGCTCGGCACCCTACGAAGGTGATTTTCATCGCTTGATCACGGAGGCCCGCGTTCGGTTGCTGGAGAGCTTTGCGGCCTCTTTTCGGGTGCTATGCTCACGTCTTCGTGGGCATGGCTTTGCGATTCAGATGCTGTCTGCGACGCCCGATTAACCGCCAGGCTCGTCTTCGCATATTCCCGCAAACAAAGACGTGGCACACGCTGCACGCGTGCTTTCTTCGTATTACTGGGGCGATGACCGCGGACGTGGGTAGTTCGTGGAGCGAGACGTTCCGCTTGGCCGTGTTTCTTCAGCCGCTTCCGCAACCGCCTCACTTCGCCGCCTTGCAGGCCGAGCAGTTTGAGGTGAAATGAAACCCACGCCAGCGCGCGGTCCATTTCCTGGGCAGAAGGAACCCTGATCCCGTCGATTCTTCGCGGCTTCGGTTTGGAAACCTTGG
>NZ_JABRWO010000014.1 GCF_013618625.1 Bremerella alba | reverse complement strand
GAATACATTCGCCACCAGGACGGAACGGAGCCTGGCGATGGGGGCGACCACTTCCGAATTACTCCTTCGTGAGTTGAGGACTTCAGTCCGAATCTCACGAAATCTTCAAACCTGCCGGCTTTAGCCGAAAGTTGTTTAGTTAAATCGCGGCCTATTCCAAGCCAGGTCAAGATGCGCATCGACGATCAGACGACCGCGAAGACTCCTACGCACAAAAAACAAACGAAATTACAAAATGATTTCCGCAGGCAAGCGAGTGTTACGCTGAATGGAGCTTTGCCCAGGCATGTCAGCCGGTCTCACAGTAGGCTTTCATCGCGACGGCAGCTACGAAACAATACGTGCCGAGTTCTGGTTATGTTTGTTCAACTTTCTACTCAGACGATCAAGGATAAAATTGGCCTCCTAGCAAGAACAATTTCGCAGTTTACCGATCGTGCAGCAGGCGATATCTCATGAGACGGTCGATCACTGATATGAGATCGAAGTTGTCTCTCGCTCGAACGGGTACATCGGGGTGCGGCGATGAGAATACGCAAGTCGCTCCATATTCGCTGTCGTGGTGCCTGGCGTATCGACGCGAATAAAGTGAGGGCACACGTCGTTGTAAGCTGCCAGCGGTGCATTGACGCCTTTGGCCACAATGATCTGAAACGCTGCGGGATCTAGTCCACAGTGTGTTAGTTGCCCGAGCGACCATGGGGCCGTTCTGTGCGTTGTCAGCTGCACGGTTAACCCATTGGCCGCGCGCACAATGGCCGTTGGCCCCATATCGAACTCTGTCTTACCGCCATGGCGCGGGGCATCTTCGGTGAAGCGACCAGAATGAACGGACATCACCTCGAAGACCTCCGTCAACGGGTCGCCGTCTATCTCGCTGGGCAAGCCACCTACCGAAAGATGCACGCTTGCTCCGGCCCCGGCATCTTTGGCCTTGGACACAGCCATCGGATCGCATATTGCGACAAAAGCATGGCAGGCTTTTTCTTTCAGAAGGGCATGGGCAATCCACGTTGCCTTGGCGGCCGAACCCGCTCCGATGTTGTCCCCCATTTCCAACAAGCAAACAGGCCCATCAAGTTTCTGTGCTCTTTGTACCGCAGTGAACACATCGCAGTAGGTTCCTAGGGTGCCTTCTCGATGCTCCCACAGTTTGTCGCCCAGTTCGTTCGCAACCACCTGAGCAAGCGGAGCGTTGTCATCCGCAATGCACAGCACCGCCGCCCCCATCTCTTTCACATCAGCGTAGGGAAATCCATAGAAGAAACTGGCATCTAACAACGCCTGACTTTGTCGTGTGTTTTCCATGTCGGCAAGGAACTCGCGAGCAGGCGATTCTTGTGAGCATTGTCGCTCGATGCTAATCGCAAGCGAAGGAAACGCGGCTGCCTGCTTGGGCGATATTTCTCCTCGAATCGTCCTGGCAATCATCTCGGCTGCCTGCACACCGCGTTGATGCTGATCTACATGCGGATTTGTTTGGTAGGCCAACAAGGCGTTGGTCGCTGCGACCATCTCGGCAGAAAGATTAGCATGCGGATCCAACGTCCCCATGATGGGCATCTCAGGGCCGACCACTCTCCGCACCTCGGCAAGCCATGTTCCGTCGGCATCAGAATGGTTCTCGGCGACAGTCGCACCGTGGGGCGCAACAAGAATGCCATCCAGGGGCCCCGCCTGTTTCAGCCGGGAAAGCATTTGATCGATCAAGCGATCAAATGCTTCTTTGGTGATTGTCCCGCTGGGCAAAGCGCGCGCTGCAAAAACGCCTACCGCTTGGGCATGGGCTGCTTGCAATCCGTGAATAAACCCACCCATCTCATGATGGGCTTTCATAAACCGCGTAAGGACCTCTGAGCCAGAGACCAAGATATCACGTTGAAAGCAGTCCCACGTCGTCCGATCGTGGGCGAACGTATTGGACTCATGAAGCAAGGCAATCAAACCGATTCGCATAAAGCTTCCTTTACTTGTGCTCCGGAATGACGGCAATGACATCGACTTCAAACTTAAGGAGGGTTCCCAAGCAGCCCATCAAGGTCGTGCGAGCCGGATAAGGCTCGTCAAAGTATTCACGATAAATTCGATTAAATTCGGCCAGGTCTTCCTGACTCCCCACGTAGTTGCGAGTCTGAACGACATCGGAAAGCGATAAATTGGCCGCTGCGAGAATTCGTTGCATATTCTCCAGGCTACGCCGCATCTCACCTTCAAATGAATCCGTCAAGATCTTGCCGGACGAATCCACCGAGGCTTGCCCCGATACAAATATGAGCGATCCAAACTGAACCGCAGGGCTGAACGGCAGATGGCTTGTAGGGATACTGGGATCTTGAATTGCATGAAAGGTCTTCATTAAATCACTTCTCGACATCCGAATAGTGGAATACCAGGATCAGAATAATGGAATCCACAACTGTTGTCAAAGCGTTCGCCTTGCTCGAATCGATCGCGGCAGGCTCTTCGGAAGGTCAACGACTGTCGGAGCTCGCCGAGGCTATCGACATGGCCAAACCCACAGCCCCTCGCTTGATTAAAACGTTGGTTGGCTTGGGCTATGTGGACACCCCAGGAGGTGGCGTTTACCGGCTCTGATCGCGTGGTTTATCTGCGGTCTATTGAGAGCAAACAGGCACTTCGTCACGTGGTAAGTGGCGAAGAAGACCCGTTCTATTGCACCGCTTTAGGACGTGCGATTGCTTCCCACTTGCCGGAAGTCGAACGTAACCGTCTGGTTCAGGTCACCAAGCTGTCAGCCAGGACCGCGAAAACAATTGGCTCTTCCGAGCAATTGCAACAAGTGTTGGTAGAGGCAGCCGAGCTAGGTTACGCCATCGAATCGGATGAAACGGATTTAGGCGTGAAGTGTATCGATGTTCCCATATTCGCCAAAAAGTAGGTGATTGCCGCCATAAGTCTTACGGCTCCCTCGTTACGTTTACCGGAATCTCGCCAGGACGATGTGGTTCGCCAGCTAAAAACGGCGGCCCGAAAGCTTAGTAAGTTTCTTTCTTCCTCTTAATTTCGAGAGCCTGCCTAGTGTCTTCCGCTGAGATCGAGCTGGCCGAGCTTATCGTCGACTCGGTCCCTGGTGTAGAGCAGGTTATCTTCTCCAACACCGGTACAGAAGCCGTCCAGGCCGCAATACGTATTGCTCGGGCACATACGGGTCGAGATAAACTTCCGAAGTTCGAAGGGCACTACCATGGATGGCTTAACAATGTGCTTGTTTCGTATCGCCCCCAACAAGATGACAGTAGCTTGCCGCAAGCTACCTGTGGCGGACAACCGTCCAGCGAGTTTGCTGATACCTTGGTACTTCCTTGGAACGACATCGAAGCCGTCAAGCAATTGTTCGCCGAACATGGTCACGAGATTGCTTGCGTTCTGACAGAACCAATTTTGGCCAACTCTGGAAGTTGTATGCCCAAGCCGGGCTATCTCGAGGAGCTGATCGAGCTTTGTCGCGAATACAAAATCGTTTCGATCTTTGATGAAGTCATTACCGGCTTTCGAGTTGCCTTGGGGGGCGCCCGCGAGCTGTTGGGGCTCGAACCAGATCTATCGATTTACGGCAAAGCCTTGGCCGGTGGCTTTACGATGTCGGCGGTGGGTGGAGCATCGAAAATGTTTGAGGTCCTCAGAGATGGCCGCACCATTCATTCAGGAACCTACAACGGCACGACCTTCAACATCGTGGCCGCGATTGAAACCATTAGCGAACTCCGAAAGCCTGGTACCTACGAGCGAATGATGGCCCATGGTCAAGCCGTAGGCGATGCTATACTTGCGGCGGCGAGTAAGTACCAAGTTCCCGTGGCGATCAGTGGTGTCGGCAGCATTTTCTCTGTCCATCTCGGCGTCGCAAAGTCGCCACTTAATTACCGCGAAATGCTCAACTCGGATATGTCATTGCATGGAAAGTTTCGCCAAGCCATGCTTCAACGTGGCGTTCAGCTATTGCCGGACGCCCGGTGGTACGTCGGAACCCAGCACGACGACAACGTACTTGCCCGAGTGATCCCTGCAATTGAACCCTCGATGAAGGAAGCTACCCAATGAAATTAATTCAATTCGGACCGTATGGCGAGGAAAAGCCGGGGCTGCTAACAGAAGACGGCGTACGCAAAGATCTCAGCGGAAAGTTTGCCAAGTACGACCGCGAGTTCTTTCAACAGGACGGATTAGGGAAATTGACAGAGTTGAAGGACTCGCTCGACTCCCTACCGACTGTCGCCGAAGACGTGCGTTGGGGGGCACCGATCGCGCGTCCGGGGAAGGTCATCTGCATTGGCTTAAACTACGCCGACCATGCAGCTGAATCTGGCATGGCAGTTCCCGAAGAGCCAATCATCTTCTTCAAGGGCTCGAACACCGTTGTCGGCCCCTACGATGAAATCCAAATCCCACGCAAGAGTGAAAAGACGGACTGGGAAGTCGAGTTGGGCATTGTGATTGGTAAGGATGCACGCTATCTCGAAAGTGAATCTCAGGCCGCCTCGTTTATCGCTGGCTACTGCATCTCACACGATGTGTCGGAACGGCATTTTCAATTGGAACGCGGAGGCCAATGGGTAAAAGGGAAGAGCTGCGATACATTCAATCCTGTCGGGCCGTTTCTGAGTACGTGTGACCAAATCGCCGATGTCGATAATCTGGCGATGGAGTTAGATGTCAATGGCGAGCGAATGCAAACTGGCAACACGAAAACAATGGTTTTCAAGCCTAACTATCTTGTCTACTATCTGTCGCAGTTTATGACCCTGGAAGCAGGTGATCTGATTTCCACGGGAACACCTCCAGGCGTTGGCCTAGGCATGAAACCACCCAAATTCCTGAAAGCCTCAGACGAGATTCGCTTGTCGATAGAAAGTCTGGGAGAGCAGCGACAAACTTGCGTTAATGCCTGAGCTGCTGAACAGGTTTGCATAATCCATGATTGATGCTCGCCTCTCCTGAATAGGCAAGCAGCACTTTCCATGCATAGTCATCAAACTCAGGCTTAGCTGTCCAGCCATGCGAGGACAGGTATTCGTGAGATTTAATCGGCATCACAGGGTTGACCAGCCCCCCCCTGTGAATGGTCAATCGCTAAAACGACGGTGCCAAACAAGTGCGGCTACTTTTTTAGCCGAGCGATCCCAATATCGTTGGCACCCTGCCCTCCCGTTTGTGAACACACGCGAATGAGCATCTTGCCGTCCTGCACTAGACGCGGACGGCCACTGGCCATTATTGCTTTCGGAAACAGTTGCTGAGGTTCCGAACAGGGTTGGTCCCAAACTTTTCTTGTGATACAGAACAATCGGAAATCCGACTTGCCTGCGGAGGGGCCCCCTCTCTCGATAACAATCAAATCGACGCTTGAATCTGCTTGATCGCCGCGGCAATTCGCTCTTGGATCGATCCCTCCGGTTCCGAAAGCAGTGGGGTGATAGGTCCGGTTTGTGCAATGCCAGCCAGTTCGGTGGCGCGGTGCAGAATGCTAATTGGACCGAGCGAATCACGCAGTTCTTCCAACGGAAGAAACTTTTCTCGCAAGGTCTCGGCTTGATCCCAATCGCCGCCTTGAATTGCATGCAGCAGGTCTATCGATAGCTTGGGGAACACGCACCCGCAACCGGTGGTGAAACCGCTCAATCCAAAGTCCTGCATATGCACAATCGCAGGCTGGTCCCCGAGACCGCTAAGAATGAGCTTGGTGTCGATCTTTTTAGTCAACGCGCTAAGATAGCTGTCTTTGGTGTAGTCGTCGCGAACAACGGCATATTTGATTGCGGAAATCAGGCCATCGTTGACCAGCGAGGCAGCGTCTTCTGCGGACATCACGCCGTCAAATTTCAGATAGAGAACGATCGGTTTCCCTAGCTTTTCCGATAGTTTGCGAACACCGGTCGCAATTCCAGATGACGAAATCACGTCTCGCTGCGGCAACACCATTACGGTAGGGAACTGAAAATCTTTAAGGACATCCGCTTGATCCATCATCGTGCCGTAGGCAGGTCCGACGGCAGGAATAACCAGCGTCTGCTCAGCCGCTACCTCGCTGATTATTTCGAGAGCCGTCCGGTACTCTCGCAGCGTCAAGTGATAGAAAATCGCATTTCCACCGTACAGCAAAGTCGAGATTCCGCCCTGTTCGATGTGACGGATGATCTTTTCATTCTCTTGTCGATTCAGCGATCCGTCCGCACTTCGGGCAAGGGAAGGAACCGCCCACACAGAGCGGGCAATCGTATCGGTTGTCAGTGGTTGGGTATCCATGGCCTATCGCTATTTTCCTGATAATGACTTATTAGTAAATTTCGGGGTCGGGCGTTTCTTCACTGCAATGCAGGAAATCGAAGTCGCAGCCGGCGTCGGCTTGGGTAACGTGCTTGAGGAACATCGCACCATACCCACGGTCATATTTCGGCTTAGGATGCGACCATTTCTGACGACGTTCTGCTAATTCTTTGTCGTCAACCAGAAGATCCAACCGCCGTTGATCGATACTTAGCTGAATCAGATCTCCATTGCGTACCAGAGCCAATGGACCACCGACGGCGGCCTCCGGAGCAACGTGCAGAACGCAGGTTCCGTAGCTGGTTCCACTCATGCGTGCGTCCGAGATTCTCACCAAGTCACGAATTCCCTGCTTCAGAAGATGATCTGGGATGGGCAGCATTCCCCACTCCGGAAAACCTGGACCGCCCTGGGGACCGGCATTTCTGAGGATGAGCACCGAATCGGCAGTGATACCTGTGTCAGGATCATTCAGTTTTGCTTTAAGCTCTGCGTACGTATCGAACACAACCGCTGGCCCAGTGTGCTCCAACAAACGCGGTGAGGCGGCTGTTGGTTTGATGATACAACCCGACGGGGCCAAGTTCCCGCGAAGCACAAAGGTTCCGCCGGTCAAAGAAATCGGATCTTCGGTTGATCGAATGATGTCGGGATCGATCACTTCCCCGTTGGCAATGTTATCTGCGAGAGTCAAACCATTCACAGTCCCGCAGCTACCTTGTATATGTTCGCCCAATTGCTTCAAGAGCGCCGTCAGCCCGCCGGCATCAAAGAAGTCCTCCATCAAGAACTTTCCTGCCGGACGAACGTTCGCCAAGACTGGTGTCGTGCGTGAGAGCTCATCAAATCGCTCGAGCGTCAAGTCAAATCCGGCGCGGCGAGCCATCGCAATAATATGCACGATCGCATTGGTCGAACCGCCGATAGCCATGCTTGTGACAATCGCATTGTCAAACGATTCAGGGGTCAACAAATCGGACGGGCGGAGGTTCTCTTGAGCTAACTGAACCGCCCTTCGGCCTGTGGCAACGGCCAAGCGAGAGTGCTCCGAAATCACCGCAGGCACCGAAGAGGCCCCCGGCAGGGTGAGTCCCATCGCTTCGGCAATTGCCGCCATGGTCGATGCGGTTCCCATCGTCATGCACGTGCCGGCGGATCGAGCGATACAGTTTTCGATCTCCCCCCATGCTTCGTCACACAAATTGCCGGCACGACGTTCGTCCCAGTATTTCCAGGCATCACTTCCACTGCCGAGCGTTTGATCCTTCCAGCGTGCTTTCAGCATCGGTCCGGCCGGCAGGAAGATAGCCGGCAGATTAGCCGAAATGGCCCCCATGATCATCGCGGGCACCGTTTTATCACAGCCCCCCATCAGAACAGCCGCATCAATCGGATGGCAGCGAAGCACCTCCTCGGTTTCCATTGCCAGAAGATTTCGATAAAGCATCGTCGTGGGCTTCATCATCATCTCGCCCAGCGACATCACCGGAATTTCAACCGGGAATCCGCCCATCTGCCAGATGCCGCGTTTCACCTCTTGCACACGTTCGGGAAAATGCGAATGGCACGTGTTGAGGTCGCTCCACGTGTTCAGAATGGCGACAACCGGCTTGCCACGGTAGTCCTCGTCGTCGTACCCCATGCCTTTGAGTCGCGAGCGATGCCCAAATCCACGCAGGGAGTCCGGATCAAACCAGCGGCTACTGCGAAGTTCCGGTTCGTCTGACGAGTTCGATGCCATCGATCAATCAATCTTCTGGGGAGATTTCGCGAAGCACTATGTACTTGCTTTGGATTAAGCCATTGGCAAGAGGATAGCAAAAACGAGAGTCGCCAGAAACGACACCAACCCCATGATGGTCAACAGAACGGAAAATGTTTTCAGGGTTTCTTTCTCGGTAAACCCGCTCATACGGCTAATAACCCAAAAACCACTGTCGTTCATCCAAGGAAGTGGCTTCGATCCACAGCCAATCGCCAAGGCCAAATAAACCGGGTGAAATGGTAATCCGATCTGCATGGCGACTGGTACAACAATTCCGATTGCAGTAATCATGGCCACCGTTGCTGAACCTTGAATCACGCGAATGATCACCGTAATCATGAACGCGGTAATCAAGAGGCCTGTCCCTCCGACCGAACTAGGAAGCGACTCGGCGATCGCGGCCCCAATATTCGTTTGACGAATCATTTCGCCAAACGCGCCCCCAGCACAAGTGATCAGGACCACCACGCCCCCTTCGCTTAGTGCCTTTTGAACTGACTTCCCCAGCCCGACCCAGGTCATAGCCGGCTTACAGAACAAGGTCGCTAACGCCAATAGAGCGCCAATCGACAAGGCAATGTTCTTGTCTCCCAGAAAGGTGATTGCCGAATTCCATACTTCGTTCGTCGTTGCCGGAAGGGCCGTCTGGCTGACCGTCTTGAGCCCCAACAGCACAATGGGAATCACAATTGGCAGAACCGAAAACCCAAAACTTGGCAAATCTCGTTCGGCGGAGGGTTCTTCGGAGATCGCTTCTTTCGCTTCAATTCTTAATGGTATCTGCCACATACGATTCGCCCATAGCATGTAAAGATAGCCTGCGACGACCCCCCAAATCCCCACGCCGATACCACCGAGAATCATCGCGCCAATACTTACGTTGAGTTCTGTGGCAACGAATAAAGGACCAGGCGTTGGCGGTACAAGGGAGTGTGCCAACGTGCCCCCTACGACAATCGCCAAGACATATTTCAAATAGTCACGCCCAGTGCGCTGCGCCATGGCCTGGGCTAGCGGTAACATCAAGAAAAAGACGGTGTCAAAGAAGACTGGGATCGCTAAAACGAAGCTACTTATCACAAAAGCAAGCGCAGTCCAGCGTTCCCCCAAAGCATGGCGAATTCCGTGTACAATCCGTTCGGCAGCACCACTGGCTAAAAGACACTGACCAATGATCGACGCCATCGCGATCAGAATTCCGATTTTGCCGAACGTCGATCCCAAGGCATTTACCACTCGGTTGATCGAGCTATTGCCTGCCAATTGCTGGGCTTCTCGAAACGTATCTTGGGAAACAAACCGGGCATTGGCGACATTGATCTCGCCTGGAAGCTCTTGGGCGACGTTCGCTTTGGTAATACCGTCCTCTTCGACAAATCGCTCTACCCATACCAGTCTTAGCTCTTGGTGGGCTTTTACGGCTGGTGCATCGATCGCGATGTAATAGGCCCCCGGCTCCTTCGCCAGACCTTCCTCGACATCGGCCAGAACGATCTGAGCCCCATCAATCTCCGCTATGCCGGCCGTCGAGCGATGCAGCACACTTTGTGAAACGGACAGGGAGCTCGTTGCCGCCGCTACCGCTAAAGCCCCAAAAAACAACGCAAGAAAGGCATGCATGCGTAAGAAGAGAACGCCACAGATGACGATCACCATCCCTAGAACAATCGCGAGCATATCTTAGAGTGCCTGGTCAAATGAAGGGACGGAGAGAGACGAGGTATTCAAGGAAGGATAGGCGGCACGACTTCTGCAGGAATAAACTCAGAAGCTCGCAAGCCTTGCCGTAGATGCCAGAAGGTATCAGATGAAAAGGTGATGCACAATTCCTGAGAGTCTTGCTTTGACGCATTCCAAGCCATTGTTACCACCTGAACGGCAGGCTCTTTAACAATAGAGACGGCGTAAGATATTGCGTGCAAACTTGTTTTCACATTCCTGCGGGAAAACCTGGGCAAATTCTTTTTGTAAGCCTTCAAATGATAACGTTTGCTTGCAATGATCATCACTAAGAAACGCACGAGACACCCCTTTGCTAGGCATCTGCGAGTTCGCTAACACAGAAAAACGGACGGCGTACCCCAACCCTACGTTTACGCTGGCCACTTTTTGGAATCGGAAATAATGTCAGACGATGGTTCGGTGGGTCATATCCCTCCCTTTCCCAAGGGATATCGCGGTTCAGGAATCCTACTCCACGTAACCTCCTTGCCAGGCCCCTATGGGATAGGTGACTTCGGCCCGGAGGCCATCCGCTGGCTCGACTTACTGCGCGAGAATGGGCAATCGTGGTGGCAAGTCCTACCTCTCGGGCCCACTGGCCGGGGCGGTTCACCCTACTTGCCGCTCTCCTCGTTTGCCATCAACGAGATTCTTGTAAGTCCTGACTGGCTGATCGAAGATGGTTGGATCTCCGAAACGGACGCGGATACACGCATGCCGGAAGGCAAAGTCGATTTCGAGAGTGTAACGACGTTCAAGTACGCGTTACTTGAAAAGGCGTGGGGAAGTTTCAATGACTCCCCAACGTCAGAACAGCTAACAAGCTTTCAGAAGTTCTGCCAACATCACCATCATTGGCTGGAGGACTACGCCCTTTTTCGCGCGTTGAAAGTAAAGTACGACGATGCCGACTTCCTTACCTGGCCTCAAGAACTGGTCAACCGGCAAGCGGACGCAATTCAACTGGCCCACCAAGAACTCGAAAGCCTAGTCCGCAAGTTTCGCTTCTTCCAGTATTTACTGGCCGGGCAAGCCGGACGTGTTCGAGATCATGCACGGGCAAACCATATCCGCATTGTAGGTGACGTTCCAATTTACGTTTCCGCAGAATCGAGCGAAGCATGGGCGAATCCCGATCTATTCATGCTCGATGAGGAGAAGCGTCCGAAATTCGTCGCTGGCGTACCGCCTGATTACTTTAGTGCCCTCGGTCAGCTTTGGGGCAATCCGGTTTACAACTGGGAGGCTCATCGGCGAACCGGCTATCGCTGGTTTATCGATCGACTGCGATCGCTACTCGAATACACCGACGCGATCCGGCTCGATCACTTCCGGGGCTTCGCCGCAGCCTGGAATGTGCCCGCCGAGGCAACCACGGCCGTCGATGGGGCCTGGGTTCCTGGACCAGGCGCCGAACTGTTCGAGGCGGTCCAGGCTGAATTGGGCTCGTTGCCGTATATCGTCGAGGACTTGGGAACGATCACCAAAGACGTTTACCAACTGCGAGATCAATTTGAACTGCCAGGGACACTTGTCTTGCAGTTCGCATTTGATGGGGATCCGAACAACACCTACTTGCCTGAGAACTACGCCCACAACGCCGCAGTTTACACCGGCACGCACGACAACGCGACAACCCGCCAATGGTACGAAAAATTAACCGAGTCGGCCCGCGAGATCGTCTGGCGCATGCTCGGCATGGAACCAGTTGCCTCGGAAAAAGTGGCCTGGCAATTGATACGCACCGCTTGGTCCTCAGACGCGGCCTTGGCAATCGCTCCGCTTCAGGATGTGCTCAATTTGGGCGGTGAAGCCAGAATGAACGTCCCCGGCGAGGCCGACGGCAATTGGAACTGGCGATGCCCTAACGAATTGTTAGATAGCGACTACTTTGTCCAACTGAAGGAAATTACGAAGCAAACAGATCGCATCGAGCAACCATAGTTCAGTCGATGCATTTGAGGTGCGAACGCTCAGCTCAGACAACTCCCTCTGAGCTGTGTTCCCATCTGACATCACCCAATCTTCATCTCTCGTAATTCAAGATGTGTGACGGTATGGTCAAACATTCTAATTTCGAGGGAGATCATCGCTCCACTGGTAGTCGATCTTACAAAGGTTATCTTGGTAGCAATAGGAAAGTCGTTTCTTTGACTTCTCCGACGAAATACGGACGATCGAAAGATATTCTCCACCCGAAGATATCGCATTCAGCTATCGCTCAGGCTTGAACGACAAGGAATTCATGATGGCATCGACGAAGACTCCCCTTACGGAACTTAGCGCCTGGAAGAGCCTGGCGGAACACCACAAAACAATTCAGTCGACGCACCTCCGGACTCTTTTCGCCGAAGATGCACAGCGAGGGGAGAAACTGACGGCCGAAGGTGGAGACCTATTCTTCGACTATTCCAAGAATCGAGTCACCGACGAAACACTCAAACTCCTGATCCAACTCGCCGAAGAGTCTGGCCTGCGTGAGCGAATCGACGCTATGTTTGGCGGCGAGAAGATCAACATCACCGAGGACCGAGCCGTCCTGCATACCGCGCTTCGCGCCCCGAAGGACGCGACAATCATCGTCGACGGTGAAAACGTCGTTCCCCACGTGCACGAAGTCCTTGACCGCATGTCGGCCTTCTCTGACCGCGTTCGCAGCGGCGACTGGAAAGGCCACTCCGGCAAGCGTATCGTCAATGTAGTTAACATTGGAATCGGAGGGTCCGACCTTGGTCCCGTGATGGCTTACGAAGCCCTGAAGCATTTTAGCCAACGCGATATGACCTTCCGCTTCGTTTCCAATGTCGACGGAACCGATTTCGCTGAAGCCGTTCACGATCTCGACCCCGCCGAGACTTTATTCATTGTCGCCTCGAAGACGTTCACCACGTTGGAAACGATGACCAACGCCAACTCGGCCCGCGACTGGTTGTTGGCCGGGTTAGGTGGAGACTCGTCGGCAGTCGCGAAACACTTTGTCGCCGTTTCGACCAATGCCGATAAGGTGTCGGCCTTCGGTATCGACACGGCCAATATGTTTGGCTTCTGGGACTGGGTTGGCGGACGTTACTCGATGGATTCCGCGATCGGGCTTTCCACAATGCTTGCTGTCGGGCCTGACAATTTCAAGGCGATGCTCGATGGTTTTCACCAAATGGACGAGCATTTCCGTACGGCTCCCTTCGAGAAAAACATTCCTGTACTAATGGCCCTGCTGTCGATTTGGTACAGCAACTTTTTCGGCTCTGAATCGATCGCCGTCCTCCCGTACGAACAGTATTTAAAGCGGTTCCCGGCTTATCTCCAGCAACTCACCATGGAGAGCAACGGAAAGTACATCACGCTGAGCGGCAACCGCGTGAATTACACGACCGGTACCATCTACTTCGGAGAACCTGGCACCAACGGCCAGCATTCGTTTTATCAGCTGATCCACCAAGGAACCGAGTTAATTCCCTGCGACTTTATCGCGTTTGGCAAGTCCTTAAACCCATTGGGGCGACACCACGACATGCTGATTGCCAACGTCCTAGCCCAGTCGGAAGCCTTGGCGTTTGGCAAGACCGCCGATCAAGTGAAAGAGGAAGGGACGCCTGACTGGCTGGTCCCGCATCGTGTCTTTGAAGGCAATCGCCCATCCAACACGATCTTCGCCGACGAGCTTTCCCCGTCGGTCTTAGGGCAACTCGTTGCCTTGTATGAACACTGCGTATTTACCCAAGGAAGCATTTGGCAGATTAACTCGTTCGATCAATGGGGTGTCGAGCTTGGTAAACAACTCGCCCAGCGTATCATTCCTGAACTGGAAAGCAGCGAGACGCCAGATCTTCAGCATGATAGTTCCACCAACAACCTTATCCGCCGTTATCGCGCCACGAAGGAGAACTGATGACTGTTATCGATACCACCAGCGAACAGTTCCAGAAATTCAAAACCGTCCCTGGCTTCATTGCCGCGCTCGATCAAAGCGGTGGAAGCACTCCCAAAGCATTGCATGCTTATGGCATCGAAGAGGACGCCTGGACCAACGATGAAGAAATGTTCGGCCTGGTACATCAAATGCGTTCGCGCATCATCGAAAGCCCTAGCTTTAATGGCAATCGAATATTGGCTGCGATCTTGTTTGAGAACACGATGGATCGCGAGATCGAAGACCAGCCTACGGCCGATTACCTCTGGAATGTGAAAAAGGTTGTACCGCTTTTAAAGATCGACAAAGGGCTTGCCGCCGAGGACAAAGGCGTCCAGATGATGAAGCCGATGCCGCAACTGGATGAGCTTCTGGCCCGGGCCAAGGCAAAAAACATCTTCGGAACCAAAATGCGATCGGTCATCAAACTAGCCGATCCGATTGGCATCAAAGAAGTCGTCGATCAGCAATTTGAAGTCGCCCAGACCATCATCGCGGCAGGCTTGGTGCCAATTGTCGAGCCGGAGATCAATATTCACAGCCCTGAGAAAGCCAAAGCGGAAGCACTCTTAAAGGAGAATATTGCCAGACATCTGGGTGAGCTTCCTGCTGACAAATTCGTAATGCTGAAGCTTACGCTGCCTGAAGAAGACAACTTCTATCGGGCATTCGTCGAGCACCCTCAGGTTTTGAAAGTCGTCGCCTTGTCCGGCGGTTACTCTCGCGATGAGGCCAATGAGCGACTAAGCCGTAACCACGGCGTCGTCGCGAGCTTTTCTCGAGCACTTAGCGAAGGCATGACTGCCCAACAATCGGACGACCAATTCGACACCATGTTGGATCAATCGATCCAGAGCATTTACGACGCATCCAAGACGTAATTGATCGTCTAGCAAACAGACAGGCCGATTACTATTTGCTTGATCGGCCTGCGAGAATATGAGAGACCTGGGCACGACTTCGTTGCTTAAGCCCTTGTGAGATAGGACTTAGAATCTCAGTCTGCATTACTCGTTTTTCCAATAAAGGCTCTTGCAAGCGGCGCCAGGGCTGATATCCTATATCCGTACTGAGATTCAATATCAACAACAGGTTGCCGCCAGCTTCTTTTGCCAGCGTCCAGGCACACTCACCACACAATCGCGTAGACCTTCTGCGGGAATTGTAGTTTCTTGAGGATGCTGTATTTCCTTCTATCTCTTGATCACTGGTCACGCCTTAAGACTGCGTGAATATCCCGGAGACTGCGAAGTCGCGGTTGAGAGATCATCACTAACCAACATGCGCCAGGTATCCTTCATGAAGTCCGAGTTGGTCCATCATTTAACCTCCTTCGTTCTGGTAACTTCGTTTGCTCTATTTCTCACCAGCAAGTCTGTTGGCGAGGAATTTCGAGCAACCGCTTGGCCTTCCTTTCAAAATGGCGGACAAATGTCAGTCGCCGGCGATTGGATACCCAGAAGTTGGTCCGCTGAGGATAATATTGCATGGAAAGCAGACATTTCGGGCTATGGACAATCGACTCCGATTGTGACCGATGGTCAGATCATCGCGACGTCGACCAGCGGTCCGAATAAAGAAAACTATCACCTGATCGCGTATTCGCTGGAAAAAGGGGAAAAGCTCTGGCAAAAAGAGTTCACCAATCCCAGCCCCATCGAAAACACCTCGTACGTCAGCCGCGCCGCACCGACCCCCATCGCGGATGAGTCCGGTTACATCGCCTACTACGAAGGTGGACTGGTCGTTGCCGTTACCAAAGAAGGGGAAATTCGCTGGAAAAGAGATCTAGTCGACGCATACGGTCCGATTTCCTCGCGGCACGGACTTGCTTCCTCACTCGAACAAAATGAGTCGCTCGTGTTCGTGTGGGTCGAACGCTCGGAAGAGCCTTATCTAGCGGCACTTAATAAGTCGACCGGAGAAACCATCTGGAAAGTAGCCGGCTTAGGCAAAACCTCTTGGAGTACGCCACGCTTAATCCCTGTGGACGATACCATGCAATTGGTGTGCAGTGCGAGCGGCAAGATCGCCGGATTCGATCCCGAGACCGGTGATCGACTGTGGCAATTCGATCAGATCGCCAACAACACAACTTGCACGCCGACCCCCCTAGGTGAGGGCCGATTCCTGATCGGTGCCTCGGAAGGGCGCGGCGAAGCGGCCGTCCAAACCGACGGCACGTCCAACGGCGTGATCCAGATTACCAAACAGGACGACGGAACCTACTCGGCCGATTTTGTATGGCAAGCCGAAAAAGCGAAGTCCAGCTTTGGCAGCCCTGTAGTCGCCGATGGCACCGCTTGGTTTGTTAACCGAAGCGGAGTTCTGTTTGGCGTCAACCTGGAAAACGGCGAGCAAACTACCACGGCCCGTCTAGCCGCTGGCGGTGTGTGGGCAACACCTCTGCAGCAAGGAAAGCTGCTGTACATCTTCGGCTCGAAAGGGACGACATCGATCATTGACATGACCTCCGGCAAGGCGATCGCAGAAAACTCGCTATGGGCCACCCAGGAAGATAAAGAGGGTGAAGGCTCGTCAACCGAGATCATTTACTCCGTTGTCGCCGTCCCCCCTTATCTGATCTTTCGCACAGGCGACACTTTGTACGCCGTCCAAGAACAAACGTCCAACTAGATACATAGCACCTACAAACGAATTTACTTTTTCCCAAGGTAGTTCCATGAAGACAATGAAGATCGCGCTCGCTACTCTATGCCTCATCGCCGCTGCGACTCCGGCCTACGCTCACTTTCCCTGGATAACCATCAACGAAGAAGGTAACGTGCAATACTTTTTCGGCGAGAACCCTGCCGACTGCACCTACAAGCTGCCAGGCTCAATTGCTAAATCGGAAATTGAACTGGTAACCGCTAAAGGTACAAAAGAAAAGCTGGAGTTAAACGCCGTCGAAACGGATGACTTTGTGGGGCGAACCACCAGCAAGGCAATCGACAAGAATGCACTGCTACAATCGAAGGTGACCTTTGGCATCTATCACGGTTCGCGGCTCGATTACTACACGGTTCACTACGGCGGCAAGTTGCCCGCCTCACGTGAGGACGCCAAGAAGCATTCCGCCGACCTCGACCTGAAAGCAGATCTCGTTGATACCGAACAAGGCGTCGACGCCTACATTACCTGGCAAGGCAAGCCGCTCGCCGACGCCGACATTTTACTTTACTGCGAAGAAGGGCATGAAGAAGCCTCGAAGAAGACCGATAGCGACGGCAAAGTTTCGTTCACGGATAAGGAAGTGGAAGATGGCCTCAACGGCATCATGGTTGGTCACACCGTCCAAGACGAAAGCGGTTCACTGAATGACAAGAAATACGAATCGGCGTCTCATTACTTGACCGTGACGTTCAAGGATCCGCAAGACTTCGCGAAGCAATAGCTTCCCCCCTTTGCTTGCGGCTCGGTAGAAATCAACTCCCTCCCTTCCCCATGAAAACTCAACCCATGCGAACCAAACTTACCTATTTGTTCGTCGCTTTGGCTGTGTCCATCGCGATTCCGAGCTACGCGGTCGAAGCCGATACGCAGACCACCAGCAAGACATCAGAGCCGACGGCGGCCAGCCTTCGCCAGGCCGCTCACGATGCTCGCGAAGTCTGGCAAGATTTCCCTGGCTTTTCGGCTAACATTGTGGTTTCGGAAGATTCGCAGCGGTACGAGGGGACGATTCGGGTAGGGAAAGACTTCGAATATGTTCTCGACATTGCTGAGGAGGGAAAGAAGCCCTGGCTAAAGTCGAAGCTTCGTTCAGTCATCTCTCATCGTGAACCTCATGCATCTCCGGAGCAGTACGACGTTTCATTTCAAGATGATAAAGCGGAGCATGCTGGTGGTCGCTTGATTGCCGAAAACGACGGTTCCGGTATCTTCCGCATTCAGGATGGTCTCATCAGGGAAATCATCCGTCGCAACGAGTCATCTTGGTTTGAGATCACTACGCTCGAAAATTTCACGACTCCGTCCGGCAAAATACTGCCGCAAACCACATCGGTCACCTTTCGCGATCCCGACACCGGTAACATCGAGTCGAATCTGAGCAACTATTTTGCATGGAAGCAGGTCGGCGATTTCTACCTGCCCGATCATTGCTATACCGTAAAGACTGGTGAAAAGGGAGAACGATCTATCCGTAAGTTGGAATTCACCGGACACCAGTTGCATCTCGGCGAGCCTAGTGTGGTTAAGCTACACAGGCCACTACCAGAATCGCTGACTAGCTTCGGTGCAGCCGTGTTGGGCGACTATCTCTATGTATTTAGTGGACACGATGGTGATGCCCATGGCTTCGGCAAAGATGTCTTGGCCGATCATTTCCGTCGTATCAAGTTCGACGACCCTAAAGCTCAGTGGGAAGAACTAGCCAAGCAGGAACCCGCACAAAGCACAGCCCTGGTAACCGATGGCAAGTACATCTACCGGATCGGTGGTCTCACCTTCCTGAATCAGGGGGAAGAAGAGACTAACTTCAAGTCAACAACGCACTTCACACGCTACGATACCGAGAAGGATGAATGGACCGATCTGGCTCCGCTGCCAGAACCCCGTTCGTCGCTGGACGCGGCCGTGCTGGGCCGTCACATCTATGTTGCCGGCGGATGGGATCTGCAAGGGGATTCCTCCAGCGACGCTCCCTGGCACGATGACATTCTTCGGTTTGATCTCGATCATCCAGAGAATGGGTGGGAGTCGCTTCCTGGACCTGGCTATCTGACCCGTGCCGTCTCGGTTGCCGCCCATGACGGCAAGCTGTACCTATTCGGCGGCATTCAACAGCGTGGGATAACGCGTAAGGTCTCGGCCTTCGATCCTCAATCAGAAAGCTGGTCGGCAGGGCCTGAGTTAAAGGCCGACAGCGGTGCAGCTGGCTTCGCGACCAGTTCGTTTGCGACCGGCGATCACCTGTACGTCACCGGTAGTTCTGGCATCCTCTACCGACTAAGCGATAACAGTACCGACTGGGAAGTTGAAACGCGACTGATGTATCCTCGCATGTTTTTGCGACTTCTGCCGGTTGCGGACAATCGCCTTCTAGCCGTAGCGGGATCTTCAATGCTGGGAGGTCGCTTGGCCGTGGTCGAATCGGTTCCGGTTCAAGAGAACTCGTCAGGGCCTAACGTCGTCCGCTGGTCCGTGCCGTTTGACGGCCAGGCTAAACAAAGCCAAACCTTAGTGCTCGACGGCACAAATCTGTACGCATTAGGCGGCAATGCCAGTCGAAATCCGCATGACTTCACCAAGGAAACAATCTTGAATGAAGCATTCGTTTACGATATCGCGAATCAAACCGGCGAGCGTTTACCCGATATGCCGCATGCCCTGCAAAGTGGTTCTGCGGTTCGCCATGCCCAAACGAGCGAACACAAACACCTGCTTGTTATGGGTGGCCTAGGCATGCCAGACCAGGCATTTGGCTCGCTCTCCAAGGTGCTATCCTTCAATCCTGAAAGTAAAGCCTGGACGACGGTTAACTCGTCTCTGCCAACGCCGCGCAGCATGTTCAATGCCATAAGCCATGACGACGCGGTCTGGTGCTTTGGCGGAAGTGCAGCTGGCAAAGGAAGCGGTCTGAACGCGAACGTACTGCATTGGTGGGGTGACGAAACCTCGATCGCTCCCCTTCCAGAAGTTGCCCTGCCCCATCCACGTCGATCGTTCGGTGGCGCGCAGATCGGGGACGAATACTTCCTGGTTGGCGGCTTAGGGCAAGGCGACATTGTCGAGACGGTAGACGTCTTCGATTTGACGGATCGCACGTGGCGAACGATTGCCGCGCCGCACAAGCATCGCGTCTTCCCCAGCCTGGTCAGCGATGGTAAACGCCTGTACTTGTATGGTGGATTCTCGAATTCCACAGGACATTTCTCTCCGGAAACCTCGCTGGAAGTTTACGATCCTGCAGCGGATCGCTGGACGGTATTAGCAGAAGAACTGCCAGAAGTTGATTCCTCGATGGCGATGTTCAATTTCGGTGGCCGTCTGTTGTTTTACGGCATCGATCGGAAAGTGGATGGCCAGGCCAACTTCGTCCTGCTGGATCCCAACCCACGAGAAGCGCCTGCCGAAACGGCTGGAATGAACTTCTCAGGCCGTCGTCGAGGAAGCGAAGCCGAGGCCAATGCCAAAACGATGATGCGGAAAGACACGAACAAGGATGGCAAGCTTTCTCCCGAAGAACTCGGAGAACGTCTGGGTTCACTGGTCGAGTCAGGCGATGAAAACAAGGACGGATTATTGACGAGGGCTGAACTGATCGAGGCCCTCAAGAAACAAGAAGAGAAAGCAGAAAAGGAAGCTACGCCTGAGCAGGATGAGGACGAAGCGTAGTTTTTGCTACCGCTACTCCTAATCAATCACTACACGCGGTTTTCCGGAACCTTTTTAGCAATAAGCTCATGACAATTCGAATAGGAAATCTTGTCGTCCTGTCGCTGATGGCCGCGATCACAGCGCCAGTCCTGGCAGAGGACTTTCACTTTCACCACGAACACGTGCTCGGCACATCATTGCATCTAGCCATTTCGTGTGAGGGTCAAGCGAAGGCCGCGGCCATCGAGCAAGACGTTCTTCAGGAAATCGATCGGCTTAGTGCGGTGCTTAGTCGCTGGGATAATCGCAGCGAACTCATGGCATGGCAAGCAGGACGAACGTCTTCCATCTCCAAGGAACTTGCGACCGTCCTCCGCCGCGCCGATCATTGGCGAAATGCAACATTCCACGCGTTCGATGTTCGCGCGGAAGCTACGAGGAGACTATGGGAGGATGCTGCTCAAAAAGGCACCGTTCCTAGCGATGCCCAGCGACAAGAACTTGTCGCGCAGCTGAAAACTCCTCCCTATGTGTTCAAATACGACTCAACGATTCAACGTAGCGACAATCTGGTCATCAGCCTGGACGGCCTCGCTAAGGGCTACATATTGGATCGTGTATGCGATTTCATTCAACGAAACTATCCAAACACAAACGATTTCCTCATTAATATCGGTGGTGATCTGCGAAAACTGGGCGACCAGCCGCTGGAGATTTCCATCGAGAATCCTAGCCATGCCTCGGAAGGTGCCGAGCCACTGCAAATGTTTGTTATCGCACAGCCGATTGCAATGGCTACCAGTGGTAATTATCGCCGATACCTGACCATCGGTGAACGTCGCGTTTCTCATATCCTAGATCCGCGGACTTGTTTGCCCGCCGCACTGACGCGTTCGGCTACCGTCGTCAGTACCGAGGCGATCGATGCCGACGCCTTGGCTACCTCGGTCAGTGTTCTCGGTCCGGTGGAAGGGATCGCTTTAATCGAGACCCTGGAAAACACTGAGTGCTGCGTTGTCACTGCCACCGGCGAAGTGGTAACCTCTAATGGATGGCCGCTTCGCACGTTGGCAGCCAACACGCGGCAGCTTGTCGTGAAAGAGGACTCGCCGAAAGCAGAGCAGGGATTGTTCGTCGATTTCACGATACAACGCCCCCAAGGCGGACGTTATCGACGCCCCTATGTCGCAATGTGGCTGGAAGACGCTGATGGCTTTCCCGTCAAAACAGAAGTCTTGTGGCTGCAGACAGAACAGCCTGGGCCCAGGTGGCATCGTGATTTAACGCGATGGTATCGAAATGATCGACTCCGTAAGACCCTCGAGAATTCGGACCTGATCGAAACCATTTCAGGGGCAACACGCGGGCCAGGTAATTACAAGGCCCATTTCGATGGTACCGACAACCTTGGCAAACCACTGCCGGTCGGCCAATATACCTTGTGCCTGGAAGTAGCTCGCGAACATGGCACTTACCAGATCATTCGTGAGACGTTGAACTGGAGTGACCAACCGATCGCTGAGAAGAAGGTAAAAGGGAACGTGGAAGTCGGAGCCATGTCGTATCGATTCGTTCCTCAGACCGATGCGAATAAAGAGGCCTTATGAGGTCGGACGAACAGATGCCTCGCCGTCGTAGGCGATGGTATGCCGCCAGCGCGAAACTAACGCGTTGGCTGCATACTTATTTGTCCATGATCAGCTTCGCCACGCTGCTCTTTTTTGCCGCGACGGGACTTACCCTGAATCATCCGACCTGGTTTGGAGCAGACGAGGTCGTTATCCGCGATGAGGACGGCACTTTCCCAACCTCGAAGTTAGCCGGCGATGTCGACAAGCTTTCGATTGCAGAAGAACTTCGCGCAGCTCACCACTTGAAAGGCAAAGTCGCGGAGTTCGAGGTTTCGGACTTCGATTGCATGGTAACCTTTAAGAGCGCTGGCTACGTAGCAGACGTATTTATCAACCGGGAGACGGGGAAATATACCGTCAGCGAGACATCCAGCGGTATGATCGCGATCATGAACGACCTTCATAAAGGACGCGACTCGGGCGCGGAATGGTCGTGGGTAATCGATATTTCCGCAGTCCTCATGGTGCTGGTTTCCGTAACAGGTCTCATCCTGCTGTTATTTTTGAAACGCCAGCGGGGTGCTGGCTTAGTCGTCACGCTAGTAGGCACCATCCTCCTAATCGTTGCCTGGATGCTCTGGGTGCCGTAGTTCGAGCACGCGAAATCCAAGTGAAAATCGCGAAATAGCCGATCGTGGCCCTCTTAAGGACGTTTTGGGGATTGTTTCTTGCCCACGAATTTCACCGCGAAAATGGTTTGCATCGATTGATTGATGCACCGTAAAATCAGAGTAAACTGATTCGTTAAGGTCTTACTATAGCGGAGGTTTCGCAAATCGCTTAAGCAAGTCCCTTATACGGCAAAGCGGTTGAATCGATTTTTGCGAAACCATCTGTGGTATTTTATTGACACCTTATTGGGGGATTTTTGGCAACGGCAATGTAAACATTTCGATAACCTCGACAGGTTATCGAAAGCGCCGGATGCTGATTTCAGCGGTTCAGGGATGTAACTAACTTAAGCCATTCCGCCGCGTCCCATTCCAATGAGCCGCTGCCTGGGCCTGATTGGGTTCGGAGCCACCAGCCGTGAACTTCCCAGCGGAGGCGATGATTTGATTCGGATTGAAGTTAAGAAGGGCCCGATGCAAGGTCGGGTCTACGAGTTTGAAGGGCACGATATTTTCCTTTTTGGGCGTGACGAACAGCACTGCCACGCTTCGATCCAGGAAGATCCGTTCGTCTCGCGTCATCATTTCTTGTTAGAGGTCAATCCGCCACTCTCTCGCCTTCGCGATTTAGGTAGCCGCAACGGAACCTTTGTTAATGGCAAGAAGCACGGCGGTCGCGTATCGTTTGCCAGCCTCGAAAACGAAGGCAAAGTCGGAAGGGCATCCGTTGACTTGACCAACGGCGACGTAATCACAGCAGGCAAGACCGTCTTCCAAGTCTTCGTAGAAGAAAAGAAAGCCATCACGGCAACTTGTGTTTTCGACAAATTTATGGACGAAGACGCGCAGCAGTCCTCATCCGGCGGTGGTGACATTCGTCGCACCATCACAGAATTGCCTCCTCCCAGTTCTCCATCAGCTGTGGGACGGCAAACGATGAATGAACTGCCGCCGGCAATGCCGGGCAACGCTGGCCGACAGACAATCAATGAATTGCCCCAACCGGCACGAGACTCAAACGTTGGTCGACAGACCATCAACGAAATGCCGCCCCCAGTCGACATCTCGCAAATCGCAGGACGAGCGACGATGGTCGAAGGTGCGAATGCCCCTAATGGAGCGTTTGGTAGTCGGATCGGTCACAGCGAAAACGCCTACGAGCCGCCCGAGCGGCAGCCTGGCGAATTTCCCGTGCTGGACGGATTCGAGTTCAAAGAGTTCTTAGGAGCCGGTGGCTTAGGTGAGGTCTATCTAGCCGAGCGTACGATCGACGAGAGCCTCGTGACCATCAAGTTTTTGCGGTCTCGCATCAACGTGAACCATGACGCTCGAGATTCGTTCATCAAAGGAATGCAAGTCAGCGGTCGACTGCGGCATCGCAATATCGTCCAATCCTTCGGGGCTGGTAGCATCGGCAACGAGTTCTACGTTGTCAACGAGCATTGTGACGGTGGTCCACTCGCCAAGCTGTTTCGCCAGAAGAAGTCTAACGTGCAACCGAAGCACGTAGCTGTGTCGCTCTATCTGCTGCTAGACGGTTTGGCTTTCGCTCATGAAAAAGGGCTCGTGCATCGCGACTTGAAGCCGTCCAATTTGCTGGCTGCCAAACGTAACAAACGTTGGATTCCCAAGATTTCCGATTTCAGTCTGACCAAGGACTTTGAAAAGGCAGGCTTTTCAGGCATGACTGCGACCGGCACTTACACCGGTAGTTTCCCTTACATGCCGCGCGAGCAGTTAACCGACTACAAGTACGTGAACCCTGCGAGTGACGTCTTTAGCATGGGCGCTAGTTTTTATCGCATCATCACGGGACGATATCCACGAGGCGATGAAAAAGGCAGCGACCCGTTGGCTTTGATCCTCAGTGGCGAGGTTCAACCACTGCGAAAACGCTACCCCAGTTTCCATCATGGTCTGGCCGATGTACTTGATACATCGCTGCAGACGGAATGCTGTGAACGTTTCCCCAATGCTCGTGAAATGCAAAATGCGCTTCGAGTGATTATGAAGAAGGAAGGATGGTTGTAGAGCGGATGGGATCGAAGAAGGTCTGGATTGTTGGTGCTCGTGATACATGCGATATTGTCATCGATGAGGCGACGGTGTCAGGCGAACATTGCCGCCTTGAATTCGAGGACGGTCGGGTATTTATCGAGGACCTTAAGTCCACCAACGGCACATTTATCAACGGGGAACGGATCTACAAGAAAAAGCAAATCCATCCTGACTCGCTGGTGACGCTAGGGCGCAACGTGACGATGCCTATGCCGTCACAACTTTCCGGTCCGAAGCCGCCACCAGAACCACCCAAGAAGAGTGCTTCGGCAACCGATGGCGAGGAAGCGTTCCCTGCCCATTTGATGATTGCCGGTGGGGTGGGTGCCACCGTACTTCTGTTAATTATTCTTTTTGCCATCATGGCCTGGAGTGGTAGTTCTAACGGAAGCCAAGCGGTCGCGAACAATCCAGATGAAGTCGGTCTGGTCGACCCAAGCCCTGGCGAGAGCGATCCCACCAGCAACGATCCCACTCCTGAGCCTCCGAAAACAATCCCCTCCAAACCAACACCTGAGCCTGCGTCTCAAGCAACCGCTCCGCAGCATTCACCGGAAGACGCCGTTTATGTGCTGGCGGTCGCGGATCCGAACTTGGAGCAACAGTATCGTATCGGAACCGCCCTGGCGATTGGTCCTAATACGATTCTCACGACAGGGACAGCCAAAACGATATCCGAACTGGCCAAGCAAAAGTTGCCTGAACTATTATTGCTGGGTCCGAAGAAATTTACGGTCACGCAGTTTGTCCCTCATCCCACCTATGTCTTGGCTATGGAAAAAGGGGATGTAGCGGAGGCCAAGTTTCATAACATTTTCTCACAGGTCGACATGAACGACATCAGTTCCGACCTGAAGAAAACACTTGAAGAAGCCTATCGTCACTTCATGGTGATTGCTGAAAAGCCGCACCACTATGACGTGGCCATCATTCACGTTCAAGAAGAGTTGCCTTACTGGCTTCCTTTGGCCAAGACCGCAACGCTGCCACCACTTTCCAAGCTGACATTGGTGGGGCATGGTTTCGATCGTGTCGCGCCGTATATCCCACCCAATAGCGAAATTCCTCTCGACCAGAAGACAACACGCATTCAAAGTTCGGTGGGCGAAGCTGGGGCGGAAGACAACGCTCGCATGTTGATTGCCAAATTTGATTCGCTCACCCCAGAAGCTCATCGCGAAACGAACTGGAATGGATCCGCTCTGCTGAATTCGCAAGGAGAACTCGTTGCCATCTATTCGCGTCTCTCGCCTGAGATGACATTGGGGTCGCCCCCCTCTGGACAGACGTTCGACGCGACCGTGATAGCTGACGTGATGCCGTTTATCCGTCGATTCTCGAAAAACTAATCTTGTTTAGCGCAGAGGAAATAGATCGATGTCCCAACGTAACACTCTCATTTGCTTGACTTTGGGGCTTATGCTTGCTCCGGTAGTTGCCGGGCAGGCACAAGTTGTTGTCGAAGATGACAGGCGTCCCTATTACTACTCGCGTTCGCCGCACATGGAAGTTGGCCTTATTTTTGGTCAGGCCGAACTGATACGAGCCCAGGGCGAAGCTGCGATCGACTATCAGGCTGCTCGGGCGATTGCTGCCGATGCTTACGACAAGGAATTGGACAATGCTTTGAAAGCCGTCGAAATCTATTTCGAACGCCGCGCTGTGCGAGATGCCAAAGTACTGAAGAACCATTTAGACGAGGCCGATACTCGCAAAGACAAAGCCCTGCGTCGGTTGGTAGATCATCCGGATCTAACCGGAGAAGGACTTACCAATGGAGCAGCCTTGAATACGATGAAGGAAGCACTCCGATCGAGTGTTCTCTCGTTCGACTATCTGAACGATGACATTGAAGTGGCTGAACTCATGGCTCGCTTTCAATTGACGCCAGACGATCTTTCCAATATCAACCTAAAGCTAACCAACGTCCGTGGGGAAACGGGTTTCTTCCAGGCCGACACCGGTAAACTAGGCAACTTCCAGTGGTGGCCTCACCTGCTACAAAATGAGAAGTTCAAAGAAGACCGAGAAAAGATCGAAAACAACCTCGAGGAAGTACGTCAAGCATCTTCTCAGCAGACCGAAATCGATCCGATCCTAATTGAAAAACTAGAGAACTCGATCCTGCAATTGGCCAACAATTTCCTTCAGGAAGTCGATGGTCAGTCCATGGCCCGCCAAGGGGTAGGCGAGTACTATCTCTACCGCGAGTCAGAGCAGCATCTGCAAAGTCTTTCGCATGCAGTACGCCGCTTAAAGCGAGTTGGCAAGGCCGATGGGGCATTGGTCATCAATGGCTACAACCCAACGGTTGATGGCAAAAACTTGACCTCGCTCCTCTCGTACATGGTTCGCAACGGGGTTGAGTTCGCTCCGCCAGAACCCGGCAACGAGAATACTTACCAAAAGCTATTTGAGATGGCAAAGAGCCTATACGTTGCAACGTCAGCGGCCGACCCAAATCCTTAATCTCTTAGTGCATTAATCTTCTACGCGTACGTCTCCCAAGCCGGCTTCCGATGATTCAGGGGTCGGCTTGGGCTTTTTTGTGAAGCAAAGCAGGATTGCCGGCAAAATCAACAGATCGCAAAGCAAAGCCGTCAGTAGCAGTCCGCACATCAGCCACGCAAAACGCGAAACCGGCGTGAAGGGACTCAGGGAGAATACCAACAGACCAAGCGAGCAAATCAACGAGGTCTGAATCATCGCTAGTCCGCAGTGCTCGTAGGCGAGCAGAGTAGCTGCGGCCTTAGTTTTCCCAGCTTTGAGTCCTTTGTTAAACCAACTAATGAAGTGCAGCGAGTCATCTACTGCGATTCCCAGAGCGGCACTCGCTGTCAACAGAGAACCAATTTCGACCTGAACTCCAAGGTAGCCCATCGTGCCAAATGCCAAGAGTGTTGGCAGCACGTTGGGAATCATGCTGAAAAGCCCAGTGACAACATTCCGGAGCAAAATCATCATGATGATGGCGATCATTACAAACGCCAGACCAAAACTCTTGATCAGATCACTGAGCATCTCGCTCTGGGCTTTGAATATGAGCGGCACGGAACCGGAGTAGATGGGTTCGACACTCGGATAGTCCTGCAAAGAATTATCGACGGTAGCACGCAGACGCTGCATAAACGCACCGTAATTCAGGCGATCGCTTGCGCGTACGCGAGCACTGATTCGCCATAACTCATCCCCATCCTCAAGCCTCAAATAATTCATCTCAACGAACCGCGGAAGCCGTCCCTCCAAAATCTTTCGAATGGATGCGCGGCGCATCACGGCGCGGAATCCTTTCTCATCTTTTGGTGGAATGACCGGAGCAAACGTGACGGCGGACATCGTTGCAGAGACCCCTTCCACACTTTGAATGCTTTGCTGCACGTGATCGATCATTCGGAACCGCTCGTCCGTTTGAACCTCTTCAGGCTGGTCGACTCTCAGGACGACTTCAATCGGAATGAGTGGCCCTACGTTTTCTTCTAACCAGTCGTAGTCTCGCAGAATGGGAGCATCCGACCAAAACAAATCATGAAGTTGGGCTGAGGTCGAGATCTTCTGCACACCTACCACAGATACAACGAGTGCAACAAGCGAGCCCCCAAAAATCGGCCACTTGGCTGACCCCATATGTCGCGAGAGCATTTCCCAGATCGGTTGAAGCCGGGAAGCCGAATCATTTTTACGCTGCCAAGTCGCTGGATCGACAGGAAACTTGTACATCGCAGCAGGGACCCAAATCAGTAAAACTACGGCCGCTGCCAGAATGGACGCAGCCGCATAAGCGCCAAAATTTGATACTGGGCGAATTTGACTGACCGTCAAGGACAACATTCCCACGGCTGTGGTTCCCGCCGAAAGCAGGCAAGGAACCAACGCAGATCGCAATGCCCATCCGACTGACTCTTTCGCCGAGCGATGGGCAAGCGACTCTCGGTAGTAGTTCATCAGATGAACGCCCGAGGAAATGCTCAGAACGTATGTTAAGTTAGATGCGAGCGTGAGGACTGAGTCCATCTGCTGGCCGCTGAAATACATAATGGCCATGCTGAGTTGCTCGCAGAAAATTGCCAGCACAAAAACGATGATCGTTGCTCTGGCACTGCGAAAACTAATCGCCATGATGAGGATACATACGGCGAAGGAACCAAGATTCAATGCGGCCAACGAGCCTTTGCTCGCCTTATCAATGGCCACACCGTCGAGCGTCGTACCAGCAACAATGAGATCCTCGCGAGTGAGTCCATCGACCTGATTGGCTACTTCATAAGCATATTCGATAGCCGCGGCCCGGTTTTCCTCCCCTTCGGGAGAAACGACGGCGACAACACAGGTTTGGTCGCCATTTTCACCGATCAACCAATGTTTGAGTCGATCAACAGCAAGGCTTTCCGGCAATTCTAGAGGCTCGGAAGTTAAAGACTGCAATGCTTCCGGTCCAGTTACGACGTCGCCGAACCAGACAACCTCCTTGCCATCGACTTCATCCGATTTGCTGATTGCCTGGGCATATTGAGCAACCCTAGGATCCTCGAGTGTGCATCCTTTCCAACTCACCATCAGCAATTCGTCGGTACCGAATCGATCGTAAAACCAAATCAGCCGTTGTGTTTCTTCAAACGATTCAGGCAACCAGTCTTCGACCCGATTTTTAATGCCATCCCACGCGCCCTTAGTCCCAATCATGACGATGGGAGTAACGGCCAAAAAGAATATGAGGATGAACCAACCGAAACGGTCGTGCCACGAAGACTGGGACATGTAAAACAACCAAGTTGCGATTCAATGGGCGTCGACAAACTGCGGATTTTGCCGATTGAGAATAACACAAGCGTCGTGCTTGAAATAGGATGATATAGAAACGGCAAGCTCGGCCACCTCTACATATTTCGGGAACGGTACATGATACAAGTCGGAAATTGGCAAATCGATATCGTCTCTGGCGGACGATTCATGCACGACGGCGGCGTGCTTTTTGGCATCGTTCCCAAGTCGATCTGGCAGTCCGTTCAGCCGGCCGATTCACAAAATCTGGTCCCCCTGGCGATGAACTGCGTCCTGGCAAGAAACGATTCACATTGTGTACTCATCGATACTGGCCATGGTTCCAAGCTTTCGCCTCTAGATAGGAAATCCCACGGGCTTTTACCTGGTTGGCCTCTATTAGATGAGCTTGCCAGACTGGGAATTACTCCGCAGCAGGTCGACCATGTCGTACTCAGCCACTTGCACTGGGATCATTGCGGTGGTGCGACCTCTAGAGTCAATGGCTCTATCCAACCGACGTTCCCCTCCGCCCAATATGTCATCAACCGACAGGAATGGGCAGATGCTACTTCAGGACAATTCGAACGATCCGGGGGCTATGTGCCGGCGGACTACTTACCGCTTGAAGAATACGGTCAACTGCGTTTGGTCGATCACCTGGAGGAAATCGTTCCTGGTATCCAGGTCTTACATACCGGTGGCCATACGCTCGGGCATCAGGCCATCCTTGTCGAGTCGGAAGGAAGCGGCCTGATCTACCTGGGGGACATCGGCCCCACTTCTCATCACATCAAAAATTTGTGGTGTACATCGTACGACCTGGATTTAATCCGAACGAGAGAAGTCAAAAAGCAACTATTTGACTTCGCTGCTCAAAAAGCGTATTCGGTAGCTTGGAATCACGATATCGATATTCCTTTGAGCCGAATAGCAAAGCATCCCAAACGCGACTACCTCGTAGAAATCTAGGTTTTACAAGTTAGCGAATAAAATCTTGGGAAGCCCATATCGAAGCCGTCATGAATTGCGTTTTACAAGAATTTTACCGAAAGGAACATTACCCCCCATTTTAAGCGTTCTTGAGGGATCCTACCCCTCACAACCTAGACTAAATTGATCCAAATCCCTTTTATCCCAATCACTTGCTGATCATCCCCCCCATGATTTTCCGGAGGAAAAACCCCATCTCTTTATTGCCTTTTTTACCCATACTGTGTAATTATAGGGTTTCGTTGATCCTGCCTTGAACGATGTAGCTGGAAGTCCCACCCAGTCGTTAATATCTGCACGACTTTAGCAGTCGAGTATTCGCTGCGACCGGGTGTGTACAACCGTCCACATATCAGGCAATCACGACACGGATGGATTAAGTCAGTGTCCCATTGCGGTATGACCGAACGAAAGGAGGTGTCCCGGTCGGCCTTCAGGATATTTCGATGTCAATCACGACCGATCGAACCGATGTTCCGGTAGCGATTGTTGGTATGGCTTGTCGGCTTCCAGGCGCGGCGAATCTAGAGCAGTACTGGCAACTTATTTCTCAGGGGAAGTCCGCTGTCGGCGAAGTACCGCCGGATCGGCTGAACCGAGAGATCTATTACCATCCCGAAAAAGGGACTCGGGGCAAAACATACTCCACCAAGGCTGCTCTACTTAGCGACCGCACGTACGACCGCCAGCGTTGTCCTCTTCCGCAATCTTTGATTGATTCGGTCGACAACACTCATCTATTGATGACGGAGGTAGCTGCCGAGGCTTTTCGGCACGCTGGATACGATCCGTTTCAGCTCTCCAATCGAAACGTATCCGTCTTCATTGGTCATGCCCAGGGAAGTTCCCGTCTGGGAGAATTAACGTTTCAGACCTACTTAAATGACGCGATCGCCCTGTTGGAACAAACGCCGGGCTTTCAGGAACTCCCGATTGAAATACGTCAGGCCGCCGAACAGGAGCTGCTCGCTGAACTCAGCCAGCAATTGCCGCCTGGACCTGAATCCACACGGTTTCTGAACTGCAACATGGTGGCCGGGACGGTCGCCAAAGCTTTCGGCCTTGATGGAAGTTGGCTGGCATTGAACTCGGCGTGTGCCTCTTCGTTACATGCCATGTTAATGGGTGCTCGAGCCTTGCAGCGTGGTCGTGCAGATGCCGTGGTTGTGGGAGGAGCTTCCGATTGCAAGTCGGACTCGCTGGTACTCTTCTCCAACGCCCAAACGCTGACCAAAGACGACAGCCGCCCATTCGATGCCAATGCCGACGGTCTGATTATGTCGGAAGGTTACGTCGCTCTGGTCATGAAGACCCTCGACCGGGCCATCGCAGATGGTGATCCCATCCAAGCAGTTGTCCGTGGGCTGGGAGTTGCTACCGATGGACGCGGCAAAAGCTTGTGGGCACCACGAAAAGAAGGCCAAATACGAGCGATGCGTCGCGCTTACCGAAGCGGCGCCGATGCTTCGCGATTGCAATACCAGGAATGCCACGCGACTGCGACCCAGGTAGGCGATGCCACCGAGTTGGAAACGCTGCGGGAAGTCCTTGAGCCCCTGTTCGCTCCCGGCAAAAAGATTCCGATTACCAGCGCCAAAGCCAACATCGGGCACTCGCTCGAAGCCGCTGGGGTTGCTGGAATGATCAAGACCGTTTTGTGCATGCAGCACAAGCAATTCCCAGCCGCGATTAATATTCAACAGTTGAATCCGAAAGTTCCCTGGGCAGAGTCACCCTTCTTTGTTCCGATGAAACCAGCCGTTTGGGAAGCACCAGAAGATGGCGGACCTCGTTGCGCTGGGGTAAATGCGTTCGGGATCGGCGGGCTCAACATGCACGTTGTGATCGATGAATACGTTGGGCAAACAACGGAACAAATCTGCGGACCAAGTAAGCCAGCCGAGGAATCAGTCGACGATCGAGCCATTGCCGTCGTTGGCATGGGGTGTATCGTTCCAGGAGCCGATGAACTGGATCAGTTCTGGAACCTCGTTCACTCAGGCACCGATCCCAAGACCCAACCCCCAGTCGATCGCTGGTCTCCTCAGTCACGCGAGCGGGCCAAGCGACAAGGGTATTCTCCCCTGGGCGGCTTCATCCAGAAGTACGAATACGACTGGCGGAAACATCGTGTTCCCCCCAAGCAAGTCCAAGAAGCGGATCCGCTTCAATTTATGTTTCTGGATGCCAGCGAAAAGGCCCTTGCCGATGCAGGCTACGATCGCGATTCGATCCCGAAAGAACTAGCTGGCGTCGTTGTCTGCACCGAGTTTGGAGGAGACTTCTCCGATCAACTTGAGATGGGGCTTCGCATTCCCGAAATGCAGGCCATCCTCTCGCGTCGCCTGGCTGAGCAGGGATTGTCATCAGAACAAATCAGTGCCATTAACGAGAACTTCAGCAAGCACCTGCTGAAGAAATGGCCTGCCTTGGTTGACGAAACCGGCAGCTTTACCAGCAGCACATTAGCCTCGCGCATCAGCAAGACGCTTGATCTCAAAGGGGGAGCCGTCGCCATCGATAGCGGTGCCACCAGCGGAATGTCAGGCATCGCGTTATGCATTGACTCGCTACTCTCCGGCGACAACGACATGATGATCTGTGCCGCAGGTCAACGCCGCATGGGACCAACCATTTTCGACGGCCTAAACGCGGCTGGACTTCTCAGCAAAGATGGCCAAGCCAAAAACTTGTGGGACGCGGATTTCAATGGAATTGTTCCCGGTGAAGGCGTCGCTGTCGTTGTTTTGAAACGTCTGGCCGATGCTCGCCGTGACGGGGATAAGATTCGAGCGGTCATTCGAGGTCTCGGCACTGGCACGCACGACAACCCAGCCGAAGCGATGCGTCTTGCGGTCGAGCGATCGACTGCCATGGCGGGCATCGATCCGGCGGAAGTCGAGTTCGTCGACATCGAAACCGACGAGAGCGCCGAAGTTTGTTCGTCGTCTCTGGCAATGCTTGCTCATTCCCACGTCGAAGGTTCACGGCAGCAACCGCTTAATCTTGCGTCGACCACCGCCCAATTCGGTCAAATGGGTGGTGGTGGCCCGGTGCTCGCATTGGTCAAAGCCGCGCTCGAATCCCAAAAACAGGAAGTTGCTCACGGGATTGGTGTACAGAAAGGATCCAGACCGAACTTAGAAACATCACTCCGCAGCAATACCAAACTGAGCCAACGAGGCCTCGGGGGTGTGGCCAACTGGGCTAAAGGCCAGGCTTTCTATCTTTTGCTGGACAACGGTTCGCACGTGAGCCCCAAGCCGGAAGTCGCTTCCCCTGTAATTAACGAAGCCTCCATATCGAATGATGCGAAAATTATTCGCATCGGAGCCAAGAGCCACCAAGGGTTACTTGAGAAGCTTAGCAGCGCCGTTGGCCGCGCCGAGTCGATCTGGAATGGCGCGACATCCGATCAGTTTTCGTCCCACGACGTGTTTCGACTTGCGATTGTCGCAGACAGCTTAGCGAGCCTTTCCAAGAAGCTCTCGCTGGCATCAAGCCAACTGGGGAACGCCTCGGCACAGCAGGTTCTGGAGCAACAGGGCATCTTCTATCGTCAACGTCCACTAACACCCCCGCGTGTAGCATTCGTGTTTCCGGGGCAAGGCTCGCAATACGAAGGAATGCTAAAGGATCTGGTCGCCGTCTCGCCAGAGGCCGCCAAAACAATTGCCGAGGCAGATTCGGCAATGCAGCGTCAGGGATTCCCGACGTTTTCGCAGTTGGCTTGGGATGTTCCCACCCAGCTTGGCAAAGATGTGTTTCAGACGCAGATTGCCATGCTGCTGGCCGACCTAGCCTGCCTGGCAACCCTCAAGCAGCAAGGTATCTCCCCTGACCTAGTTCTGGGACATAGCTACGGAGAGTTTCCAGCACTGTTTGCTGCAGGCGTTTGGAACCTGGACGATGTCATCCGCATGACCAAAGCTCGATGTGATGGCATTCTGGCAACTTCCAAAAATGATGCCGGACTATTAGCAACGACTGCCACTCCGGAAGAAATCAAGAGGTTAATTGCTGAATGCGGCTGTCAGGCTTACTTGGCCAACTTCAATGCACCGGATCAGACCGTCATTGGTGGAAAGTTGGTCGCGTTGCAGCAGTTGGCTACCGCGTTAAAAGCGAAGTCTTACCCAGCTCGAATATTGGCTGTGCCGGCGGCGTTTCATACTCCGCTTATGGCAGGCTCTAGCCGCTTGCTGCAACAAGCATTAGAAACCGCCACGCTTGCTCCTCCGTCGACGATGTTTCTCAGCACCGTCGACAATCGGCAAGTCACTGATGTGCAGCGTATTAAGCGAAATCTAGGGATTCAATTGACAACACCTGTCAAATACGTGCCCCTTATTGAGCAGCTTGATCGCGACGCTCCTACCGTGTTCGTCGAAGTCGGGCCTCAGCAAACGCTGACCAAATTGAACCGAAAAATTTTGTCGGGCGATGCCAACGTAATCGCCGTTGACAATCCCAAGCGGGGTGCATTGGAAACTATATTGGGCGTTCGTGCTCTTCTCGATTGCCTAGGCGTGGGCGAGGCTTCGGTCCAGCCCACACCACCCCAACCTAACGTTGCTCCTGAAACTTCCGCAGCGCCTCCGCGTGCTGAGATATCCGCGTTAACACCTTCCCAAGAGATGAACCTGATGGACGATATTCCGCACTTTGATGCGACCGAACGTCGACGAGCAAAGATGCGAGGCGTTTCGGATCGCCCGGTGGCTGCTACGCCGCAGGCCCAAACTGCTCCTCCAGCAGTTCCGCCGCCTGCCAGCCCGCCAAGGGTAGCAACGCCGACTCCACCGGCCCCTCAGCCGCTCCCGCCAATTACGCCTCCCTCGGCGCCTACGGCATCGCAGCCGGTTGTACCACCGGTCGCGACGTCCTTGAACGGTACTGGAAGTTACCATACCAACGGCTCGACCAATGGTGCCGCTACCACTTCGTCACCGAAGTCCAACACGGTAGATCTTGAAAAGTTCCTCGTGAACTTCGTTGTCGAACAAACCGGCTATCCTCCGGAAGTGGTCGATCTGGATGCTGACCTGGAAGCCGATCTGGGGATCGACAGCATCAAGAAGGCTCAATTATTTGGAGAGTTGCAAGAGTACTTCGAGATCAGCACTTCGGCCACCGAGCTGTCCCTCGATGACTTCCCAACCTTGCGTCACGTCGTCGACTTCCTCTCGGCTAACAGTGAAGCAACCGGCACAGCGGCAGCAGCCACACAGGCACCGGTCGCTGCTCCGCCACTTCCTGCTCCGCAGCCTATTGTTCCCCCGATTGCTGTACCAGCGCCTGTAGCAGCCACCCCGGAACCTGCCGCACCGGTAAGCTCCACAAGCCCAGCCGAGTTAGAGGCGTTTCTGGTAAACTTCGTCGTCGAACAGACTGGCTATCCGCCGGAAGTGGTCGACCTGGATGCCGATCTTGAAGCCGACTTGGGCATCGATAGCATCAAGAAGGCCCAGCTTTTCGGCGAGCTACAGGAATACTTCGAGATCAGCACTTCAGCCACCGAGTTGTCGCTCGATGACTTCCCTACCCTGCGACATGTAGTTAACTTCCTATCGGCTAACGGACAATCGGCCAGCCAGGCACAGGCATCCCCTGCCCCTCCAGTTGCGGTCGCACCCATTCAGCCCCCACCACCGGAACCGTCGCCCCCTATACCCACACCTTCTACCAATGGTGCCTCGAATGGGTTCGCTAATGGTGGCGCAGTGCCATCGTCGGAATCAACAACAATCCCGGCGGAGTTGGAATCCTTCCTGGTGAACTTCGTCGTCGAACAAACCGGCTATCCGCCGGAAGTGGTCGATCTGGATGCCGATCTGGAAGCTGACTTGGGCATCGATAGCATCAAGAAGGCTCAGTTGTTCGGCGAGTTGCAGGAGTACTTCGAGATCAGCACTTCAGCCACCGAGTTGTCACTCGACGACTTCCCTACGCTGCGACATGTGCTCGACTTCCTCTCGGCGAATGCTCAGCAAGTCACTACGACTTCCGACGCCAACGAGGCATCGTCTTTTTCCCCGGCCGCTCCGGCGCCGGCCAGGGAAACTAAAACCAACGCGCCGGCCGTAGCTTCGCCTTCCACAGAGGTCGATATTACGGACATTTCTGAGAATAAGTCGAACGTGGACGTTTCGTGCCTGCAGATGCTTGCAGGCACTCCTTATGAGATGGGCTACACCCATGGAACCCTCTTCTGCAACGAGATCCGCCGAACTTTACAAACGTATACTGAGTACGTTGGTCATTCGGTCGACAAGCTGCCCGGCTCGCATCGCAGTCAGCAAGCCTTCCAATTGCTTTCTCCCGATCAATTGGATGAGTTACAAGGGATTGCAGATGCAATAGAGGCTCCTTTAACCAACTTGTTGGTGCATCACTTCGTAACGGCGGAACTCTTATCTCAATCCGAGCAGGTCGCCAGTGAGGGAAATGTTGACGCCGACATGACTCACGTCGCGCGAATCATTTCCCAAGAGATAGGACCACTGCGCGATACCATTTGCCTGGCGACATTCCTACGAAAACCGTCGACGGGAATCCCCTATATCGGCGTGACCGCAATCGGTACGGTCTACTGCCTGGGTGGGATGAACCGCGACGGTCTCGCGGCAACAGCGACCGGCGATCCCGATTTATTCCAAGTCTTAGCTACATCGCCTTCGCTGGAAGAGGCCATCGATGCGATGACTTCGTTTAGAAGTCATCCTTACGGAAACGTAACGCTCAGCGAGCGAAGTACCGGGCGCCTTGCGACCCTGGAACTCACCCCGCAAGGTGTTCAGGTTTCCAGTGACGTGCTATCTGCGCGGTTGCGTCAACCAGAATTGGCTGCCGTCTCATCCGTTTCTTCGCTTTCAATGATCGATTCCGATTGGAGTGATGAAAAAATAAGTCAACCGGTCGATGAAGATAACCAGGATGCCTTAGTCCTCGCTTTCAATTACGTCAACAACACGCTCTGCGTGAAGCATCGACTCGGCGAAGTACAGACAGTTCCCTACGAACTCTCCGCACTGGAAGCAACGCCTAAGCCGCGATTGCAATCCCAGCGGTCCGTCAATCGCAGCCCTCTAACGTCGCCGAAGGTTACCGCTCGCTTCGAACTCGAAATGCGTGATGCTCCGTTGTCCGCTTCAGTTCCGACGAGCATGACGTGGCAAGGCGCAGCCATCGTATTGGGCTCTGGCAAAACAGCCTCGGCTATACTTGCGAAGCTTCAAGAGCATGGTGTCGTCGTCCACCATATTGCAGATGCACTGGACCTGGACGCTGCCGTTTCGCAAGTAGCACAAATCTGCGAAGCGGGTCCAGCACCTCACCTGTTTATCACGACTGGGCGAGATGGACATTCGTCGGTTGCATTGACTGATCTTTCAAGATGGGATTCGCAGCAGCGATCGAGCATGGAAACGCCCCTGTTCGTCTGCCAGAAGTGGTTAGCGATCGCCGACAAGCAGGGCTGGTTGCCGCACGCCACGGTGGTCGCAACGACGTCACTCGGCGGTGACTTTGGCTTCGATTCTGGTTCGATCGGCGCTCACAGTGGCGCGCTGACCGGGCTCATGAAAGCCATCTTTATCGAGTACACCGTGATGCGTGATGGCCAAGGCCCACGCGTGAAAGCGTTCGATACGAACACAAGCGATTGTCCTCGTCAAATTGCCGATAACATCATCTGCGAACTGGCTTCCGGAAATCTCGACTATGAAGTTTCATGGTCCGGCGGTTCGCGAAAGGTTCCTTTTGCCGTCGATGTGGCTGCTGACGAAGTTGCAGCCGAGTCGAGCCTTCCTCAAGGAACCTGGATTGTTACCGGCGGTGCACGTGGCATAACAGCTGCTTGCGCTTTAGAACTGGGCAAGCGATATGGCTTGAAGCTTCATTTGTTAGGAAGCAGTCCCCTTCCAGAAATCGACCCAAGCTGGCGCAGCCTCGACGACGATGGCCTGAAAACACTCAAAGCAGAAACGATGATCGCCGCCAGCAAGGCCGGCCAAAAGGCTCCTCAAGCATGGGAACGCGTGCAGAAGAGTCTTGAAATCGATCGTTCGCTACGGGCATTCGAAGAAGCGGGCGTTTCGGCAACCTATCATGTGTGCGATGTTTCCAACCGCGATTCGCTTGAGAAAGTGCTCGAGGACATTCGTAGCACCGATGGCCCGATCTCTGGCATATTACATGGTGCCGGAATCGATAAGTCGTGTCGTTTCGAGAAGAAACGGCTCGACATCGTCAACGCCACGCTCGGCATCAAAGCCGGCGGTCTGGTTCACCTGGCTGCTCTTACCCGCAAGGATCCTATTCGGCATTTGATTGGATTCGGTTCGATTGCTGGTCGCCTAGGTAGCTTCGGCCAGGCCGATTACTGTCAGGCAAGTGATCTGCTTTGCAAGCTGATGGGTGCCTACCGTCGTCATCGTCCTTGGGTTCGCGCCGTAGGCTTCCACTGGCATGGCTGGGATGAAGTCGGCATGGCGGCTCGTCCGGAAACGCAAAGTGTATTGCAGAAAAAAAGCGATTTGAATCTCATGCCACTGGCAGAAGGCCTGGGACATTTCATCCGTGAAATCGAAGCCGATACGCCACGAAGTGAAATTCTGATCACCGAACGTCGCCATTGGCAACGATTCGCTGACGGCCTGGGGCAGTTGGCTGAGAGCAAGCGTGAAGCTACCCCTCAGAATACGGCACCGACTTCGCCACAGTCGACTGAATCGCTTGGTCCTGCCGATGCGTCGGTAGAACTTAGAACACAGCGTTGCGAGCTTAAGCTGATCGAAGCTCCTCTCGATGCCAATAGCCCGGCGACTCCCACATTTAAGAATCCAGCATGGATTGTAGGAGAAAATGCCGATGCCATTGCTCTGGAAGCGAGGCTTAAGGAACTCGGAGTCGAGGTGTATCGCTTTGGTATTCGCGAAGACCTCGATGCCCTGCTGGCCGACATTGACGGGCTTCACCCTGACCGCCCTGCTGGTCACTTGTTCCTGCTTTCAGCACGTGATGTGACTCAGGAGGATCTACTCTCTGTCGAAGCGATCGAAAAGCGACGGCATGAAGGTATTATCGCTCCTTTTTTCATTGCCCAAAGCTGGGTCAAACGCCTGATCAAGTCTCCAGAACATGGCCCAGGCACGCTCGTCGCCGCAACAAGTCTTGGCGGTGACTTTGGCTTCGAGTCGACAGTTTCATTGCCTGATGGCGGCGGCATGACCGGGTTCATCAAGTCGCTGCATATTGAAGACTCTCGTCGCGATGATCGAGCAGTACGATGCAAAGTAATCGATGCTCCGACGGGAGACCCTTCAAAAACTGTTGTTGACGCAATACTGCGTGAAGCGGCGTCAGATCGACCGGAAGTTGAAGTGAGTTGGGTCGCAGGTAATCGAAGCGTGATCCGTCCTATTTCGGTCGACCTTCCACCGGGTCCAGCTGCTAATATTCCAAGAGGTGGCAACTGGGTAGTTACCGGCGGCGCACGAGGCATCACAGCAATTGCCGCCCGAGAACTCGCTCGACGCTATGACTGGAAACTCCATCTCTTTGGCAAGAGTCCTCCGCCCATCAAAAACGCTCCGTGGCGCAATTTCGACGAAGAGCAACTCAAGACCTATAAGACCCAGATTACCCGCCAGGCCGTCGCCGATGGGCAATCACCCGGGGCAGCCTGGGATCGTGTCTTGAAGGATTGCGAGATTTTCAAGAACCTGCAGAAGTTTGCCGAAGCTGGCATCCAGGCCACTTACCATCAGTGCGATGTTACTAGCCGAGATGAGCTTGCGACCGCACTAGCTAAAGTTCGTGCGACGGACGGCCCAGTCACTGGACTCATGCATGGTGCCGGGCTCATCGAGCCAGGTCGATTCGAACACAAGCGTCGCGGTTTTGTCGAAAAACTTGTACGTACCAAGTTCGACGGGCTCATGCACCTGTTCGCACTCACCAAGAATGACCCTTTGACCCACTGCATTGGCTTCGGATCCATCAGCGGTCGGTTCGGTGGGAACGGTCTCAGTGACTACGCTGCCGGGAACGATTCGATGTCGAAGGCTCTCGGATGGCATCGCAAGATCCGTCCTGATTGTACAACGCTATGCATTCATTGGGAGTCATGGGAAGGGGCTGGCATCGCGACCCTGTCTCGTTTTGCCTGGGGTCCACGCAGCGTGATGAAGATGAAATACATGCTGCCGGAAGAAGGCGTTCGCCGCTTGGAAGAAGAATTGGCTGGTGGTGGAAAGAAGTCCGAAACGCTTTATACGTTTGGTGACTTCTACCCCATGTTTTTTCCCTCAGAGCAGTACCCGCTAGGCGAGTTCCAGCCACGCTCAGGAGAAGAGGCCAGCGATGTTCCGCTAATCGAAACCACGCGCCGCGAAGGAAGTGAGTTGGTTGGAGACGTACCACTCGCCCCGACCGTCGACCCGTTCTTAATTCAACATCGTCTGCGTGGCAAACCGATCATGCCGGTTGTTGCCACCCTGGAAGCCCTGCGCGAAGCGGCTGCCATTGCCAGCGGCAAAACGGTGGTAGCATTCCGTGATGTCGACATGGTGGATGGACTTGTTTTTCACACCGATAATCCGCAAACAGCCCAAGCTCGTGGGCAGATGATAGACGATCAACTCGTTCAATGCCGTTGGACTTGCGATTTCCGTAACCGGACCGGCGGCCTAATTCAAAAAGATCGTCTTTACCTTGAAGCGAAAGCCGTTGTCGCAGAAGCACCTTCCACGTTGACAACAACGCTGCCAACGTTCCCAACCGAGTGGCATGCCGTCGCCTACCCGGAAGATAGCGCTATTTACCATGGCCAACCTTTTCGCTGCCTCAAAGCAATTAGCTGCGAAGCAACCCATGGTTGGGGGCATATTCTGGCACAGCCTCTAGTTGATTTGACCGGCGAGTCCAAACGCGATGGCTGGCTCATTCCCTCTTGCGTTCTCGATTCGGCTCTTTACGCATGTGGATGTCATTTGTATCTGCATGGCGAAGGTGCCGTGTCGCTGCCACGTAAGATCGAGTTGCTCGAACTCGGCCGCGCTGCCCACGATGGCGAGAACTGCTACGTTCACTTCACTTGTCGCAACATCGCCGAAAAGTCTGCGTTGTACGACATGGTTGTCGTCGGGCAGGACGGCGGCGTCATCCTCAAAGCAACCGGCTATGAGAAGGTGATTCTTATGCGAGGGGAGGTCAAATGATTTCCAATTTCCCACGCATTGTTCGCTTCGTCGCAAATTTCGAGAAGCTGGGCATCCCCGAAACACTATCTTGGTTGACCGAAGCGGAGTTGGCGGAGCTTTCCTTCTGGAACGATTCGTCACGACGTCGCCAATGGTTGGCCGGAAGGTGGATCGCCAAGCGGCTGGTTACGCGCTCATCGCGAACCGATTCAATGCGAGGTGTGGAAATCCTTTCCCGCGGCGAAGACGGCCTTGGGAAATCTCCGACTGTTTCCCTTGGTGGAATTGCCACTTCTTACCGACTTTCGATTTCACACAGCAATCAAGCGATTCTAGTTGGAATCACGCATCGCGATGCACGGATTGGCGTCGACGTAGCAGCCGGTGTCCCCAATACGTCCGGCTTTCGAGCACGCTGGTTTAGCGAACGAGAAATCAAGTGGATAGAAAGTGATATCCCCATTCGCTTGCCTGTTGCTTGGGCATTGAAGGAGTCGATCTTCAAGGCCTGCGGCAACGGAAGCAAATGGGATCCTCGATCAGTTGAACTTATTGCGATAGAGAAGAATCGAGTCTACGGCCGCATGCATGGCCTCGACACAGATCCTTTAACCATGTGGATCCGCGCGACAAGCAGTGGAGCCGCAACTGCGGTTTGGAGCAACATAGCAACACGCGAGGTGGCGTTATGTTCCTAAGTACCCAACACCACTCGCAAATCCTCACTCGGGACTGTTATACCAGCGAAGAGTTTTTACAGAAAGAAGTGGATTCACTTCTGCTTCCTGCCTGGCACGCTGTTGCCGTTAAAAGCGAGCTTCCTCACGATGGAAGCTATGTGACTTTCGAGATTTATGGTCGTCCGATCATTCTCTGGCGATGTGACGACCAGATCCATTGCTTCCTGAATGTGTGCTCGCATCGCTTCTCGAAATTGCGTAGCGACTCGGGTGGCACTTGCGAACGGCTTCGCTGTCAGTATCACGGTTGGCAATTCGACGAGACCGGCAATGTCCGAAAGATCCCTGATGCCAAATCGTTTCGCCCTTTGAAGCAGGGCATGCTGGGGCTGAAGAAGTATCGCCTGGACACCTGCGGCGAGCTGGTTTTCATCAATCTTTCAGAGGAAGGCCCTTCGCTTCGAGATTTCCTGGGCGAGATGTACTCGACCTACCTAGAGTGGTTCTCGCCTGACATGCATACGGCAGTCGTGCTTAACCGACCGATTCAAGCGAATTGGAAATGCCTAGTCGAGAATGCACTGGAAACATATCACACGACGGAGGTGCACCCTAAAACATTTGGCGAGTCTCCTTCTGAAGAAGACTGCGAGCACAAGCTAGACGAATGGGGAAGCTCTCTTTCTGTCGACTTCAGTCAGGAACAGTCATTCCGGTCATCGCTCGACCAGTTCGGGCATTGGCTCGTCGGACGTGAACGGAACCCCGTTTACCGCCATATCGCTCACTACCCCAATGTGTTGATTGCCCACCTATCACTTTATCGCTGGGTGGAATGCGTGATACCAGTCTCGCCTAACTGTTCTACGTCAGTCGTTCGTCTGATGTGTCACGTCGGCAAGCAGGGTCAACTGCGACGCCTCTGGAATCGCTATTTAATTAGTCGCTGGGCCAACGACTTCCTGGGACAGGTTGGCGAGGAAGACGCCCAGGTCATGACGCAGGTTCAACAAGGCCTAAATTCTGTCGATCAACCGACAGGTGGTTTGATTTCTACGCGTGAAGAACGTGTGTATCACTTTCAAGATTATATCGACCGAGCCTTAAACAATGGCCACGGTCTCCCCCAACGAGACACCATTCCGATTAGCTATAAGGGTAAGACTTCATGATTGACTTGACGGGAAAGATGGCTCTGGTTACCGGCAGTTCGCGGGGCATGGGTCGCGCATGTGCGCTTCGTCTGGCTGAAGCAGGCTCGGATGTCATTGTGAACTACGTGACCTCCCGATCTGCTGCGATGGAAACGGCCAAAGACATTCGCGCGATGGGACGTCGTTCTTTCGTCGTGAAGGCCGATGTCAGCCAGAAGGACGATGTCGAATCGATGATGGAATATATCGGAGAGCACATCCAACAGCTGGACATAATTGTCAGCAACGCTGCCACCGGCGGATTTCGTCCGTTGCTTGCAGCCAATGAAAAGCATTTCGAGAACACTTACCACACTAACGTGCTGGCCATGCTTTATCTGGTTCAAGCCGGAATGCCGCTGCTAGAGAAGAGTCAGGGCCGCGCGAAGGTCATCGGCATCAGCAGTCATGGCAGCGACACGGCCTTACCATGGTACGGTTTAATCGGCAGCTCTAAAGCTGCACTGGAAAGCCTTGCTCGTCACCTGACACTTGAAGTGGGCGACAAAGGGGTCAACGTCAATATTGTCAAGTCAGGTCTCGTTGAAACCGATTCGACCAAGCGTCTTCCTGGTGCTGAGCAGATGTTTGCCCACCGCAAAGACAAGACGATGATGGGGGATCGCATGCTTTCAATCGAAGACATCGCGAATGCAGTGGTTTTCCTGGCCTCCCCTCTATCCGACTTGGTCCAAGGAGAAACGCTGGTCGTCGATGGCGGCGCAGCTGTTCACGTTTAAGTAGACAAACTTAGGGCAACTATGAAGTATCACCTGTTAACCGGCGGCACTGGCTTACTTGGCCGCTACTTACTTCGCGATCTGACTTTAGCCGATGTCCCGCTAGCGGTTATCGTGCGTCCATCTCGATTTGAATCGGCTGTGGGGCGCATTGAGACAGCGATGACACATTGGGAAATGGAACTAGGTCACGCCTTAGTGCGTCCCATCGTGCTTGCAGGAGACATCACGCAGCCGATGTGCGGTCTGTCGCGCGAAGACCAGCAATGGGTCCAAGAGTACTGCGACACGGCGATTCACTCAGCGGCTTCGCTGACCTTTTATGCCGAAGAAGAGGATGGCGAACCATGGCGTAGCAATATCCATGGCACGCGCAACATGCTCGCTCTTTGCCGAGAAACTGGCATTCGCAAGTTTCACCACGTCTCGACCGCCTATGTTTGTGGTCAGCGTCGAGAAGTCATCCGTGAAGACGAACTCGATGTCGGCCAACTTCCCAGCAATGATTACGAAGCCAGTAAAATCACGGCTGAAAAGGAAGTGCGGGCTGCGGGTTTTGATAAGCTAACCGTTCATCGACCTTCCATCATCGTGGGAGACTCCCAAACGGGATTCACCACTTCGTACCACGGTTTTTACACACCACTTCGACTGGTGCATACGCTTGTAACTACCTTGCCTTGGGATGTGATCGCTCAAGGTGACTGGCTAGGGACCTTGGCCCTCTCAGGAGAAGAACGAAAGAACCTCGTTCCTGTCGACTGGGTTTCGGCTGCGATGACAGAAGTGATCGCTCGCGAAGAACTGCATGGCGAGACTTATCACTTCACCAATCCCAATGCGGCCACTGTGGCTGACATGCTGGCATCCATGGGCGAAGCAGTTCTCGATTTGGCTAAGCACGAGAAGTCGGATCATTCGAAGATTTCCGATGATGCAGAAAAGATGATGCACTCGTTCCGCGACCAGATGAAAGTCTATCAGTCGTATTGGAGCGACGACCCGACCTTCGATAGTACCCGCACTGAAACGTGTTTACCTCACTTGCCTTGTCCCCAGGTCGACCAGTCGCTTATGGACCTGCTGGTGAAGTATGCCATCGACAAGAATTTCGGATGGCCGAGAGAAGCACCGGTCAGTCGTAAGTTTCCGATCGCCGAAGAGCTGGCACCTTGGATGCTTCAAACCGATACGTCAGGCGATACTGACGATCGACGCTACGTTTGCCTTCGCGTCAGCGGAAACAGTGGTGGTCAGTGGCACATGATTCTAGACCACGGCCGTCTGGTTGGTGTCGGATCTGGGCTCAAGAACGGAGACAGTTCAACCTGCTACCTCAACTCGGATACATTCCATCGAATTACTTGCGGCCAACTTAGCTGGGAAGCCGCACTACAATCAGGACGATTGTTCACAACTGGAATTGCTACCAGTTCCGAAGAAATCGCCCGATGTTTTCAAGAGTTCTCGGCCGCCACCAAGACCGAGAATGCCGCCAGTTCCATCCAGTAAATACAAAACACGATTGACAACATCGTCAGCGAATCACAGGGGATTTATTATGTCCGGTACCGTTTCCAAATTTGAAGCCGCTAATTGCGCCGTAAGCGAACAGGTTCTCGACCGTGCGAAGAATAGTTTAGCCGGTGGCGATAGTAGCACCATGCGGGTTCTGCCTTACCACATTCCGTTAGTTGCCGATCGCGCTGAAGGCTGTCGTTTGTGGGATGTTGATGGCAATGAATATATCGACCTCAATATGTCGTACGGCCCACTACTTTTGGGTCACCGTCCCAAAGCCGTGATCGAGTCTGTCTATCGTCAGATCTCCGAACAAGGCAGCCAACTCGGATTTCCTACCGAAGTCACGATGCGTGTGGCTGAGAAAATCAAGAAGCTATTCCCAAGCATCGAGCTCCTTCGTTTTGCAAATTCGGGGACCGAAGCCTGCGCATCCGCTGTCCGTCTTGCAAAGACGTACACCGGTCGTAACAAGCTGATTATGTTCGAAGGTCATTACCACGGCTGGAGCGAAGCCGTGTTCACCAAATACCATGCACCACTGGAGGAGCTTCCGGAAAAAGGCTACGGACCTGCAATTCCCGGCACTTCTGGCATGGGGGACAGCATCAAGGACGTCATCACGGTTCAATGGAATGATCTGGATGCCCTCGAGCGAGCACTCGCTGAACATGGCGACGAAGTGTGCGCGGTCATGATGGAACCCATCTCAGGCAATGCTGGTTTGCTGATGCCTCACGATGGTTACTTGGCGACGGTTCGGGAAATGGCTCATGACTGCGGTGCGCTGCTGATCTTCGATGAGGTAATCACTGGCATGCGAGTTTCGCCTGGTGGTGCCCAAGAGCATTATATGGTCAGCCCTGATATCACCGTCATGTCCAAAGCAATGGGTGGCGGCTATCCGGTAAGCGCGTTCGGAGCATCGGCTGAAATGATGCAGTGCATCGTTAAAGGGCCTTTATTCCATGGTGGTGTATTCTCCGGCAATGCCATTGTGATGTCAGCTGCAGAAGCCGTACTCGACACGGTTCTGGCAGACAAAGAAGGTATTTACGGTCACTTGCACACAGTTTCCGATCAACTCGCAAATGGCGTCAAAGATATCTATTCCCGGCTGAACATCCCCGCTCAAGTGAACCACCTGGGCCCCCTAATCGCAGCCATGATCACTAAAGAAGAAACCGAGGGACTTTACAACTATCGAGATGTCCGACGTCACGCCGACTTTGAACGTTACATTCAATTCCAACATTGGATGCAGCAGCGTGGTGTCTATTTTCACCCCAACGAGTTTGAACCGATGTTCCTGTCCACCGCTCATTCGTCGCGTGACATCGACGAAGTCCTGGAGCGATGGGAAGAAGGTGCACGCCAATGCCTAGTACGTTAACGCCCAATTCCGTATGGAGCCCTGATCCCATACTTGAGGCGGCGGAAAGCTATCGCGGTCAAATCATCGATTTGGATTCTGGCCGCAGTATCTCTTCCGATCAATTCCAACGCCTACGACAACATCTCGCGCAGTCCTTAAAGCGGAAAGGCATCGCTGCTGGCGATCGTGTATTGGTCACGATCGCTAATGGCCCGATGTTCCCTATCGCACTTACGGCACTTCTAGCATGCAATGCATCTCCGCTGCTGGTTCACGTGATGACACCTCCGGCCGAGCTAGCTCGTTACGCCCAGCGATTTGGCGTCAAGTGGCTTATTTCGTCGGGTGGTGACGAACAGGTCGACTCGGTTCTTGAACAGCATGGCATGATCCTCGCTGGCGATGATTGGAGTCTTGTACTAGGCCGTTTCTCCGAACCAACCAGCATCCCTGGTCCTGAGTTTCGCGGGGTGCCCCTTCATCCAACTTCCGGTTCGACGGGACTTCCTAAAATTGCACTCCGTCCAGGTTTTCCGGCGATGGAAGAAGCTCGTCATTACACCGCAACAATGGCGATTTGTGAGGATGATTGCTTAATGGCCATTCCACCAATGAGCCATGCATACGGTTACGGTCTGACAACCATGGTTCCCTTACTAACCGGAGCCAGTATCGTTACCACATCAAAGTTCAGTGTGGGGAAATTGGCACGAATATTACGAGAGTTCCCCGTAACCATCCTTCCGATGGTGCCAGCCCATATCGATATTCTGCTATTCGGAGGTGGTATCGAGTTTGGTCGTTTACGCTGGCTGCTCACCGCAGGCTCCATGATGCCCAAACGATCGGCCGTTCAATTCCGAAAAAAGACCGGCGTGACCGTATGTCCTTTGTACGGCACTACAGAAACAGGTGGCATCTCGGTTGCAACGATCGCTGACGGTCAAGATGTCGACGGCCGCGTCGGGCCACCGATGGACGGTGTCGAAGTCCGAGTACGTTCGCCTGCCAATGCCAAAGAACTAGGTCTGGAACCAAGCGTGGGGAAGATTCACGTGAAGAGTTCGTCAATGATGACCGGTTATCTATCCGAAACCGGTGAGATCCTGAAACCATGGGACTCCGATGGTTTCTTTGAAACAGGCGATCTCGCAAAAACCGTGGAGGATGGCGTGATCCATCTTCGTGGTCGCACAGGCGAAATGATCAACATCCTGGGCTTGAAAGTTGTTCCGTGCGAAGTCGAAGAGGTCATTGCGGCGATGCCAGGCGTTCGTGAAGTCAAGGTTTACGCAGGACAACTTAAGTCTAAGGGAGAGATCGTGAAAGCCGCAGTCGCGGTCGATGACGGGATCGACGAGACAGTCTTAAAAGCTTATTGCGACGCAAACCTTGTTTATTACAAGCGACCACGAGACATCACTATTGTCGCCAAGCTCCCCCGAAACCCAGCAGGCAAGATTCAAGTGAAAGAGCTTCCTTGACTGTTTCGCAACCGCAGAAAACCAACATGTCACAGCTTGCCATGCAGCCGCATTCCGAAATCCATACTCCGTTGGACAAGCTCTTTCCGCTGCCTCTTTCGCCGGTCGAAAAATTCATGCTGGCCGATGGACGTTCGCAATATCCGATGATGTGCGATATCGAGGTCCACGTCCAAGGTACCATCCAGCGCGGCCCTTTCGAGGAAGCCTTGGCGTTTGCAGTCCAACGTGCTCCGCTTTTTCAAAGTGTTGTCCAAAATGACAAAAAGCTCGGACTGGTCTGGCAGTTGACCGATCGAATGCCGGAGGTCGAATGGGACGAATTTGGCGTTCCTTGCCTGACAGGCTACGACAACTACGTCGATCTCTTCCAGGAACTCGGGCTTCGAATTTACGTCCGGTCAGGTAGCGAGCGGTCTTCCTTTCTGCTTCATTTTCATCACGCCACCTCAGATGGAGTTGGCTCGATCGCGTTCGTCGAAGATTTGTTGACGGCCTATCATAACGCTACGCCCGGAACAAAGTTCGTAAAGCCCAGAAAATGGGAGCCTGAACGTCTTCTGAACCGTTGTAATTCGGCCTTAAAAAATCCAGGCTGGAAACGTGGCCTGTATGACGTTTATTGCGGTATCTACGGGGCAAGCAACTTTTTCATGCAGCGTCCTTTGCCGCTGACCGACAAACGCTCGCCTTTGGGTGATGATGCCATGCGCCAACAGAACGGACATATCACCAAGGCAGTCAGCCCAGAAGCCACGTTGGCCATGCGAAAATGGACCTCCGCTCGAAAGGTCACCGTAAATGATGTTCTACTGCGTGATCTGTTCGTTACGCTTAACGACTGGATGTCGAACCAAGGGATTGATATCGGTTCGCGTTACCTGAGAATACTCATGCCGCAAAGCCTGCGAGGTCGAGGCGACGGCGCAATGCCTACCACCAATGACATTGGTTTTGCGTTTCTAGCACGTCGTGGCAATATGATTCGCAAACCGGATGAGCTCTTGGAGTCGCTCGTCCCAGAAACGGCGGCGATTCGCAAGGACAATCTATCTCGCCATTTCATTGGCGGGCTCGCCGCGGTGCAAACGCTGGGATTGCTACCATCGCTGCTCAATGGCTCTTCCTGTTTTTCCACTGCGGTCCTCACAAACTTCGGCAACTCGTGGCGACGGTTTCAGGCCAAGCTTCCTCCAACAGATGGCGGTCTGACTGCAGGCAATCTTGTTTACGACGGTCTCACCGGCACGCCTCCTTGCCGACCAAATACCGCAGCCGCGTTTTGCGTCTGCACCTCAGCCGATCAGATATTCGTCAGTCTGAAGCACGATCCATTTCACTTTACCTTGGATGAGTCACACAAACTTCTCTCAAGTTATATCGATCAGATTACCCGCAGTGCCGATGGTCCTTCCGCGTAAGCATTCATTTGGCCTATCATAGGAGCTTCACTGACAACTCCTTGATCTTCTTAGCCAATTGCGACTGACACATGCGACCTGAGTTCTGGATTGATGTCGGAGGAACGTTCACGGATTGCCTGCTCCGTGTTCCTGGTCAATCTCCCCGCCGCAAGAAGGTTCTTAGTTCTGGCAAAATGCAAGGAACCATCGGCAAGGGAAGCACGCCGAACATTATTAATGACCCGATACGGTGCAACGATCCACCCGACGTCTGGCGCGGCTATCAACTCGAGTTATTCGACCACCAAGGAAGTCGGATCGAATCGCAAATAGTTTCCGCGTTTGATACCGCTAGCGGCCAGATGACGCTCGCAAGTCCGCTGACCGAGATGCCACGACCGGGAAACGTTTATCAGCTATCGGGGAATGAAGAAGCACCTCTGCTATCGATACGTTATTTACTCGGCCTGTCTCTGACCGATGCGATTCCCTCGGTAAACGTGCGTCTGGGAACAACGCGAGGAACGAATGCCTTACTGACGCGAACCGGCGCCAAAGTCGGCTTGGTGGTCACTCAAGGATTCGCTGACATCCTCGAGATCGCTTCACAAAACCGTCCACAACTTTTCAATTTGGATATTAAGAAGCCAAGCTCACTTGTATCGCAAATAGTCGAAGCTCAAGAACGGATCGATGCTGGGGGAACGACTCTCACACCGCTCTATGAAGCCGACCTCAAACACAAACTGAGCAATCTATACAATACTGGGGTTCGCTGTCTGGCGATCTGTTTTCTGCATGCTTATCGCGAACCCAAGCACGAACTCGCTGCGAAGGCAATCGCCGCCGATATTGGATTTACGGATATCAGTGTTTCCCACTTAGTCGCTCCTCTGATCAAAATTGTTTCGCGTGGCGACACCACGGTTGTCGATGCCTACCTCAATCCAGTTCTACGAGCCTACATCCAGCAAATTCAATCGAAGCTAGGCACGGGAAGCCGTCTTCGTCTGTTAACTTCTGCTGGAAGTTTAGTCGCTGCAGCGTCTTTTTCTGGGAAGGACAGCATCCTTTCGGGACCTGCTGGCGGCGTCGTAGGGTTTGCTGCCGCCGCTAAATCAGCTGGATTCCACAAAGCGATCGGCTTTGACATGGGTGGCACTAGCACCGATGTCTCTCGTTTCGACGGCACCTACGAACGCCAATTTGAAACCGAAAAGGCAGGCGTGAGGATCGTCGCACCGATGATGGCCATCGAAACGGTTGCCGCCGGCGGAGGCTCGATCTGTGCCTACGATGGTGTGAAATTGGTGGTTGGCCCAGCGAGTGCAGGTGCCGACCCTGGCCCCGCTTGTTATGGCAGAGGTGGTCCTTTAACCGTTACGGATATCAACTTTGCCCTTGGCAAGCTAAAAGCAGCCCGGTTACCATTTCCGCTCGACGCCGAAGCGGTCGAACGCCGGTTGGCGGAAGTCTGCCACCAAGTTGAATCGGTGAGCGGCCAAAAACTGACACCGCTAGAGTTAGCCGCCGGTTTCCTTAAGATCGCCAATGCCAATATTGCCGAAGCGATTCGCACTATATCCGTTGCCAAAGGCTACGATCCGCGATCGTATCTGCTTGTTCCCTTTGGTGGAGCCGCCGGCCAACATGCGTGCTCGGTAGCCGAGATTCTCGGTGCCAGGCAACTCTTGTTTCACCCTAGTGCCGGTATCCTCAGCGCGGTGGGAATTGGCGCAGCCGATACATCTCGGTTTGCAACCAAGTCTTTTTACTTGGCCTTAAAAGAAGCGTTACCGGAACTGCGAATCGCACTCGAAGAATTGAAACACTCAGCTACGACCCAGCTACTTGAAGAAGACGTCGACCGACATTCGATTACCTACCAGAATCAGATCGAATTGAGATATCAAGGTCTTGAAGCTTCGCTAACGATCGAAGCAGAACCCTTCGCTTCCTTAGAGCAGAGGTATCACGAGGAACATCAACGGCGTTATGGCTATCAACGCACGATGCAACGGATCGAAGTCGTGGCAGTTCGAGTCGAAGCGATTAGCCATGGCTCAACCGTTTCCCCGCCTAGCGAGTCGGCTGAGCCATACGTACCCAATGCTGTCCAGACTGTCCCTCTGTTCTTTCAAGGAGCATTCGTTGACACCCAAGTCTTCGACCGCGATCAACTACGACCAGGAGCAACCATTGCCGGGCCTGCGCTGATCGCCGAGTCACTAGCAACTACCGTCATCGACCCAGGCTGGGAAGCAGAAATGCTAAGCGGAGGTGAACTGCTGGCGAGGCGATCGGATGAACCGATTCAGACCCAACTTCATAGCACTATGAAGTCGCTTGACAGCCCAGACCCTATCCTGCTGGAGATCCTGAACAATCAATTCGCGGCCATTGCCGAGCAAATGGGCGTTGCCCTCCAAAACACATCGGTCAGTGTGAACGTTAAAGAACGTCTCGACTTTAGCTGTGCGTTGTTCACTTCTACAGGCGACTTGATTGCGAATGCTCCTCATATACCGGTTCACTTAGGTGCGATGTCCGAGACCGTCAAAGCGACTATCGATCACCACCCCAATATGAAAAGTGGAGACGTTTTCGTCACGAACGACCCATACCATGGTGGTTCCCATTTGCCCGATGTCACAGTAATTACACCGATGTTCATAAGTGACTCGGACACATTGCCAACATTCTTCGCCGCCAGCAGGGCTCATCACGCCGAGATTGGTGGCATTGCAGCTGGATCGATGCCATCAGGGTCGACAAACTTGGCGGAAGAAGGCGTCTTGATCGAAAACATTCGTCTAATCGAAGCCGGGAATCCACACTGGGAAGAGCTGGAACGTATTCTCACGGGAGGCCCTTTTCCTTCTCGCAATGTTCCCGATAACCTGGCTGATATCGCCGCTCAAATCGCCGCGAATCATCACGGCATTGAGGACCTCAGGCGGATGGTTGAGGAAAACTCCTTACAGACCGTGGTGGCTTACGCCAAACACATTCAGACGGCTGCATCCCGCAAGACACGTGCGGCGCTCGCGAAGATTCCCTCTGGGTGCTACAAGTTTGTCGACCACCTAGACGATGGCTCCCCTCTGTGCGTAGCAATCGACCTGCAAGGAGAAACTGCCACGATCGACTTCACTGGCACCGGACCAGTGCTGCCTGGCAATCTTAATGCGAATCGAGCGATCGTAACAGCCGCTGTGATGTACTGCTTACGATGCCTACTCGACGAGGACATCCCCTTGAATCAAGGCGTGCTCGAGCCTGTAGCAATCACTCTTCCCGAGTGCTTCCTTAATCCGCCGAAGCGAGAGTCTCCGGAAAAATGTGCCGCCGTCGCTGGCGGCAATGTCGAGACATCGCAGCGTATTGTCGACGTCCTCTTGGGTGCTCTCGGCATGGCAGCCGCCAGCCAAGGAACAATGAACAACTTGACCTTAGGCGATGCGACATTCGGTTACTATGAAACGATCTGTGGGGGATCTGGAGCTACCAATAATGCCCCTGGTGCCTCAGCCGTTCATACCCACATGACCAATACACGGCTAACCGATGCCGAAGTCTTCGAGCTACGCTTTCCGGCGCGAATTCGTCGATTTGCCATACGACGAGGATCAGGCGGTTCCGGTCATAATGATGGCGGTGATGGAATCATTCGCGAGATTGAATTCTTACGTCCGCTCGATATTTCATTACTCACTCAGCGTCGTGGACCGTATGCGCCGTATGGGATGAATGGGGGACAGCCAGGTCAGTGTGGTGAGAATTCAATTCGTCGTAACAACGAGCCTGAAAAACGCTTGCCCAACACGATCAGTCTCTCATTAGATGCCGGAGATGTCCTTATCTTGAAAACTCCTGGTGGAGGCGGCTTCGGGAATCCCAACACCGAATAACTAGCTTATGTCTACTCTTTAACTGACTTACACAATGTCCTGGTCATCATTCGTTCAAGATGGTCAGGCGTTTGCCACTTCATGTTAAGGGTAAACAAATGCCTTTATTCGTGCGGACGCCTGGATTTGATTCAAAACCAGCTCTTAATTTGATGGGACAGGAAATCGGGACATTGGCAATCCCCTTTCTTTTTGACTCCTCTACTAGTCAGGCCGTCAATCTGGCATTGGCATGCAATATGCACTCCATACCTTGTTCTTTGCTAGTAAAGGAGTCTGCCATGACTACAACATCCACTAAATTTTCCATCACGGACTTGCCGCGTCTGGGCGAGGCAACACAAGTTATCGACCTCCCTCGAATGCATGTGCTCAAGTCAAAACGGAGGCCCGGTATCTCCCACTTAAAGAGGCAGAGCATTTAGGCACTCATGCCTCTGCCGGCGAGGTATTGATTTTCTGTGTCATTGGCAAAATCGACGCAAAGGTTCATGACCATCACCACCTACTTGAACCTAACCAGCTCTTACATGTTCCTGCGGGTTCCCCGTTCCGACTCGAAGCACAGATCGATAGTGCCATTTTGATTACTTCGTTAGCTCCAAGAGCAAGCTTAAAGAACGAGAAACCTATCAATCGCCAGCTTCCTGTTAATCGAGATGATGAGGTCCAAGAAGCACTGGAAGAAACCTTTCCAGCCAGCGATCCCCCGAGTTATAACTCGACGATTACATAATGCCCAAAGTTATCTCGGGGAACATCAATATCAGCTAGGAGAATTTAAATGGCCACAGTCGAAGCAAATCCTGAAGTTCATACCGACTTGATGCAGGCCGTTGTCCTTGAGCAATATGGCAGTGAAGACAACCTAAAGCTGGAAAGTGTCCCACGTCCCAAGATCACGGCAGATCAGGTTCTCATCCGCGTTCATGCAGCCAGCATCAATCCAATCGACTGGAAGATTCGCCAAGGCATGCTGAAATGGATCCTTCCAGAACAACTTCCAGCGATCCTCGGTTTTGATGTCGCAGGCGAAATCACGGAAGTTGGCTACAGTGCCCAGCAGCAAGGCTGGAAAGTCGGTGACCAAGTGATGGCGTTCTCCGACAATAATCTGGGCGGCGGCTATGCCGAATACATAGCTGTTGACTCGAAAGTTATTATCGCCAAGCCCGAGCAATTTTCCTTTGAGGAAGCCGCTGGTATTCCCTTAGCGGCGACCACTGCGTGGAAAGCATTGGTAAAGCTTGGAAAACTTCACGCCGGTGACGACGTTCTGATCAACGGTGCCTCAGGTGGGGTCGGATCGTTCGCGGTTCAGATCGCGAAAGCCCTTGGCGCTAATGTGACTGCTGTTTGCAGTTCAGACAACCATGAGCTGGTTCATGAACTGGGTTCAGATAAAGCTATCGACTACCACGCAACCCAATTTACGCGAATTGGCCGAACATTTGACATAGTTTTCGACGCCGTCAGTAAGTCATCGTTCCACGAGTGCAGACGAATCCTGAAACCGACGGGACATTACATTGCGACCCTGCCATCGGTGGAAAGTGTCGGGATGACGATGATTTCAAAATTTCAAAAGCAATCTTGCCATGTTGTGCTGGCTCGACCCGACGGAGAGATCTTGAAGTCGTTAGCTTCATTGGCAAACGAGGGAAAATTACGAACGGTCTTAGATACCGTTTTTCCGCTCAACGAGATTGCTGCAGCACACCTGAAAAGCGAAGAGGGGCATGTTGTCGGCAAAATCGTATTACATGTGACTAAAGAAATGCCAAACGAGCAATCGCAGCACGAGCAGTAGAACATCCGATATTCTCCCCCCTTGGCAGCGAAGACCTCCCCTGGGTCTTTGCTGCTTTTTTATGCGCGGAACTTCAAATTCGCGACCCGCAATCCTTGCCTCTTTTCTAGAAATGCCGCAAGGTGTATCGAAAATTGCCCATTTGTCGTGCTATATCCCGGTGCGAGAAGTTGCGTTTCGGGTTAACATTTGTCCTTTGGAGCATCGCGGCGTTTCGTAGATGCTTAGCCGACACCGACGATGGAGAGTGCAGGAATGTCCCAAACAAACCAGCCGCTGGTTGGCGTGATCATGGGCAGCAAGTCCGATTGGGAAACAATGCGGAATGCCTGTGAAATTTTGGAATCGTTTGAGGTCCCATACGAAAAACGGGTCGTCTCAGCGCACCGGACCCCTGCGTGGATGAACGAGTATGCTACGACGGCACAAGGTCGTGGAATCAAAATCATTATCGCCGGAGCGGGCGGGGCCGCTCACCTGCCTGGTATGGTCGCATCACAAACGACACTTCCAGTCTTGGGCGTCCCTGTTAAAAGCCGTGCTCTTAGCGGTCTCGACTCACTGCTTTCGATCGTACAAATGCCAGGCGGCGTTCCTGTTGGCACTCTAGCGATTGGTGACGCCGGTGCAAAAAACGCCGGTCTCTTCGCTGTCAGAATTTTGGCATCTACCGATTCCGATCTCCACCAGCGACTCGCCAAATTCCAGGAAGAACAAACGCAGAAGGTTTTAGAGGATTCCCAACTGTGACAAAGACCATACTTCCCGGCGGAACACTCGGTGTCCTCGGAAGCGGACAATTGGGCCGAATGTTCGCCATCGCGGCACGTCGCATGGGCTACCGCGTTCACGTTCTATCTCCTGAAACCGATACACCAACGGGCCAAGTTGCCGATCTTGAGATCACCGCCAGCTATGACGACCTGACGCAAGTGGCACGCTTTGCCGAGCAAGTCGATGTCGTCACCTTCGAGTTCGAAAACGTTCCCTTGGCAACGGTCGACGTTGTGAGCCAGAAGGTGCCGGTAAGACCTGCCGGTCGTGTTCTCCATACGACTCAGCATCGACTTCGTGAGAAGACGTTTCTAAGAGATCACGGTTTTCCAGTCGCCAATTTCCACGCCATTCGTGAAGCCAAAGACCTCGACGCGGTCCCTGACCAGCTACTACCCGGCGTGCTGAAGACGGCAGCCTGGGGCTATGACGGCAAAGGACAAGTCAAAGTTGCCAATCGTGAAGAGCTGAATACCGCGTGGAAAGACGAGTTGAAACAGGAAGCCATTCTGGAACAATTGGTCGACTTTGATAAAGAGTTTTCCGTTGTCGCGGCCCGTGGAATAGATGGACAGGTCGAGTGCTATACGCCAATCGAGAATGTCCACATGAACCACGTACTGGATGTTTCCGTCTCACCAGGTCGACTTTCCGAGAAAGCGACGGCAGAAGCGATGGAGATCGCCAGGGCAGTTCTTACAGAGCTAGATGTTGTGGGCGTTCTGTGCGTCGAATTCTTTCTCGCTCCCGGAGATTCGCTGTTAATCAACGAACTCGCCCCGCGACCACATAACTCGGGTCACCTGACGATCGATGCACACATTACCTGCCAGTTCGAACAGCAAGTTCGCGCGATCTGTGGCCTACCACTGGGCTCCACAAGACAATTGCGACCTGCTGCGATGATTAATCTACTAGGAGACGTTTGGGAGACCGGAACGCCCGATTGGAAGGCGGCCTTTTCCGAGCTAGACCTCAAGCTACATCTATACGGCAAGCACGAACCCCGCATCGGTCGGAAGATGGGGCACATGACCGTGACGGCGGAGACGGTCGACGCCGCCGTCGAATCAGCTTACTTGGCGAAAGCCCGCCTATTGGGCCAGTGATAGCTTCTCTATTCTGCGATGAACTCGCATCTTAGCAGCCATCCGCTATAGAGGGGATTCAGACTGAATTCAACTGCTGAGGCGGCCGAAGATTGTACTTAGATACAATCGACAAACTTCGGCCTTTCGAGACTTTGTGATGCGCATCGAAACTCAGCCCTCGTCTACGCTAACCCGCCAGCAACAACAGGACGCCGCCGGGGAGCAACTGCAAAACCTATTCAACGAAATCCTTACGGCCGCCAAGCAGCCTGGCTATGCTTCCGCTGAAAAGTACCAATCCGACAATTCGATCCCAGAGGACATTCAGCAAGACTGGAACGATTGGTTCTCCGTCGCCAATACCGGCAACTATCCAAGCAAAGTCGATGCCCAGGCCCTTCCTGGCGACTATGGCACCCTGCTGGTTCGCACCTACACCGAAGGCGGCTATGCTGATCCGCAGGGTTTTCTACAGAACCTCACCGAAGATGAATTAGCCACCGTGCAACACGTGCACCGCTTGGCCGAACCGATCGATGTGGACTCTCTAACGCCTGAGGCCGCTCTCAATTTGTTGATCCCGCGGCCAGCACAGGTTGACCTGAATTACGACGGTTTAACCCAGGTCGGCCAAGGCTACACGATTCGCTTCCCCGATAGCCGTACTCCGGAAGCCGTTGTGAATGCCTGGAACGAAACTACCACTGATATGGATCCCATGGAAAAGAGCTTCTACGAACTGCAGATGAAGCTTCCCACGCTACTGGCCAACTTTGAAATAGATGATCAGGGACGTTACGTGGGCCACACCGAGCCGGGCGACCCCAACTGGGTCAATCCTCAGGCCGATTCCAACTACTCGTACACAGACCTAACCGAGCAAATGCTCGATTACTTGGACTACTTCCAACACCAGATCCCCCAGGATCAGTACGAACAGCAGCGGTCGTTCTACTCAACATTCCAGCAAAGCTTGCAAGAGCACGGGGCTCGCTAACGAGCCCCAATCACTTTTGCCAAATCTTAGACGTCGCACAGTGCGACACCATGCCGCAGCGAGGCAAGCTTGTCATCCCAAGTCGGAATGTATTCCTGAACGACGTAGCCATCGTAGTCCGACTCGGCAACGGCTTTGATGATGGCCGCATAATTCATCTCTTGCGTTTCATCCAGTTCGCAGCGGCCTGGATTTCCTGCCGTGTGAATGTGTCCGATATACGGCAGGCTTTGGTGAAAACGCCGAATGACATCACCATTCATGACTTGCACGTGGTAGAAATCGTACAGGAGTTTCATCTTGGGCGAATCGACCTGCTTGATCATGTCCAGGCAATGATCGACATCGTCTCCGAAATACCCGGGGTGCCCCTTCATCGGGTGCGAGTCATCGCGACTGTTAAGATGTTCGAGAACTAGCTGAACGTTGTTTTCTTCAGCATAGGGGATCACCGACTTCCAGAACTTGACGCAGTTCTCGGTTCCTTGCTCGAAGCCAATGCCCTTTTCGCTCATTCCCGTAAACGTGATAACGCTAGGGCAGTTCCACTTCACAGCGGTGTCGATCGCTTCCTTGAGTTTCTCGGTACACATCTCATGGTTGTCGGGATTGACGGGACCCTCCATAAAGCCATGCCCCGAACACAGCGATACCTTCAGGCCGTGCTCTTTCATCAGCGGATACCATTTGGGATCGAGCCCTTCCATCGCCACGAGCCCCATCTTCGCGCAAGCGGGAATCAGAGTTTCCATCGGCATCGGATTGAAACACCAAGCCATCACCGACTGATTAACGTTTTTACCGTTCGCCTTGAAATCTTCCGAGGGAACTTTGGTATCAGCGGAAGGCTCGGCGGCACGCGCGGTTGTGGCCATGGCCAAGCCCGCCATTGAGGTGCCAACAGCTGTTTTAATGAGACTACGACGCGATAGGTGGAAATTTCGTTGAGTCATGGCAGTAAGATCCCGCATTCAATTTTGAGGTGTCTTATGGGTTATCAAAGGGAAAGGCCATCTGCGATTCGTCGGGGGGCTGGGCCTCGGGATTCAATTCCTTGAATAGCAGACTAGGTTGAATTCCTTGATTGTTCTGATATTTATCACTGACGTATTCAGTGATGTCACCAGTAATCTCGTGGTAGAAGATCTGGCAGATGGGAACATTCCGATAAATCCGAATCGGCTGGACCGCGAACATCTCTAAGGTCCAAAATCCCTTGAACCCGACATCACCGAAACCAGCGGTCACATGCACAAACAGCCCAAGTCGGCCGATAGAACTACGCCCCTCAATCATTGGGACATAACCGTGTGTTTCCGTCATCTCATTGGTTCGTGCCAAATAAAGCTGGTTCGGATTAAGCACGTACCCTTCTTCAGGTATCGTAATTCGCCGAACCCGATGAGGCTGACGCATATCGAGGATCAACTCCTCGTATGTCATCAATTCTTCGTTGAGAGTCAGGTTGTAACTATTGGGATTTAAACGACTTTCGTCATAAGGCTCGATAAAGATCTTACTGCCGAGATGTTTCCGAATCTCGTTACCGGAAAGAATCATGGATGGGCCTTGAGTTGTCCACAACGGTAGTCATGAGCCGTCGCAGGCGAAAATTCGTAGATGAAGCCGAAGTGCTGATTATAGAGGGATCTCGGGAAATTAAAACGGACTTCTTTCCTAGGGAAGCGAAACCGTTGCCAGTCCAACCATTTCATGTCGCTTCGACGGAGCCCTACCTTCGGCTTATTCAGTCAACTCCGATTTGCGGACAGAACTTCAGAAAATTGCACGCTTCGCACTTGGGCTTCCTCGCTGCGCAGACAGCTCGACCATGATGGATCAAGCGATGCGAGAAGTCGATCCACTCATTCTTGGGAACTACCTCCATCAACTCGCGTTCGATTTTGACCGCGTCAGCTTTGTCTGCCAGTCCCATCCGCTTGGTCAGCCGACCGACGTGTGTGTCGACCACAATCCCCGAAGGAATTCCGTATGCGGTTCCCAACACGACGTTGGCCGTTTTGCGTCCTACGCCTGGCAAGGCAACCAAAGCGTCTAAATCTTGAGGCACCTCACCATCGAACTCATCGGCCAATGCACGGGATGCGGCGTGGATGTTTTTGGCCTTATTACGAAAGAACCCAGTCGTCTTAACTAGGCTCTCTAAAGTCTTGACCGAGGCCCGTGACATTGAATCGGCGTCAGGATATTTCGCGAACAAATCTTTCGTCACGATGTTAACTCGCACATCGGTACACTGGGCCGAGAGAATTGTGGCGATTAATAATTGAAAGGGGGTCTCGTAATTTAACGCACATTCAGCGCCGGCGTAGTCCTTCTTCAACTGCCGGACAACCCGGCGAGCCTGGACTTTACGCTGTTTCAAGTCTTCGATCATTCGGAGGGTAGTTTTCAGTGTGAAGTGTTCAGTTTTCAGCAAAGGGGAAGAGACCCCGACAGAAGGCACGGAAAAGGCCAGTCGTGGTTACATCTCACCTAACTTCTTAGGCGTTCCCACAATTTTCGCAGAATTTCGAGCGTTTCCCTAGGGGCCTTTCCGCTTCCGTAAGCCACCTGGCCGTACAACTCGGCCGTTGGTCGAACTGTACTCGCTAGATCGCCGTGCTTCTTTTCAAGCATCGTCGCGAATTCTCCTGGCGTTTGCTCTTCCCGACGCTGACTCCCCTGCTCTGCGGCCCATGCTTCCAACGCGGCAAATGAATATCGAACCCACTCTTCCAGCGGTTTACCTTTCCAAGTGGGGTCCTGGAATGGATTACGAAATGCCGAGAATGCAAGACGCGGTTTCGTTACCGGCTTGTCAGTTGCCTCTTCCTTAGACCCATTGTCTTTCTTGCCACCCAAGAGACTCGCCCAAAAGTCGTTCCAAGCTTTGACAATATCATCCCAGAACTTCCAAACAAAAAAAGCGATCAGGCCTATGACCACCGCGTAGACCAGCACTTTCAACCAATCCCCCAGCGAAGACAGCGGGTTAGAAAAGGGGCCCCCAGTCGGTTCAGGTGGCGGTTGCGCCGACTGCTCTTGCGATGACTCCTCCGATGTCCCCTCTTCTGATTCGTTTGGCTTTGCCTTTTCCTGGGGTTGCCCTTGCTGTGATTGGTCTGACTTGTCGGAAGTTTGATCGCCTTGCTCTTGTTCTTGCGTGCTCGACTGATCAGAAGACTTCTCCTGCGGCTCCGACTTTTGGTTGTCTTGACTCTGGCTTTTGTCATCCGTCTCTGAGTTTTCGTTTTGCTGCTGACCTTTTTCTTGAGACTCGCCAGACTTCGTCTTCTTCGCGTCGGGATCGGTCTTGTCGCTGGGATCTTTTCCGTCTTTTCGTGATTCGTTCGACTTTTGCGAGTTCTCGTCGGTCCGCTCTTGATTGTCGGTTGTCTGCGATCGTTCTTGGCGTTTGTCGTTGGTGCCGTCTTTGTTCACGGCAACCTGCGAGGCCTTGCGTTCTTGTTCATCTTGGTAGAAGGGCAACTGGGCCAATTCGTATTCGGCGTTGGGCCTGGGTAGAATTGACACGACGATCAACACAAAAGCGACAACGCCAAAGCCAACACCCAGCCATGTTCCCGTCATACTTAGCGGCATCATCAGACCTCGCGACTGCAGATAACGGCGAAGCCCCAGAAAGCTTGTGGTCACCAACAGGCACAAAGCGGCAAATACGTACGCGACGAGCAGCGTAAAGAGATGCCACTTCTTTTCTTCCACCTGACTGCCAGCAAATGCTTGTCCAAAGCCAAAAATGGGAAGCGCCGCCAACGAGAAGTAGACAACCCATGCCCCAGGAGCAAATTTTGTATTGGTGGGATTTACCCAAGCATCGAGCTTTGCCAGAAGCGATTTTGGCGTTTGCCGCTCATCTTCGGTTCGCCCAGTTACGCCCTGCTCTTCTTCGACTGGCGGAGTGACCTCCTGAGAAGAGTCCGCTTCCGTTTCATCTCGACGAATCCACTGCATGAGTCCCTTCTTAGACGCGTCGACGGAGCCTGCCATCACGGTGCAGTCGTATACCAAGCGGGTACTCAGCCACCATACAAGCCCTAGCAGTACAGCCGTCAAGACAACCGCCTCAGGGACAAACCGCATTACCGCGGCGAGGACGCAGACGCCAAGAATTCCGCCGAGAATAGTAGCCCGTGCTCCACCTTCTTCAATCCCGACACGAGCATTCGCAACGATCCCCATTACAAACATGCACATGATGAAATTCAGTCGCCAGGCATGGGGGCCGTCGTAGAAGATCCCGACCGAAAACAGCACGAAACTGCCCACCAAGACCATGATTAACGCCGGGGCAACGGCGATAATGGCATAGTCGAGTTCGGTAAGTCGAGGTCGCATAGGAATTCAGTTTTCAGTTTAGGGTGTTCAGTTTTCAATACAGGAGCAATTCCACGATCGGAGTCTCTTCCCTTCTGCTGAACACTGAAAACATCCACTCTTACTTTAAAACAGCGGATAGGCTTGTTCTTGGCAGATCTGACTAATGGCATCCAGCGATTTGAGTTGCTTGGCCACCATGCGTTCAGCCAACAGCATCCCGGCGGCTTGGGCAAATTCATATTCATCCCAGCAATTGACGATAGGCGAAACAGCGTACCCTCCCCGTACGAGGTTACCCAGAGCCATCGCGACCTCAGGCGTGACCTTGCTCAGAATGGGAACAACGGTGGCATCACGTGGTAGGTCACTGTCAATTTCCAGTAACAGCGATGGCAGCGTAAGCCCTTCATTCTTTTCACTTCGGGCCATCATATGACGGATCTGCTGAAACTGATGGGCACCACGTTTGGTTCGTACCTTCTGTGGGCTCAGACGGGGGTCATGGTCGATCCCTCCAGCACTCTTTCTGGCCGCGTCACGCGTGCGTGTATCGAAGTCCCAGCCTTCGTATTTCATCCGTTGTGCCGCATCGACTGAGTTGGTAAAGATACCCACTTGCTGATCCATCAGTTGGACCGTGTTAGCAATCGCGACCGCGCACTTGATGGCCAGTTCACTGCGAATCGGTTCATCCTTCTCCGGAAAGCTATCCGGGTGCAAATCAAGAATAATGCTCACGCCAGCGATGCAAGTCGCCTCGTACTGTTTGCTATGCAACTCGCCGGTTCGGGCTGTCGAGGCCCAATGAATTCGATTCAGCGGATCTCCTAACTGATAGCGACGGATGCCGGCAATGCGTGATGGATCTTCAAATAACCGCGATTGCATCTTGATCTCGCCCAAAGGACGTTTCGATACGAGATCGAAACCTTCTAGCGGAATTATCGCAGGTTCAACCGTGATAAACTCTGGACCGGCAATCATCTTGAATTGCTTGTAGAGCCCGAACACGTCTCCCGTTTCGAGCACGGCGGGACCAATCTGATAGTATCCGCGGCAATTGCATTGAATTCGGTAGGAAAGCAATTTGGTTGCACGTGGCCACAGCATGGCCAGAAAAATCCGTTTACCATCCACTTCGAGTGCTGGGGGACGCGTTATCACAGCATGCCGAGGCAATAGATCCTCGACCAGGATCCACGGCATAGGGATCGCCCCAGAGTAGCGAACCGCCAAAGCGACTGTGATGACGTCTCCTTCCTCAACATCAACGCGACTGATATGCCGCGTAGCCGAAAGATGACGCAGCCAATAGCGGACCAGAACTCTTGAACCAAGAATGACCGCAACCAATGCGTACATGGCATAGGTCATCAACCCTAGGCCCAACACGAAGGAAAGTGCCAGCAGGATCGCGGTTCCCAAGAGCCATCGCATCACACTGGCGCCTCATCAAGCATGGGGACCGGGACCTCTTGTAGAATATCGTCCAGAACTTCTTGGGTGGTCACCTTGCGGAGACGGCTTTCTGGACGAAGGATCAAGCGATGAGCCATCACCGGCGTCAGGACGCGTTTGATATCGTCCGGTAGAACATAGCTACGGCCTAAGATCGCCGCCAACGACTGGCTAGTACGAAACAAAGCGAGCGATGCCCGGGGGCTCGCTCCGAGCAATAGCTGATCGTGTCGGCGTGTCGCGTGGACCAGTTCGACAATATAGCGCTGGACCTTTTCGTGAAGCTTAACGCTGCGACTAGCCTTCTGACAGGCTCGCAACTCTTCTTTGGTGACCACCGCTTCGATTGTTTCCAACGGATGCTGTTTGCGGGATGCGGTGAGCATCTTGATTTCATCTTCGATATTTGGGTAGCCGAGACTGAACTTCATTAGAAAGCGATCGAGCTGGGCCTCTGGCAGGGGAAAGGTTCCTTCATGGTCAATTGGATTTTGTGTAGCCAAAACTAAGAACGGCGGGTCAAGTTGATACGTCTCACCATCGATCGTGACACGCGACTCGGCCATTGCTTCCAGCAAAGCAGCCTGGGTACGAGGGGTCGTACGATTGATTTCATCAGCTAGCAAAATGTTGGTAAAAACGGGTCCACGGCGGAACTCAAATTCTGATGTCTTCTGGTTGAAGATCGACATCCCGGTGACATCACTTGGCAAGAGATCAGGCGTGCATTGGACACGCTTGAGCGTACAACCAACACTCTTGGCGAGGGCCCTTGCTAGCATCGTTTTCGCGACCCCTGGGACGTCTTCCATGAGTACATGCCCCTCGGAAAGCCAAGCCACCAGTGAAAACACGACTTGCTGGCGTTTTCCAAGTATGACTTTTTCAACATTTCCTATAATTTTCTTGACCGTTGAGGCGACATCCATAGAAGTTGATTTCTGGGGCAAGTTGCGGTGGCCGATTCCCGAATATCGTTATTATCTCGAGATTTAGGTGAAATGCCCGCGTTAAGATTGGAATTTTCCGATTGACGGGTGGCTACTACGAAGAATATGATCAAATACCTCTGCGGGGGTGTAACGAAATCCATTTTCCAAGCAATTTCGTCTTAGCTATCGCAACGATGGTATAACGAATGATATCAAGGGGACAACATCCATAGCAGTTGCTCCCTTGGCCAGCATCAAAGAGACTCCCATGTTTAGGCGACAAACCGACTTCTGGCGGTATAGCTTGGCCTTTTTCGCGATCTACGCAGGGCCTTTTCTCCTTTCCACTGCGCATGCGCGCACCTGGACAACCTTAGAGGGGAAAGAAGTCGAAGCAGAACTGGTTGAAGTCGTCCAGGAAGGCAAATCGGTCATCCTCGACGTAAAAGGCAATCGATTCACCGTTCCTTTGGAACGACTATCCTCGGAAGATCGAGGGTACATCCAAGGGCTGCAAGACTCGATGCCGACGATATCCGATGCAGAACTACAACGCGAGATCGACGAGGCCGTTTCGGAAGATGAGCGAGGAGATGACAACTCCAATCCGGTTCGCCTGAAGGCCAAACGTATTTGGCGTTCACGGGAAGGCTTGGCCGTTGAAGCTCAATTCATCCGCATCGTCCAAGGAACCATCCTTCTGCGTGAAGGGGCCCGCTACCATCGCATCCAGTTCTACGATCTTTCAATCGACGATCGAAAGTTTCTTTCGGAAGCCCATCGCGCCATCGGAAAAGAAACTTTAATCCCGCCGGTCCGACCAGACCTTTTAGATGCCGAGCCACAAACTAGCGAAGGGCCTCCCTATCGCGATCACCCACCAGTTCCCTCATCGCCGATGCCGGGTCCGTCGAAGTCTCCGCCCAATCAAACCGATGTTAGTCTTCCAGACAACGGTTTTGGCAGTGCCACTGATAACGTCAAGCTTCCGCCAAGTGGTTTTGGAGCCGCTCAAGATTCGACGAAACTGCCGCCTGGTGGATTCGGAAGCGCGACATCGAAAGAGCCTGGGGCTAACGTAAAACTCCCGCCATCCGGCTTTGGCACGGCTCCCCCTTCAAGCCAGGAAGATTCGTCGTCCGATTCGAAATTGAAACTTCCTTCTGGCGGTTTTGGAAGTGTGAGCAAACCAGCGGAAGTCACGCAAGAACACGGTTCATTTAGCTCAGTCCCCAGCCCGTCATCGACGAGCATTGAAAAAACAGGAGTGCCTTCTTCGACAATCAGTGGCAACGCGAACGCTAATTCGAGTAGTTCGGATTCTCCTCTTTTCGATGTCGCCTCGGTTCCTAGTCGCTCCAATGGCTTCGGCTCGACTCCTCAAGAAGGTACCCCGGAACTATCCAGTTCGTCCAATCAAACGGGCAACATGGACACGACATCACCGACTTCTACTACCGGAGCCCCAACGTCTCCTGCCGATGATGTCAAAAAGCCTTTGCAAAACAGTGGATCCAATCTGGCCTCTGTTTCCGACCATGAGTTTAAAGCTCAAACCTACACGCCCAATTCAGATTTCACGCCGATGCAAGTCGTTGAAGATCGTGAATACACAACGGCGGACTGGAATCTGCAAATGTTTGGTGTCTTGTTACTTGCACTAGGCAGTTTAATGATCGCAGGGGGTTACCTGTGGCTCATCGCCCTGGCGTTTCTGGAGAGCCTCGAAATTGGCCTGCGCAGCTTAATCCCCGGGATGGCCATCGTCCAAGGATTTTCCGATATGGAAAAGTCGAGCGTTCCTTTACTAGGAATGCTGCTGGGTATATGCCTCACGTTGGGGGGATTTGGCCTCCTAGTGGGTGTAAGCTAGACTCAGCAGAAATACCTGAGATTGCTTACTTATTAGAAGACTTATCTTCGCCAGCAGAGTTAAATCAAAATTAAGGGCTAAGCCCGAATCGAGCCTCGCTCAATCATCCATTTACCTGCCCATTAATCCCTGAAGCTGGGAGTTCCACCGATGTTGGCCAGCCGACATTTTTTATACGTACCCTTACTCATTTGTCTCTTCGCCGTCGGCGTCAGTGCGCAGGAAGCTCGAGAGTGGACCGACGCCAATGGCCGATCTCTAAGCGGAAAATTTTTAGAGTTAACGGCAGATAATAACGTTCGGATTGACTCCAACGGTGAAATCTTCGTGATTCCACTTAGTGCTTTTGTGGAAGCCGACCAGCAATACGCCAAGCAGCAACAAGCCAACGCCAGCAAACCCAAGGAAATGCCGAAGCCCAGAATCGACAAAAGCGATGATTCGCTTTTCGAGAATCGCGACTGGAGTGACTACAAAGACGAATCGATCAGAGCCAAATTCGTTCGCATGCACGAAGGCTACGTGATTTTGCTGCAAGGTGCCAACGCCCAGAAGGTCTCATTCCATATCCTCAGCAAGAAGGATCAGGACTGGCTGCGAGGACATCTACAAAAGCGTGGAGAAGAGGACAAGATAGTCTCGCCGGATGAAATGGAACTGGAAGATCCGAGCGTCCATACGGAAATGAATCAGTACATTGCCCGGCGTCCTTCCGTACCCGGAAATAATCAACCAGGCAACAACCGGCCAGGCGGTTCGCGTACCCCAGCTTATGTCCCTCCCGGGAACACTCCTTATCAGCCGCCGGCAGAGAACATGAATTCCGGTGGAGGGCCAACCAGTCCAACTTCATCGAATCCAGAAGCCCCCTACGATCCCAATCAAGGTGGCAATAACAACTCAGCGGCTACCAACACGCCCAACAATAGTTTTGGAGAAGTCGATCCTGCGAAAGAAATGGTCGCAGCCAATTCACCCGATAGTAGTGGTACCGACACGAATTCTCAGGCCAGTGAGGGTGATTCTTCCCCAGGATTTAGCAATCGTTTTCGAAATAAATCCAGTGGTGTCCAGCCGGGCTTCTGCCCAAATTGCCGTATGGAACTTCCGCAAGGTGTCGGCCCCGGTGACCATTGTCCACGGTGTAATGTTTTCCTGGAAGAGTGGGTCACCCCCGGCACCGGTCCTCCGGTCGAAGCATGGTACGAACGCTACCCTATCCTGTACATTGTTGGGGGGGCCGTCGTAGCGATTGGTGCGTTGTCATTACTTTCCAAGAAGTTCTATGGATAGAACAAACGGCGATTTCCACTGGAAATCTGATCAACGCGTGGGAATAATTGCCATCAAGCATGGCAATCTGGCAAAACGTTAACGGCTGACTTAACTGGCGGTGCCGTAAGGGTATCCCTGTGCAGAGTCGTGTCGTGAGACTACCATTGAAGAGTGGTGGTGCCACCTTAACGTTTTCTGTTTGGCCCGCTTCACTGTCATTTCAATCAAGCCTGAAACTGCGTATTAGGCATTTTGTACGTGCCGCTCTGTGACGGGTCGCCTCTGACTCGCAATCAATGGATTTAGAACGAGAACGAATACGAGCTGATCTCCGTGGTGTCCTCGATGGTGAGATCCGCTGTGACGATACGTTCCTAGAGCTATATTCGACGGATGCCAGCCTTTTTCAGGTCAAGCCGCTGGCGGTCGTTCGTCCCCGACGAACGTCCGATGTCTCGGCAACCGTACAGTATGCGACTGAAAACCAGATTCCCATTCATGCACGCGGTGCCGGCACCGGCATGGCCGGTGAATCGCTCGGTACCGGCATCGTGATTGACTTCGCCCACTCGATGCGGCGCATTCTGGAAACGGAAGACGACTGGGTCCGCGTTCAACCTGGTGTGGTGCTGGCGAACTTGAATCGTCACCTTGCTCAGCGTGATCGCATTTTTGGTCCTGATCCAGCAACTCGCAGTGTAACCACTATGGGAAGCGTCATCGCACTAGACGCCTCTGGAAGTCACTGGCCGCAGCATGGGTCAGCACGTGACCACATTTTGGAATTACAAGTCGTCTTGGCCAACGGTGAAGTCGCAACCATCAAGCCGACTCATCTCGATCAAGTGGCTCATTTGGAGTCGCCCGAGTTGGTTCGTATTACCTCTGGCATTGCCGAGTTAATGGAATCGAATGCCGACAAGATAAAAGGCAATTTGCCTAAAACGTTCAACCAGGGAAGTGGGTATCGTCTTTCCGGCGTGGTCGACAACGAAGTCGTTGACTTGGCAAAAATCCTCGCAGGTTCCGAGGGTAGCCTGGCTCTGGTAACGCAGGCCAAGCTACGGACATCGGCTCGATCCAAAGCACGCGGCCTGGTGTTGCTTTTTTTCGAACGCCTGGACAACGCCGCCAAAGCAGCCGTGCAGCTGAGTTCTGCGGGGATTAGTGCGTGTGATTTGTTAGACCGTCGAATCCTGGCTATCGCCCGTGAAACCGATCCGCGTTATTCCAACCTGATTCCAGAAAACGCGGAAGCAATGCTTCTGGTCGAATTTTCTGGTGAAACCCAAGCCGATGTTCACGCAGAACTGGAAAAGATCGCCGATCGAATTCGACGTCGCCGCAAGCTGGCTTTTCACTCGCTAATTACCACCAGCCCCAAAGAAGTCGGAACGTACTGGGAACTGGCTCGCAGAATGACGCCGATTCTTTATCGTTTGAAAGGAAATACGCGTCCTCTTCCATTCATTGAAGACATGACCGTCCCGCCGCAGCAGCTCCCCAACTTCCTGACGAAAGTTCAGGATGTAATGAAGCGGCATGAAACGATCGCGTCGATCTTTGCACACGCGGCGCACGGACACCTACACGTTCGTCCGCTCTTAAACATGGCCAACCGAGACGACCTGGCCAAGCTTGAACGCATTGCCGACGAGACCTATGAAGAGCTATTCCAACTGGGTGGCTCACTCAGCGGCGAATCCGGCGATGGCATCAGCCGCACGCCTTACCTTCCCCGGCAATACGGACCTCTGTACGACCTTTTCGGACGAATCAAACGACTTTTCGATCCCGCCGGAATCTTGAATCCCGGTAAGAAGGTTCTCTCTTCGACGTTCTCTCCGATGGAATTGGTACGACGTGTCGAGTTGGCTTCCCAACCTGAAGCAGGCAACGGTTCAACGGATACAAACAAAAAGAAAGACAACGATCCTAGTGAATTTGAGCTTCCCATTTTGACATGGTCGGCGGAGGAAATGGCGACCGCTGCGCGAAGCTGTCACGGGTGTGGGCGTTGCCGAACCTACGGCACGGATACACGAATGTGCCCGGTCTTTCGCTTCGACTCTCGCGAAGATGCGTCGCCGCGAGCCAAAGCCAATTTACTTCGTGGCGTTCTATCTGGCCAACTTCCGCCAGAAAGTTTGGATTCGCCGGAAACTAAAGAAATTCTCGATACCTGCTTTCACTGTCATCAATGTCGCATCGATTGCCCATCCAATGTCGACATCCCCAATATCGTTCTCGAAATGAGAGCCCGCAATGTCGATGCCAATGGGCTTACGCAAGACGGTTCACTGCAAGCCAAGATTCATCGCTGGGCTCTTTGGGGCAATCGCTTTCCTCGCGTCGCCAACTGGGCGCTAGGCAATCGCGCGATGCGTTGGCTAATGGAACGCTTTATCGGTCTCGCTAAACAGCGCAAGCTTCCGCGGCTAGCCAATCGTAGTTTTGTGAAACAAGCTGCGAGACGTGGCCTGACGACTGCTACCCGCCGTAGCGGACGCAAGGTGTTGTACTTTGTGGATCTCTACGCGAACTTATTCGACACGCAACTCGCTCAAGCTTTTGTGAACGTATTGGATCACAATCGAATCTCAGTTTACGTTCACCCGAACCAGCAAGTCAGCGGGATGCCATCGATCTCGCAGGGAGCCGTCACCATGGCGGCACGCCTGGCCCATAAAAATGTGAAATCCTTGGCCGAAGCTGTTCGTCAAGGTTATACGATCGTAGCAACCGAACCATCTGCGGTGATGGCATTGACCCACGAATACCGCAACCTCCTGGATTCAGATGACGCCAAGATTGTGGCCGAGAATACTCGCGAAGCGTGTGAATTCCTGTGGGATCTTCATCACCATGGCGAGCTGGAGCTGGACCTGAAACCCATGAATCTCACTGTCGGGTTTCATGTCCCTTGCCATCTTCGCGCCTTGCACGAGGCTTCGTATGGACAACGCATTTTGCAATTGATCCCAGGCCTTTCGGTACGTCCTATCGAAAAAGGATGCTCCGGCATGGCAGGCACCTTTGGTCTCACTACCAACAACTTCCGAAGTAGTCTGCGAATCGGTTGGGATTTGATCGTGGCGATGCGAGCCAAACAGATTCAGATCGGTTCCACCGAGTGCAGCGCCTGCAAGATGCAGATCGAACAGGCCGGCAACAAGGCCGTCGTCCATCCGATCAAACTATTGGCGAAGTCGTACGGCGTACTTGATCCAGACGTCGATCTGTTCTCGCCGTCTCCTCATGATTTGTTTGTGACATGAAAATACGCGTCAAACTGTTTGCGTTGACCCGAGACCTGGCCGGATGCGAGGAAGTGTCGTTAGACCTGGAAAGACCAGTCACCGTTGGTGCAATTCGCCAAAACTTGGGTGAAACGTTTGCCGAACTGCGTCCTATCCTCGCCAGTTGCGCATTCGCGGTAAATAATGAATATGCCGTCAACGCTGTCGAGGTACAAGCAACCGACGAAGTCGCCTGCCTGCCTCCCGTAAGTGGAGGGTAACTTTCAACAATGGTTGAACTTACCGACCTGCCTGTCGATGCTGCTGCAATTACCCGCATGGTTACTTCGCCCACATCGGGTGCCGTGGTCTTGTTTTTAGGAACCACACGGCAGTTTACCAACGCCAAAGAGACGGTGACGCTAACCTACACCGCGTATGCCCCCATGGCATCTAGCGAAATGGAAAAGCTCGAAAACCAGGCCAAAGCACGGTGGCCGGTCGATCAATGCGTTCTCATCCATCGGCTCGGGGAAGTCCCCATCGGCGAGGCCAGCGTGGCAGTGGCTGTTTCCACACCGCATCGGCGAGATGCTTTCGAGGCCGCAAGTTGGCTGATGGATCGGCTCAAGGAGTTGGTCCCGGTATGGAAAAAAGAACATTGGGCTAGTGGATCGACTGATTGGGTTCATCCCGGTTTGGTTCATCGTTCTGACGAAAATACGCTACAATAACAGTATGTCTATTGAACCAAACACACCTCTGATCGACCGCTTCGGTCGCGTGCATACAAGCCTGCGTGTAAGCGTGACAGATCGCTGCAATATTCGCTGCTTCTATTGCATGCCGCTAGAGAATGTACGCTTTAAGCCGCGTGACGAATTGCTGACGTTCGAAGAGATAACACGTGTCGTACGCGTGGCGGCTGGACACGGGGTGAATAAGTTGCGACTAACTGGTGGAGAACCTCTGGTTAGGTCGAATCTCGGGCAACTAATTCGATTGCTTAAAGAGGTGCCTGGAATCCAGGAAATTGCCCTCACAACCAATGGAATCCTGCTGCCCGACCAGGCCACCGCCCTAAAATCAGCAGGACTTGATCGATTAAATGTCAGTCTCGACGCCATCAGTGAGCAGATCTTCGAGCGAATCACACGCAGGCAGGGCGTGCAAAAAGTGCTTAATGGGATCGCGGCTGCTCAAGCTGCTGGTTTCTCAAACATACGCTTAAACGCAGTCGCAATTCAGAATCTCACCGAGTGTGAAATTGTTCCACTCGCCAATTTTGCGCGTGAAAACGACCTCCATTTACGCTTTATTGAATTCATGCCCCTGGATGCTGATCGGGCTTGGGATAAAAGCCAAGTCATATCCGGTCGGCAACTTCGTGAAATCATTTCCCGAGAAGTCGCCCCGCTGCTGGATGTCGATGGTCAGGACCAGAGCCAACCGGCGGTCGACTATCGGTATGCCGACGGTCGACAACGTGTTGGTTTTATTAACAGCGTGACTGAGCCGTTTTGCGGCGCGTGCAACCGGCTCCGGATCACGGCAGAAGGACAACTGCGAAACTGCCTGTTTGGAACCGAAGAATGGGATGCACGACAGGTTCTGCGTGACGATGGCACGGACACCGGCTTGTCTGAACTGCTGAACGCCTGTGTCCAAGCTAAGAAACCCTCGCACGGGATAGACTCCCCCGAGTTCATTCCGCCAGAGCGAGCCATGTATCAAATCGGGGGCTAAGCATAAACTTCCGGACTTCAGCAGTAGCAAGGCGGTAAACGCACGATGCGATTGGGAATAAAATCTGGAACCTGAAACCTCACGCAGTCATGCCGACGTTTCAATGCAACTAGCGAATCATCGGCCAAGAAGGAAACACACTCACGGTGGCAAGAGAACGAATCTACCTTGATAACGCAGCTACAAGCTGGCCCAAGCCGGCCAGCGTTGTAGAGGCTGTCCAGCATCATATGACTGAACTGGGGGCCTGTGCCGGCAGAAGTGGTTATCGCGAAGCCAATGAAGTCGAACGACTCATCGGGGACACACGAAAACAAATCGCCTACTTGTTTGGCACCCATTCGCAAGAGCATGTCATCTTTGGCTACAACGGCACTGACATGCTGAACCTGGCACTGCACGGGTTCTTGCAACGCGGCGATCACGTTATCACCACGACGGTCGAACATAACTCGATCCTGCGTCCCCTTTCCACCTTAAAGAAGACGCTTGAGATTGAGGTAACCCACGTTGAAGCAGGCGAAGATGGCCGCGTGCCAGCCGATGCCTTTGAAAACGCGATTCAAGGAAATACAAGATTGATCGCCATCAATCATGTTTCCAACGTTACGGGCGCAATTCAGCCGGTCGAGGATATTTATCACATTGCCAAGAATCGTGGGGTACGGATGCTCGTCGATGCGGCACAATCGGCCGGACATCTCGATCTTAATTTGGGAGAGACTCCCATCGACATGGTAGCCTTTTCAGGACACAAAGGATTACTGGGTCCGCTAGGTACCGGTGCGATGATTCTGCAATCGGAAGTCGCAGAACAACTTCGCAGCCAACGCCAAGGGGGTACCGGTACCAAAAGCGAATCGGACGAGCAGCCCACCGAACTTCCCGCCAAGTTTGAAAGTGGCAATGCCAATGTCCCCGGAATTCTCGGGCTGCGTGCTGGGGTTGAATATATCCGCGAACAAACCGTCACAGCTTTGCATCGTCATACGATGCAAAACGTAACCCGGCTTATTGAAGGCCTCCAAACGATGCCTAAGGTACGCATCTTGGGGCCACAAACCTTAGAGCACCGCACCGGCGTGGTAAGCATTCAGGTCGAATCGTTTGACCCGCACGAACTCGCTACGGCACTCGATTCGGCTTTCGGCGTACAGTGTCGAGCTGGGCTACATTGTGCCCCTCTTATGCACCAGCACCTGGGCACGTTAGGTTCCGGCGGTACACTGAGATTCAGCCTAAGTATCTTCACGACCGCCGAACAAATTGAACGGACGTTGGATGCAATGCAGGCAATCGCACGATAGCAATGACGCATTTTAACTATGGGGCCAAGGTGATATGCCACCTAAGCTTCCCATCGGACGAAATTATAGACACCCACAAATAGCCATGAGTAAGAAACCCGATCAAAGCAAACCTTGGTATCAGGATGGGCTTCATTTCGAATGCACCCAATGTGGTGGCTGCTGCACCGGTGGTCCCGGCTATGTCTGGGTGAATGCAGCGGAAATCCAAGCAATGGCAGAGTTTGCGGACATGACGGTCGAGCAGTTCGAATCGGTTTATGTTCGGGAAGTCGGTTTGCGAAAGAGTTTGAAGGAATACTCAACCGGGGACTGTGTTTTTCTCGATACCGAAAGCAAGGGCTGTACGGTTTATTCGGCACGGCCCCGTCAGTGCCGTACTTGGCCATTCTGGGACTCGAACATTAAGACGCCGGAAGATTGGCAGGCTACCTGCGATTTCTGCCCCGGTAGCGGTAAGGGGCGTCTCTACAGCCTCGACGAAATCCAGGACCGAGCGAGCGAGATCCGAATTTAACGAAAATTCGGGTCCAAATAGCCGGTTTGGATTGAAGGTATACCGATTATTCCGTCGATAACGATTGCACGGAGACCGGTACGTTCGAACGGCGGGACTGAAAAGTCTTGCTATTGGCTCGGAATTACGGCCTTCGGAACCTTGGATCTTTGAAAATTGGATAGTTCGGAGAAACCTGAAAAAGGGGCAACAGTCAAGTTGCTTGCGTTGCGTTAAATGTGCGCAAGTCCAGAATGAGCTTGACTCTAGTGCTTGTGGCACCTACACTTGGAGCAATTGCTGACGGAAGTCTCGAAAACTTACGACAACTCTATTCATCCTCGTGTGGGAGTCGCCTCGTGACCAAAAAAGAGATTGTGAAGACGATTTCTGAAGAGATCGGGCTCACACAACTCAAGACGAAAGAAATCGTCCAAAAGACGTTTGATGCCATTGTGACTACCCTCGTTGAGGATGGCCGCATCGAACTAAGAAACTTTGGCGTTTTCGAGGTCAAGAAGCGTGCCGCTCGTAAGGCCCGCAATCCGCGGACGGGTGCCAAGGTCGATGTCGACGAAAAGTACGTCGTCACCTTTAAGCCTGGCAAAGAGATGGAAGAACGGGTTCGACAGCTGGAAGAGAAGGACCGACAGGGCCGACTCGAAGCCGAGCAACAATCGGCACCACCCCAGCAGCAGCCCTACTCCCCTCCCCAGTCGAACGATTCGCCCGGTTACCCATCGGCTTATCCTAGCCCGCCCAATCCACCGAGCTCTGGGCCCGGTGACTACGGTAGCTAGGCTGATCGGTAGCTAAGCGAAATCAGATCTCTCCGAACTCTCCAAGATTCAATCCTTGGTTGATGGATAAATGAACGCAGACGGTCAGGATGGCCGATTCATAAGTTTCACGGAGGAAATGAGATGCGTAACTTCATCATCGCTTTGCTGCTTGGATTCGCCTTAATGAGCAACACCGGTTGCTTCTTGCCGATTTACTCGGCCGACCCGAGCGTTCGTACAACCGAATTGATTTACACTTCGGAAAACCTGCGACACGTTTTGGAAGAATGGCAACGCATCTGGTTCCTTGACCAGCCTAGCCACTTGGCTCCTTACCGCACACACGGCGGCATTATCTAATACCGCCCGACTGCAGAAATACTCCGAATCCGTGAAACGAGACTCCACCAGTCTGCCGCTGCGCAGATTGGTGGTGTCTTTTCATATGCGCGATAGCCCCTTGCCGCATTTCGACCCTCGTTGCGAGATCTCTTCTACCTCGATACGATTGGCTTAGCTTTCTGCGGTGAAAACCGCTCCCAATCGTTTCCCTCGCCAGCGAAAACGCATGTCTGTTGATCTTGCCGTTCAGTTGGGGCGACTTACGCTCCCCAATCCTGTTTTGGTCGCTTCCGGAACGTTCGGCTACGCGAAAGAAATGGCTGGCATCGTCGACTTGGCAAAGCTGGGCGGCATCTTGCCGAAGACGATCACGAGCAGTCCTCGTCCGGGCAATAAGCCATGGCGGACCGTCGAAACCACCGGTGGGATGCTTAACAGTATCGGGCTCGACAATGATGGCATCGACTATTTCATTGACAATCACCTGCCCTACCTAGGCTCGCTTGGTTCTCCCCTAGTCGTCAGCATCGCCGGAAAGACAAAGGAAGACTTTGTTAACATGGCCGCCCAACTAGGAGAACACGCTCAGATCGCAGCCATCGAGTTAAACATCTCGTGCCCCAATGTTAGCGGTGGCGTGGACTTTGGGACTGACCCGGCCACATGTGAGAATCTGGTGGCCGAAGTCAGGGCTGCGTGCCCGCACCCGATCATCGCCAAATTGACCCCCAACGTCACCAGCATCGCCGCAGTTGCCAAGGCAGCCGAAGCGGGCGGAGCGGACGCCGTCTCGGCAATCAACACCGTACAAGCAATGGCCATCGACTGGAAGCGAAAGCAGCCAATGCTGGGCAACGTAATTGGCGGGCTTTCCGGTCCAGCCATTAAACCGGTCGCCCTACGGTGTGTCTTCCAGATCGCCAAGGCAACAAGTGTCCCGATCATAGGCATCGGAGGCATCAGCACGTTAGATGACGTGATGGAGTTCCTGGTTGCAGGAGCGACCGCCGTGCAGATTGGCACGGCCAACTATTTCGACCCGACGCTCTGCAATCGGGTCGTCAACGAGCTTCCCGGAGCACTCCGCATGCTAGGAGCAGCAAGCGTGAAAGAAGTTGTTGGTACGCTACGACTGCCGACGTAGACCTCCTCTGTATTTCTTCTCATACGTGGTAACCGTGGTCCCCTTCTCTTGCCCCGGGGTGACACTTTCCCCGTTTGTGCGTCATAATATCCTGCTAGTTTTGACTTTGTTCCTCCCATTAATCTGACTAGATCCATGCGTGTTCTTTCCGGTATTCAGCCGACAGGACGTCCCCACTGGGGCAATTACTTTGGTGCGATTCGGCAGTATATCCAGCTGCAAGGAAACGAGCAGTCGTTCTACTTTATTGCGAATCTGCATGCCCTGACGACCGTTCGCGACCGCGAGAAGCTCGAACAGGCCACCATCGACATGGCCCTCGACATTCTGGCCCTCGGCTTAGATCCCGACCAGGCAACACTATTCGTTCAGTCGGATGTGCCTGAGATCAGCGAGTTGTGCTGGATCCTTATGACCGGCACCGGCATGGGCCTATTGGAACGTTGTGTCAGTTATAAAGACAAAAAGGACAAAGGCTTGAAAGCGGATGCGGGGCTATTCACCTACCCCGTTCTGCAAGCGGCGGACATCTTGGGATACGATTCCGACGTGGTCCCGGTCGGGCAAGACCAGGTTCAACATATCGAAGTCACCCGAGACATCGCTCAGAGCTTCAACCACCAGTTTGGCGAAGTTTTCGTGCTGCCTAAGCCAAAGGTGCTCGATGATTCGGCCAAGGTGCCAGGCACCGATGGCGAAAAGATGTCTAAGAGCTATGGCAACATTATCGAACTGTTTGAGCCGCCAAAGCAGGCTCGCAAGAAGATCATGCGGATCGTGACGGACTCCCGCGCGATGGAAGACCCGAAAGAGCCGGAAACGGATCACCTATTCCAGTTGTTCTCATTGTTCGCCGAGCCAGAACCGCTGCAGGAAATGGCCGATCTCTACCGTACCGGTGGCTTCGGATACGGACATGTAAAAAAAGCATTGGCCGATGCTTCGGAAGCCTATTTTGCGGAGGCCCACCAGCGCCGTGCTGAATTGGTTGCCAATCCGGATCGCGTAAAGCAGATTCTCGGCGACGGAGCACAGGTCGCGCGAAAGAAGGCCCGCGAAGTACTCACCCGGGCTCAAGAGGCATCGGGCATTTCTAGCTGGCATTCAAAAATAAAGTAGGCAGATAAATATATCCATGGAAATCATCGGGATCGGAACCGACATCATCGAGTGCCTGCGGATCGCCCAAATGATCGAGCGTCATGGCGAGATGTTCATCAACCGGGTCTATACCCAGCACGAGATCGAGTACTGCAGCGAACGCAAAGCGGCAACACAACACTATGCCGGCCGCTGGGCCGCCAAAGAAGCGGTACTGAAAGCAATCGGTACCGGCTGGATCAAAGGGATCACCTGGCGAGACGTAGAAGTTGCCAATCAGTTTGGCGGCAAGCCAATAATTCATCTCTATGGCGGAGCATTAGATTCTGCCAAACGACGGGGTATCGAAGAAGTTCAAATCAGCATCAGCCACTGCCGCACGCATGCCGTCGCCTATGCAATTGCCCTTGGCGACACATCTCAACTTAGCAATCCACGCCCCTAAGTTCGTTAGAGAAGCTTTTAAAACCAGTTGCGTCCAACTGAACACTTGTATACACTTCAGGCGTTCTGGGGCAGGAACTCGTTTTGTTAGATTCACTCTGAAATTAGGGACGATTGCTATGAGCCTGAGTCAAATTGTCTTCGCCGATTTTGAGCAAGAGATCGCCAATACCCGTAAAACCCTGGAACGTGTGCCTGACGATAAGTGGGATTGGAAAATCCACGAGAAGTCGAACACGATCGGCTGGGTGACCGGCCATTTAGCAGAAATCCCTGCCTGGACCGTATCGCTTTGGGATCATGACCAGTTAGACATCAACCCTCCTGGCGGTCCTGGTTATCAGCCACCTCAGTTAAATGGCCACGCTGATGCGCTCGCACTATTTGATAAGAACGTGGCAACGGCTCGAGTGGCGATCGCGGGTATCACCGAAGAAGACCTGAATAAGCCCTGGTCGCTGCTTGATGGTGGAAACGTTCTATTGACCATGCCGAAGATGGCCGTAATGCGAACGTTCGTCATTAATCATCTTGTTCATCATCGCGCGATTCTTACGGTATATTTGCGTGTCAATGCTGTCCCAGTACCTGCGTTGTACGGACCATCCGGAGATGAGTCGATGTAATAAGTGAAGCATAACTTGCCGGCGGTCAGGCGTCCTTCGTCCTCTGTGACGCCTGATCACCGTGTTCGTTCTTTCAAGGTTCAATCGTGTTGAGGCGACCGCCCGAAACGATCATCGGTTTCCATTCAATATCCGATTGTGTTTTTCCACGAAGCATGTTACCCCGTATCTGGCAATCTTCCAGATCCTTCAATAAGAGCCCGGCGTTATCGCAGTCGAGAACGGTACAGCCGGTCATGTGAAATCGTCGACAGGCATCCAAAATAATTCCCGCCTCGGTGCGACGCGTATCGTGGACATGCAGGCCTGTGATCGTACCGCCAACACAGTTCCGAAAAAGCACCCCGTTGTCGCATGTTTCGTTATCTCGGTACGGTGGATTCCGGCCCAAAACATTGGGGCCTACTACCACGTTCATGCTGTTTTCTACGCGAATATTGAACTTGTAACCACTGGAAATAGTGTTCCCGTTGATGATCACATCGCGAGCTTTCTGAATGTCGATATTCGTTTCGACATCACTCAGAATATTGTTGGCGATGGTCACCAATCCCCAGCAAGGTTCTCCCTTTGGGTTGGCACCAATGAAACGAACGTTCGCCGAATTTGGTCCGCCCGAATGCTGTATAGTGCATCCAGTGATCGCAACTTCGGCCGTCCCATACTTGGTCCCGTCACTGTCGATCAAAACATTTTGAACGTTCTGTTCCAGGTCACAACCACTTATATGGATGTTTCGAACGTTCCCCCCTTTCGAGACAAATCCACCGCCGTCGTTATAGCTAATGTGACATGCCGAAAGATTGATCTGATGCAGATCCACATTATCGAGGAACACGCCCACACCATGGTTTTCGTATATGTGGCAGTCAGAAAGGATGACATTGCGGTTTCTCTCGACAAGGCGAATCGCATGTCGGGTCTGGCGAATGACGACGCGAGAAATCGTTAACTGCATGGTCCGCACGGCTTCGATTCCGTCTGCCTCTTCGTGGGTACCGATGATTTCGATTCCATCGACCAGCGGCATGCGTTGTTTTTGCCAAACGTTTGGTTTGACGGTCTTAGGCGACGCCGAACCTTGATGCGTTCCCACGAATCGAATGGCCGGTCCCGATCCGGTCATCATAATACGTGCCGTCCCATCTCCGACAATCGACGTCACGCCAACTTTGTCCAAGTCCACAATCAGCGGTTTAGAAATCCGGTACGTGCCCCTCGGCAAGCGAATCGCGGATGTACCTGCATTAATTGCGTTTTGGAGCGAGGTGGTGTCATCCTTGACGCCATCACCGACCGCTCGAAACGTCGGGTTGACGTTTTCCGTCGTTTTCGGGATTGGCTCTGGTTCAGCCGCGACAGTGGTATTCACCGATATCGCGCTGACGGCAAGCCAGAATAGGCATAGCCCCGTGAACTGCTTGGGAAAGCAGTTTCTGCACTTCTGATTGCGTTTCATTTTGATTCTCTTGCCAGGGCAAGTGGCATCACACTCCCCCTCACGTGAATGGATATTTCAGCGTTTTGGATGCCCAAAGGAACTAGCACATACCACGAGACATCATATTCTGCCGATTTTTGTTCTGCAAACGCATTCAAAGTCAAAAGAATGTTTGCGTCAGCATGAGCGAAGTGGCATATTGACACCACACCCCTCCTTCCAACATTTCGGTATCCTCGACCGGAGATCTGACTATGCGCCGTTGTTGCTATGTTCATATTGCGTTGTTCGTACTTTTCGTTTTCCCGCTTACGCTTCAAGCCGAACTAAAAGTAGGTGCGGCGGCGATCGATATTACTCCGCAGACTTTTCCCGTCTTAATCAACGGAAGCTTTTATTCGCGCCAAGGGAAACCCACCGATATTCATGCCCGGGCCATTGTCCTGGACGATGGCGAAACACGGATCGCCATCGTGGTTACCGACAGTTGCATGCTTCCGAAGGATTTGATTGATAGCGCTAAGCAGCTTGCCGCCCAAAGGGCAAAGATCCGTCCCGATCACATGCTCATTTCAGCGACCCATACGCATACAGCACCGTCGACGATGGGAGCCCTGGGAACCGATGCCGATCCGACATATGTCCCCTATCTTCGTATCAAGTTGGCAGAAGCCATCCTTGAAGCAGAAAAGAACTTGCAACCTGCTGAAGTCGGCTGGGGTTCGATTGATGCCAACGAGTTTACAGCTTTGCGAAGATGGATCCTACGTCCTGGCCAGGAGCGTGAGGACCCATTCGGAGAAATGACCGTTCGCGCAAGTATGCACACGGCTAAGAACAATCTTGAGAACGTCACCGGCGAGTCCGGTCCGGAAGACCCTGAGTTATCGGTCATTTCGTTTCAGTCACTTGATGGTAAACCGATTGCGTTGTTGGCGAACTTTTCAATGCACTATTTCAGCGGCGGCGGTTCGGCCGACTACTTTGGTGCTTATTGCAAAAAGCTCGAAGAGACCCTGGGGGCAAAGGGGAAGGACCAGCCTAACTTTGTCGCCGTAATGTCACACGGTTGTAGTGGCGATATTTGGCGCGTTGATTACCGTACCGGCACAAGTCAAACCTTTGATGGTTTTGTCGACGGCATGGTTGCGAAAACACGTCAAGCGTTGGGTGAAATTCAGTACCAGCGAGATGCTCCATTAGCCATGGCCGAAACTCGCATGCGTTTGAACTACCGCGTTCCCAGCGCCGAGCGACTGAACTGGGCCAAAAAGATTGTCGCCGAGATGGGAGATCGCGGTCCCAAGACACCACCAGAAGTCTATGCCCGCGAACAAATATTTCTCGACGATAGTCAATCGACAGAGATCGTCCTTCAGGCCCTACGAATCGGTTCGATCGCGATCGCGACAACCCCTAACGAAACTTACGCACTGACTGGCCTCAAGCTCAAACGACGTAGCCCTGTGCCGCAGACCATGGTGATCGAGTTGGCCAACGGGGGAGACGGTTACATTCCCCCGCCAGAACAACATTTCCTCGGAGGCTATAACACCTGGGCAGCTCGCTCCGCTGGGTTGGAAATATCCGCAGAACCGAAAATTGTCGAGGCCGATTTAGCGTTATTGGAAAAAGTCGTAGGAAAGCCTCGCCGGGAGTCACTGCCTCCCGATAGTAAGATGGCGAGGTCGATTCAGAAGCTGAAGCCAACTCGCTACTTTCCTTTGCATGACATGGAAGGACCGACGGCACGTGACTTCTCCCCCAACATGACACCAGCACAAATCGAAGACGGGGTCGTGTTTTTTCTGGAAGGAGCGGACGGACCATCTCTCGCGACCGATTCCGAACTCAATCGGGCGGCTCATTTCGCTAACGGACGGATCGTTGCGGAAGTCCCTGATCTTGATGATGCATTCTCGATCAGTCAATGGATCTGGAATGGTCACGACCTCAAGGCCCGACCAATCGCAGGCTGGTTTCTCTCAGCAGGTGTATCTCTCGGAATCGCCGGTCAAGGAGATCACGCAGGCCAACTCGTACTAGAGACGTCGGATGCCAAGCGTTCATACGGCCAAACGCCTGTGCAACGGTGGAGTTGGGCAAACGTCGTCCTCGTTCAGAAGGATGGCGTCGTGCGTGTTTACTTGAACGGAAAGCTCGAAATAGAAACCCAGGCAAGTCCAGTTGTCGCGACCGGTGAGGTTTACATCGGGGGACATGCTGACGACACCAACAATTGGGAAGGCCGATTGGACGAAGTGGCTATTTTTGATCGAGCGTTGTCTCTCAAAGAGATTTCTACCCTGGCAGATGATGGCCGATCGGTCTCTAACAACACAACCGCCAAACTCAGCGAGGAAGACAAAACCAAAGGAGGACGACACTGGATCGACGATGCGACTCCGCCCCCTAAGTCGGCTGCCGAGCAACTAAAAACAATGCAAGTCGAGCCTGGCTTCCACCTGGAGTTGGTTGCCGCAGAACCGCTGGTAAAGGACCCGGTTGCGATTGCGTTCGACGCCAATGGACGTATGTTCGTTGCTGAGTATGGGGACTATCCCGTCGGACCGTCCGAGGAGGGAGCAGCCCCTTTATCACGAATCGTACTATTGGAAGACACCGACAATGATGGGCAAATGGACCAGCGAACGGTCTTTGCCGATAAACTGAACTTCTGTCATAGCCTGATGCCGCTCAACGGCGGCATCCTAGCGTGTGCTCAAACCGAGTTGATCTTGCTGAAAGATCAAGACGGTGACAACGTTGCCGACTCGCGAGAAGTTCTCTTTCGTGGCTTTCAACCGGCGCATCCTCAGATGCAAGTCGGTTGCCCTCGCTGGGGATTGGACAATCGCATCTACTTCAACTACGGCGTTGGAAAGGTGCTAGGACCTGATCAGGAGGAACCGACGACGATAGGGCGTACGGAATTCTGGATTGATCCACTCACCTACGAATTTGGCTCCGCCAGTGGAACAGGACAATACGGTAACACAATCACGGCCTGGGGAGATCGCCTATTTAGCACCAACCGCAATCCGATCATCGCCACCACCATGTCGACCGAAGAGGCAGGCCGTAACCGCTATGCTCCACTTCATCGCGTGCAATACGATGTCGCCCCTTCCGGAGGTGACTCGAAGGTATTTCCACTGGTGGCAATGAAAAGCAATTGGCTTTCGCACGCTGGAACGCACACGTCGGCCTGCGGCACCACCGCGTATGTCGGTGATGGTCTGGGAGCGGCAATGGAAAACAGTGTCCTGGCCTGCGAGCCTATCGGACATCTGGTCACCCGGACGATCGTTACTCGCGATGGAGCGAGGCTTTCATCGCAGCGTGCTCGAGAAGACGCCGACTTTATAGCTTCAACCGATACTTGGTTTCGCCCCGCGAGCCTAGCCAATGGGCCAGATGGCATGTTGTACCTCGCTGACATGTATCGACTTTGGGTCGAGCATCCGAAGTTTCTTCCGCCAGAGATCGCCGCTCAAATCGACTGGCGAGCCGGGGAAGATCGCGGACGAATCTGGCGAGTGGTGCCTGATCAATCGACTTCTCAGCCAACCTTTTTGCTACCGAAATCAACTGCCGGTCTTGTCCAAATGCTTGAAGATGCCAACGGCTGGCGACGTCGCACCGCCCAGCAGCTTCTTGTCGAAGGGCAGAAAGGCGAGGCAGCCGAGGCCCTCATCGCCTTGGCTAGTACTTCAAAGTTCCCTCTCGCGCGTCTGCATGCATTATGGACCCTGGAAGGCTTAAGCCTGCTTGACGATGCAACGCTACAAACAGCTCTCGCTGATGAGCATAGTGAAGTCCGTGCTGGTGCCATTCGACTCGCTTCACGACATTGGCACAATCGTCCGGAGACACTGACGAGCGTCCTTGCCATGGCGGAGGACCCTTCCCCCTGGGTCCGCTACCAACTCGCGTTGGCAATGGGATCGACCACTGATACTCGCAAGGTCGCCGTGCTCCATCGGTTAATTTCAAGCGATGGAGCTGACCCTACGTTTGCCGACGCAATAGTGACTGCCACACAAGACTGCGCCGCACTGGTTCTCGTTCACGACCAAAGTGAGAGCACGAGTGACCTCACCAATCGCCTGGCTCGCGTGGTAGGTGCAAAAGGCAATGAGGAAGAACTCAAAACGATCTTTGAGAGGGCCTTAGCGCTAAAGGATTCACGACAGCAATTAGGGCTTCTCCGAGGACTAGCCGACGGCGTGGCCCAAGGGAAACGCTTTGAAGAGTACCTATCGCGAATCCCTAGCGGCAAGCAGGACATCAAACAGAAGCTTTTAGCTTTGGCCATCGATGAAAATGAATCAGCTCAGCTACGTAGCGATGCCATCACGCTTCTGCGATTTGCCTCGCTTGCCGAGGACGAATTCTTTGCGAATCTTTGCTCCCCCCGCGAGCCGCCATCGGTACAACAAGCCGCCGTCACAGCACTTGCCAGTCCTTTGACCGAGACGCAAGAAGTTTTACTTGAAAATCTCTGGCCCGAGTTAGAGCCATCCGTAAAGCAAACCGCTCTCTCACTCTTGTTGAAGACAACAAGCGGAGTCGATTTCATCCTCAAAGGCCTCCAGGACGGAACCGTAACCACGACTTCCTTGGGCATCGATCAACAAACGCAACTTCGACAGCATCGCAATGCGTCTTTCCGCAAGCGTGCCGAGCAATTGCTAGGGCGTCCTGCCAATAAAGATCGAGCCGCTGTACTCCAGCAGTACGCATCTGCCACACAGACGATCGGCAGTCCTTTGGCTGGTCGTGAGGTGTTCTTGAAGCAGTGTGCGAAGTGCCATGTGCCGCCCCAGGCAGGCCAGCCAAGCGTTGGGCCTGACCTTGCCGACTCCTCCAATCGCCCGCGGGAAGCCATCTTGTTCGACATTCTCAATCCCAGTGGAAAGGTCGAACCGAAATATGCCTCTAGCCAGATTTTGACCGTTGATGGTCAAACCTACAGTGGTATCGTCGCGCATCAGTCAGCTCAGTCGATCGTATTACAACTAGCTGACGGTAAGATGCAAGAGACTCCGCGCAGTGAAATCGAATTATTCCAGACGAGCAATCGGTCGCTTATGCCCGATGGCCTGGAAAAGGAGATTTCGCCGGAGCACATGGCCAACTTGCTCGAGTTTTTGAAATCTCCTTTGCCGAAGAAGTAACGACTAATCCCAGTGGACGATTACTTTCAAACTGTCGGAATCGGCGGCTCGGGTAATGGCCCCCAAAATATCGTCGCTGCCAAATCGCTCGGTATCGTTAGTCATCAAGTCGATCTTCGGCAGGCGTCCCTCCGAGAGAAACTGGTGAGCCAGCCGGATCCCGCGCATGCTGGATCCGTGGGTGGCTTGGTAACATTGCAAACGATAGTGGATGTCATTATTCAAGTCGACTTCGTGAGCAAGTCGCGGCTTGCCACTTGCTCCCTTAACGCCGGCATGGGCATCCATTACCGTTCCATAGCCCATCAATTTTGGAGCCAGTTCATAGGCGGCTGCTACCGGGGCATTCACCATGACGAAGTGAGGTTCATTGAACGGCTGACATTCTTTGGTAACGTTTTCAACAACGTTCTCGTCCCAGCGAATCCCCACAACATTATCACCACCGAAGTCTCGCAAAACTCGCTCCAGACGCTCCTGACCGCGGTTGATCACAATAATCTTTCGAGCGTTCATTGCCTGAGCACATTGCAATGCGTAGGTGCTTTGCGAACCAGCACCGATCAGCACAACGATCCGATTCTCGATGCAGTGATTCACGCGAGTCATCCCTTCCAGGCAACATGCCAGTGGCTCTAACTGGCATGCATGCGAAGGATCAAAACCCTTGGGAAACTTGACAATCGGACCATATTTTACAAACCAATCTGGCAGCACCGCATGCGAGCGGGCAAAGCCGTCGTACTCGTGGCCGGTGGCCCAGGTGTTAGGGCAACTGGTCCAATCACCGGTTCCGTTTTCTCCGCAGTAAATACAATCGGCGTTACCACAAGGAATGTCACAGCCAAGGCCAACCAGGTTGCCTGGTTCGAATTGGGTGACGCCATGGCCGACTTCATCCACAACACAAGCGGCTTCGTGAAGCAGAACCGCAGGCCACTTCTTAATTCGTGGTAGCCCCTGCTTGTAGATTACCACATCAGACTGACACACCGAGGTAGTAACCGTGCGAAGGCGAACTTCACCGGGGCCTGGGGTAGCGATCTCTTGCGAACTGGCTGTGAACGTTCCGCCTGGCTGATCGAGATATTGAACTTGAGCATTCATGTTTCTTGCACGCTGAAAGGGGCTATTTCGACTTAGGGATGAATGAGGACTTTGGTGAAGAATTCGGTTTGCTGGTGCATCATTTCCAACGCCGCGATTGCTTCAACCAGAGAAACACGATGCGTGATAAGCGGCCGAAGATTGAGAATCCCGCTGCTCATAGCGGCAAGAACGGTTCGCCAATCGTCGTCATCGCTGTAGACACTAAAGTCGGAATTCCACACACCTAGTATGTCGATTTCGCGACGCATCGCCTGAGAAATTAGTGCTGCGGGCAGGGTTACATCCGTTGCCGGATTTCCAAGTAAAACGACGCGACCTGATCGACGGACGCCCTCAATCGCTGCTAACATCGTCGGCGGAACACCGGCCGCTTCGATCGCCACATGGATCCCGTGCCCATCGGTGTGCTGCTTGACAACCTCGTTCACATTACAGGTGCGACTATCGAAAGTATGCTCGAAGCCAAGCTTCTTTGCGATTTCCAGCTTCTCTGGCTGAATATCGAACAGCAGGATGGGACCTGCCCCGGAAGCTTTCAGCCACTGGGCAACCATCAAACCAATCGGACCAAGTCCAAACACGGCGACGGTGTCACCAAGACGAACGCTCGCGCGGCGAACCGCATGTAGCGCTACGGCCGCCGGTTCGGTCATCGCAGCTTCTTCCAACGAAACGTTGTCAGGCACACGAATCAAGTTTCGCTCAGGAGCGATTACAAATTCGGTGAAACCACCATCGCTTCGCGAGCCAAGATAGTCGTATCCATCGGACTGGGCATACTTGCCTTGTTCGCATGCAGCGTGATCATCACGCCACAAGAGAGGAAACACGGCAACGCGGTCCCCTGCTTGAAAGTCCTGAACGCCATCGCCACAAGCTTCCACGACACCGGCAAACTCGTGACCGCAGATCGTCGGAAAGTGGTAAGTCCCTTTGGAGAAACAGCGCGGAATATCAGAACCACATACGCCGCAGAATCCGATCCGGACCTGCACTTTGCCGGGCTCGACATCGGGAATCGGCACTTGCTCATACCGCAGATCGCCCACGGCGTGCAGCACGATGGCTTTCATTGTCTTGTCTTCGGTTGAAGTCATAGCTCTTCACATCTTGCAGAAAGTCTGGGAATTTCGAGAACGAATACTAAGACGCAGAACTACACTGCAGCAAGTTCTGGTTTCTTTTGGGCAGCCAGACCTTCCTCGATCGCGTCGAGCATACGCCGCTTGTTTTCTAGCATTGTGCCCGATTTGTGAAAGATACTGCTGGTGCCTGCCACAAGATTCGTCGCTCCGGCAGCGACCATCCCTGGGATGTTCTCGAAGCTGACGTTGCCGTCAACTTGAATAGGCAGATCGAAACCACGAGCCGAAAGAAGCTCCTGACAATCGGCGATCTTTCGCAGCGATGCGGGCGTCATCTTTTGCCCGGCATAACCTGGGTTCACGGTCATCACTAAGACGTAATCAATTCTCTCCAGTACATAATCAATCGCCGATAACGGCGTTCCTGGATTGATCGCAACGCCGGCCTTAATCCCTAGATCACGGATGTAAGATAAAGTCCGGTCAAGATGAATGGCCGACTCTAAATGGACTGAAATCTGATTGACCCGCATGTTGGCCAACTGCTGAACAAAGAAGTCGTTATCGGCGACCATCAAGTGCACGTCCAGCGGCAACTGGGTGGCATCTTGCAGACGCTCGAGTACCCCCAAACCCATCGGCATGTTCGGGACAAAATGTCCGTCCATGATATCCATATGCAGCATATCGACGCCTAGCGTTTCGACCTTCCGCAAGGCAGACTCGAAATTGAGTGCATCGACGCACATCATCGAAGGTGAAATCTCGACCTTATTTTTCCCTGAAGGCAAATCGGCTGCCGCGCACGTTGCAGGGACCGTCGGAGCCGCTTCCGCTTCGCCGAGGAATGCCTCCTTTAAATAGCGAAGGGAACTCCGCAGCTGGTCTTCCAATTGATGATCGCTATAGTCCCGACCAAGCTTGGGGCCGCCAATTTCAAGGTAGCCAGTCATCTCTTGAACCGGCAACTGATCGGCATTCTTTATCAGCAGATCTCGAAAGTGAGCAACATCCACAATTCCTTTTTCGCGTTCCTTTGGTCCGAAGCCGAAAGTTGAATTAAATCGTGTATCGGTGTTCTTCAAATGAACTTCGTATAGCCAAGGATAGGTGGCTTCAAATAACTGTATGTGGTCGTATCCGACCTGATCTTGATGATCAATATAGCCGTGGGCGATGTCCGCACAGTAACCGATCGCGGCAGTCGAGTTGGCATGCTCTCGATGATACTCCGTCAGTTCACGCCCCATTTCGGCAACTTCCCCGGGCAAGGTAGGCGGCTCGGCCAGACACGACATCGGTTCAATCGTCAGCCACGACACCCCTTTCTCATGCGCCAGGTGCATCAGTTCTTTCATGTGGCGGATATAGCAATTCACGCCATTGGTTTTCGTCCCCATCTGATCACGAAGAACGGCACCAGGATTCGAGCCCACCGACCTAGCCCCGAGCAAAGCCCCCACTTCGATCAGGCGTTCGAAGTTTCCTCTGGCTACCTTCTCGAAACCAGGCTCTGCGCGAAAGAAGCCACCCAGTTCGCGATGAGCCGTAAACATGCTGGCGATTTGAATTCCTTGATCTTCTGCTTCGCGACGAAGGTTTAAGAAGAACTCATCCGGCAACTGATAAAGCTCGAACCAGGTGCCTAGCTGAACTAGCTGAATACCTTCTTCGGCCAAGAGCCGAAAAAGCCAAGCAAACGAATATCGATACTCAATCAGGTCGGTTTTAACACCAAGATTCAGCTTTAATGACATGATGGGGTGCTCTGAGGTACGGGCATATAGCGAAGACGAAGCCGCTCGCATGGACACCTGCATCCTATGGAGTGATCACTTACACTCAATAACGATCACTGTTCACTCCCAAGAGAATCGACTATATTTCCTTAAATACCACCTTCCCTTTAAGTACTCAGTTCATCTTCGATCAGAAATGACCATGACCTGTGATCGATCATGACCGATACTGATCAAAGCAAATATGGCTTATGAAGCTAACTCGCCAAGAGCAGATTTTGCGATTCCTTTCAGAGACAGGCGCTTTGCGTGTTGAGGAAGCGGTAACTCGAATTGAAGCGAGCCCTGCGACCATTCGCCGCGACTTCAACCAGATGGCTGAAGCGGGCTTAGTCGAACGCATTCATGGCGGGATTAAACTGGTCAATCAAATTGACCCGCTTCCATTTCGTGCCCGAGAGGTCAAGAATTCCGGCCAGAAGTTGGAAATTGCCCGTCGAGCTACGACACTCTTAAGCGAAGGGGACGTCGTCTTTGTCGATGGCGGGACGACGACATTGCAGTTAGCAGACTGCCTTCCACCGATCAAGCTTCGCATAATCACGAACTCGCTTACATTAGCTGCGGCTATCGAAAGAAGAATGCTGGGTCGCGGGCCTTGGGAAGTCTTTTTAACCGGCGGGTACCTCTTTCCCGGCACGGGGCTCTTGGTCGGGCCAAGTGCCCAATACTCGATTGAGCAATACCATGCAGACTGGGCATTACTCTCTGCTGGGGGGATCACTGAAACAGGCATCTTCAACGACAACGAACATGTCGTCGAAAGCGAACGCCTTATGATCAAACATGCCGACCGAGTCGCTGTACTAGCTGACGAATCCAAATTTGGTCGTCACGCCATGCGACATATCGCAAACTTAGATCAGTTGGATTACCTGGTCAGCAATCAGAGAACCCAAGATTCACGGCCATTTGAGAATCACGAGGGAATCAAGCTTAAAATAATCTATACCAGCTGACCCCATCTTCTGAATAAAGAACCCCAATCAAACTATGGGCGACTGCTTCTATCAAACGCTTACTTTTTCGCGTTGACGCGTATCTGGAACTTTCAGTACAACCCCCAAACGAAGGACACACCAATGACCTTCAGGCATTTGACCTATGCGGTGCCTATCGATCCCTCAACGCAGAAGACCGAGCGAATGTCTCAAGAAACAATATTCTCGCGGGTGGTTTGTATCAATTTGAATAGCCGCAGTGATCGCTGGAACCGCTTCGGACAAAACATTGAACAGATCGACTGGCCGTTTCCACAGGTAGAGAGATTTCGAGCGGTCGATGGGCGCATTTGCCCTCCCCCAGCCTGGGCACGAAATCGTTATCGCGATTGCCTTGGTGCCTGGGGATGCTATCAGTCGCACCTTCGAATTCTTGAAGACGCTTTGCTCGACCAACACGAATCAATCCTAATCCTAGAGGATGATGCACTACTAAATGCAAACACTCTCCAGCAAATTTTAGAATTCTTAGAGCATGTCCCGAATGACTGGGATCATCTCTACTTCGGGGGCGAGCACATAAAAACGCCCGTTGCGGTGAACGACCATGTCGTCCGTGGAACACAAGTGCATCGAACCCATGCTCATGCATTGCGTGGAGACTATCTACGTCAGGCGTACGACTACCTGATTGCCTATCCGACGATCGATCAATACGAGCAACGAAACAGCAGTGGGCTTGCCCATTTCGTCAATCGCGTGATTGCACGGCCTAAAAACTTATGGTCCAAGTCGCACCGAGAAAGATCGATTCACGTCGATCACCACTTCGGAGCCATTCACCAACTTCAAAAAGCCAATGTCTACGCTCCGACAAAGTGGATCGTAGGGCAAGCAGCCGATCACAGCGATATTATGAATGAAGCATGTGACGAGCGGTTCTGGCATTCGTGCGAAGCCGCATAGTCGACAAACGCCTACTCATCAGCCAATTCCAGCTTGCGATCAGAGCATCTTGCAGAGACGATCAGCCCGACTCTCCCTCATTCGGTCGGAACTAAAAACCAACTCGGCTGCTCAGAAAAAGCCAAAAGCCATGTAACCAGAAACGGCGACATGGCTTTCCAAGCGGAGGCGACAGGACTCGAACCTGCAACCGGCATAACCGGCGACGGATTTCAAATCCCAAACGCTTTTTAGCGTTTCTGCCTTACCAATATCGACTTACGACAAACGAAAATCGTTGGCCGCATCATATTTGCACAGAAAGCTTACCCTATAGCCCGTTTCTCGTCCAACGGAAACGGGAAACGGTTAGCGCATTTTACGCTCTCAGAGTTCGGTGAGTTCTTTCATAAACGGATCGAGATACTCGTCTTCCGAGAGCGGCTTGCTATCCTCTTTGACGATTGTCACGAAAGACGCTAACGCCTCTTGGTTCGTTTCGAGAGCAGCACGAAGCGAAGGCGTTAAGCGTTCTTCTTTAGTGACCCAAACAAGACCAGTATCATTCTTCACGAACTCTGCTGCGTTCATATTTCGCCAATCGAAAAGATCGGCAAGCGTTGCCGGGGCATCGGGGCAAGAGGCAACAGGACGTTGCCCGTTGCTCTCACCAGTTGCCCCTTGGGCAGGGGCATTAGGAGAATCGCTATCGCCCTCCGTCCTGTTGCCCGTTGCCCCTTGCCCACGGCAAGGATACCAACGCTCAAAGCGTCTACGATTCTCGGTAACGACTTTCTTCGTGATCTTCCCCCGTGATTCAAGGAACGACAACGAAGCGTTCAAATCGTCAGCTTTCAGCTTATGCGAAACTGCGTTGCGGATATCGCTTTTCTTTATCCCTGACCTCTCTCGAATAACGCTCAATACCTTTGTCTCTAGGCTATCGCCACCGTTCGCACCAAAGATTATGCGTGCTGAATCATCGCAATAATCCCAGAGAGCTAGAGCGGCTTTCAAGTGGCACGTTTCTATCGTTGCCACGCCATCGAGCAACGCATAAAGCATCGAGAGTCTAACGACCTGCGGTTCTGCTCTCGAACAAACAGCGTCCCATAATCCCCGTCTTCCTTCTCCAAGTGAATCGTAGCGAGAGACGTAAAGTAACTTTGCATCACGGGAGAATTCCATTGAGCCTATGAACTTGCTTATTTGGGTTACAACCGAGAGACGTTCTTTAAGATCGTTTATCTCGAACCCCTCACCACCTAACGGTAAGCTCTTAGAGCGTCTCGACAACGTCCACAGAAAACGATTTCCGAACCCGTTGTAAACGTCAACGTTGTCCAAGCTTTGCGTAAGTTCTTCCCGTGTGATATGTCCGAGAATCGAAACGTGGCAACCGTTCGCTTTTAGCGGGTTCGCTCTCGTGAGAATTGATACTTCGCCCCGATCCCAAAGATTGCGAATAACGGGAGAAAGAGTATTCTCGCTGCGTTTCATCGTTTTTAGCGGTTGGCAAAATTCCGATTCAACTACCCAAAGGCGTTTGTCTGTTATTCCGTCTTCCGCATCACGGAGACGATTAACAATACCTTCGCCCGTCGAAAGCCCATTGATTCGTTCAACGTCACTATCTGACAAGACGTTAAGGATATGCCCTAACGAAGTTCCTTTGCGACTTCGTGAACTTTGACCAACGATACAAGCAAACGTATTTGCGTGATGCTTTGAACCGTCAATCGCAACATACGGAGAACGACCAACGAGGCAGCCGAAAGCGTTTAACAAAGTAACTAACAACGCTACTGGGTCCGCTTCCGTCTCTGGCTCAATTCGCTTAACGATATCGCCAGCAAGCCCATGATAAGCGTCTTTATGGAGAACGGGCCAATCATCCGCTTCTTCGTCTTCGCTCTCGGGATAAACGATTTCAACGTCCCAGTCGTCGTCTTCCTCGTCTTCCTCGTCTTCGCTTGGTTCGTCAGCATGCGTCGTTTGCGCGAACTCCGCATCCGCTACTTTCGCTCTTGCTGAAGTTACTTTGTGCGTCAACTCTTTGACGCTCCAAGGCGGTTCGCATCTCTCGTTCCATTCTCCGAGAACGTCTAAAAGATCGTCGTCAGAGAGCGATGGGAAGAGTTCTATCAAACGGCACACGATAGCGAACGTGTCGTTGCTTCCCCCGCTTCCGCTTATCGCTGGCGGGCATTTAGCGAGATACGAAATTGCCCGTTGCCGCTCATTGGCTCCCGCTTCAACGGTAAACGTTTTGTTTGCCGCCTTCGCTTCTCGTTGGTCGTCAACGACCAACGCCAAGAGCCAAGCGGGAGCGTCAGCAAGACGTTTATCTGGATTGCGAATCCACTCGTATCGCTTTCCGTCTTTGTGCATAGACGGTGGAAGAATGACGTAACCGCCTTCGCCTCGAATGTCGATTTCTTTGTCGATCTTCTTTGTTGAATTCTTTACGGTTCCCGTTTGCGGGAAGCGATAGAACAGATGGCGTCCGTTTCCGGTCTTCGTTTCCCACGTTTGTGGGAACGCACCATGTTTCTTTTCGAGTTCCGTTAGTGACCTAATAGAGTCAACATCGACAACGAATACGCCGCTCTCTTTTCCCGTCGCTATAGCGACATTCGCTCTCTCGTATTTGTCGCTAAAGTATTCGAGCATCTTGTTCTTATTGGTCGTTGCAGCTTTGAATCCGTTTACCGTTAACGGATGCTTAGCAACGTTGTCGCAATCGCTTTTTCCGCAACTGCATTGCCCGTTCTCTAACGTGTGAACAGGAAAGACACGTAATCCCTTATCGCAATACGCTTGCGCAATTTCAATCTTGTTGTTATAAATAGACATATCTCGTTTATCATTTAACACTGTCCTTTTTCTTGTCGAAACGATACGCCACACGTTGAACCGCAACGTGTGGCGTTTTTCGTTTGCAGTTAGTCAATCATCGAGAATGTGGTGATCTTCGTTTCTCCCGCTTTCTTCAGATGCGGTTCGACTATCAGCATATACTTTTTATCAACGTAGTCGCTTGGGTTCACTTGTACGCCTTTCTCGATATTCCTTTTCGCCAAAGCGCAAAGAAAACGACCCGTCTTATTTTGTGTCGATGGAGCTTTTTCGTTATCCGATAGCTCGGTGATATACTTGCCATCGTATTCGCCACCGACGATAAGAAAGCTCCATCGGTAAGCTTTACCGTAGTCCGTTTCAAGGGCTTCCAAGCCCTTGAAAAGTGCGTGATACATTCCAGCGTGTACTACTTCGTAGTTGTTAGATTCTATCGTCAACGTTTCGTTGACGAACTTTCTCTCGTTGTTGTTAATTTGTTCCAATGGCATTTTCTGCCTCTTCTTTCTCGTCTATACGATTGTGACCCAAGTAAGAGTCAATGTCCTTCTGTGTTATTCGGTATTGGCCGCCAATCCGATAGGCGGGCAATTCTCCGTTTAGTACGATTCGACGAACCGTATCACGGGATACGTGTAGCCTCTCGGCTACGTCTTTGAGTGTAAGCATGATGAATTCCTTTCATGCGTGTCATGAGTGGCAATATAGATAAGATGCGAAATTAACACAATATCGACTTATGCAATTTGTCGTTACGAATAAGAGAGTGCGTATTATGCAATTACAAATAACGTTTTCTGGTTTTATTGTAGAACTTGTTAAGAGGCATCAGAAACGAGAGATTTACACATTTTGCGTTTCCGCTTAGCCTTGGGGCAACAGGGCAAGAGGCAACAGGACGTTACTTATGACCTGTTGCCCTCTTCGCGGGCAACAGGAGGGCAATAGGAGAGAGCTATTAAAACGTCCTGTTGCCCGTTGCCCCTTGCCCAGAGAGAAAAAGCGAGAGCGAAGAATGCAACTTAGAATCTCTCTTTTGGGTTATCCCCTCCCTATGCCCCACGCAAAGTGCGTACCCGTTCAGCGCCATACGCCACACACATCTCGTTGTTTTGCGTGTCAATTAGACGGGAGGGTATAGGGGTCGTTTTTTTAAGCTCTCACAGCGTCCGAGCCGGTCGGGGTGCTACGTATTTTTTATGCAAAGAGAAAACGAGATATTATAAATGCATAACTCAGCGATGACCGGTAAAAGCAACTGTGCATCGTGAAACGAGCAGCGAAACAATGCTAATTGCGGCAAATTCACTTTGTCACATCCCCCTCTGGGTTTCTATTGCGACTTGCACGCCCAATCTCCTCCGATCGTTTGTGCGTGTTTTCGAGTAATCGAATCGCTAAAATGGCCGAAGCCTGACGTCCTAATCGGCCTTTAGAAGCTCATAGAACGTCGCTCAGGCCCATTTTTGCATACTGAACGGCCCAACTAGGATCGTGCCTTAATGGTGCTGTGAGGCGTTATTCGAGAAGCTTTAGAACGGTACGGAACGGATGCTCTTCTTATCGACATCTGCTGTACGCATCACTATATTGTGACCGGTCCCATTGGGGTGGAGCAAATCACCCTTGAGCGATGGGAGTATCTTCGTTTCATAATTTAGCCCACCCCATTCGCAAGATAGAAGCAGCCATGATCGAGAAGATCATTCGAATTAAGAATGTTGGTAAGTTCGTCAATTCGTGCCAAACAATCGAAGCTGCGAAGCTGACTCTAATTTATGGCGATAACGGCGCAGGAAAGACAACACTCTGCGATATCCTTAGATCGCTCTCAGAAGGCAATCCGGCGTACGTGGAAGGCAGATCGAGTCTAGGGTCAAGCGATAGTCCCGATATTCTTATTCGTCTTGCCAACGACAACTTTCGATTTAAGAACGGCCAGTGGTCAAACGCTCATGCTGATATTGTCGTTTTTGATAAGACCTTCATGCATGAAAACGTCTTTGCGGGTGACTACGTGCTGCATGACCACAAACGCAATGCGTACAACGTCCTGTTGGGAAGCGACGGACGCCAATTAGGTGAGAAGGTCGAGAAATTGGCAAAGGAAATTGTCGAGAAACAGCGAGACCTGCGAAGTGCGGAGAAAGTTATTTCAGCACGTTTGCCAAAGGGAGTTTCTCTCTCTGAATTCCTTGCCTTCGAAGAAGACAAAGAAATTGATGCCAAGTTATCAAGCAAAAAAAGCGAAGTTCAACAACTTGAAGACGCCAAGTCGATTCTTGATCGTCGGTTACTACAAACGATTGGCGTACCTCAAATTCCAGACGACTTTGAGTCATTCTTGGCGTCCACCCTTGAAACCCTTTCAAATCGTGCTGAAGAATCGGTGCGAAATCATATCGATCGATGTCTTCCGAAAGGGGGCGAAGAATGGCTTCAGAAAGGTACTTCATTTTCCAATGGAGAGACCTGTCCGTTTTGCGATCAACCGTTAGCTGGGATTGAATTGTTCCATGCTTTCAAAAGCTATTTCTCGCAAGAATATGTTGCGTTAAAGTCAAGTGCAGCAAGGTTACATGATTTGATCGCAATGGAGTTTGGGGAGACGGCAGTTGCGAGAATTGAAAAGGTATTAGGAGAGAACGCACTATTAGCGGACGCATGGAGAAAAAACGCTGGGTTTCCGAAAGCTATTCCACCCAACCTGATGAAAGGCGTAGCACCATTAATGGAATCGACGAGGCTGGTTCTATCGTCTTACAGTTCACGCAAATCAGCGTCGCCTCTTGAGGAGATAATACTCGGAACTGACTTTAGGGATGCCCAGAAACAGTGGGAAGAGTTCGTTGTCAAAGTGAGGGAATACAACGAAGACATTAAACAAGTTAATGCACTGGCGCAAGACACAAAGGATCGACTCTCAACCGGCAACTTGCGAGAAGAGCAAGCGGCGTTATTAAAGCTCGAAGCTCAGAAACTTCGGTTCAATGAAGACGTCAAGAAAGAGTGCGAGGAATACCTACGACTCAAAAAAGAAAAGGAGACACTCGACCAAAAGAAGGACGAAGCCCGAGAAAAGCTCAATGAGTTTAGCAACAATATTTGTCCCGAGTTTGAGCAAGCGATTAACCAATATCTTGATGCATTCGGGGCCGAATTCACGCTAGAAAAAACGACACCGCAGTACCTTGGGGGCAATCCGAGTGTGTCCTACTATCTTGGGATTAACGGACAAAGAATATCGCTCGGCGATCAGAAAACGCCTCTCGAAAAACCCAGCTTCAAAAACACTCTGAGCATGGGGGATCGTTCGGCCCTAGCGTTCTCGTTCTTTGTGGCTCAGCTTGAGCGTGACCCCGATATTGCAAATAAGATCGTCGTATTTGATGATCCTTTCACAAGCCAAGATGAGGGTAGACGAACTCGTACTCAGCAAATAATTCTCAGACTCGGACGAAAAGCCAAGCAAGTTATCGTACTATCTCACGATGCCCGATTCTTACACTACGTATGGGAAAAGCATAACGAGAGAGATGGGGACAAGTCGTGCTTTCATGTCTTTAGAACCAAAGAAGGCTCAGAGCTACGGGAGTTTGATATCGAGAAAGCGGTTAGCTCAGATTGGGTGATGCGATACAAGCAACTTTTGATGTACCACGATGAGCATCTTGGACGTCCGAAAGACGTTGTGAAAGACATCCGTTTATTCGTAGAAGAACTGCTTAAAATCACCTGCCCTGGGACCCCACTCGATGGCAAGACTTTAGGACAGGTGATTACTGACATTCGCTCCGCTCCCCAAGGCTCAGCACTTGCGAAATGGCAGGACCGAATAGACGAACTAACAGACCTAAATGATTTTGCGACAGATCATCACCACGTTGACGCATCCAGTTCCAGTGAGCTTTTGACAGACACCGAACTAAGAAGTTGGGTACGGTCTGCTTTAAGGTTGTTACACAACTAACTGAGCAAATCGGGCAATACGCTAATTGCCTCTCGTAGTTCATCCGTCTCAACGTGTGAGTAAACGTCCATTGTTAACGTGATAGTCGAATGTCGGGCAAGCTCTTTGGCTTTTGATGGATGAACTCCGTTCTTCGCCAACGAAGAGATAAACGTATGGCGTAGCGAGTGAAAGTCAGCGTATCTCCCGCTTGCGTCAACGTAGTCGATATTCGCCCGTTTCAAATCAGATCGCATCATATCGGCTGCGTGATGAATGTCTGTAACGAACAACGTTCTTACCTGCGCTTTCGCTTTGCTCTCTAACCAAGGGCGAAGACGTTCAATAAGTGAAGCATGGAGCGGGAGAACGTCTTTACGTCTTCGCTTGCTATATCCCGCTTCAACAGTAACGGTTCCGTTCTCGATATCGAATGAAGTAACTTTGAGACTCGCTAACTCTGACGCTCTCAAGCCCGTGTAAGTGGCAAGCGTGTAAAGCATCGCTCTATCCTTCGCTATCAATCCACGGAGACGCTTACCGCTCTTCTCCGTTGTTTCGATAAGCTTCTTAACTTCGTCGGCTGTCAACGCTCTCCGTACCCGCTTCCGATCCACGTCAGCGTTTAGAAGTCGCAGAGGCGAAAGCGTATCGTCTGGCGTTCGACGCTCAATCCATAGCCAACGAGAGAAGCCCTTTATCGCTCTTGCATAATGGTTCGACGTTACTACGCTGACGGGTTTCTTTTTGCGATTACGCCAACTCGATAGCGTGTTAGCAATGCGGCTTGATTCAAGATCGTTTATCGCCTTCGCCTTAACCGCATCCAAGAGGCGACGAATACGGCCCATCGTTAGAACGACGTAACGTTCCGTATTGGCCTTAGAACGCAAGTGCTTTTCGTATCCGCTTAGATGATCTTCAATCGGTCGTCTTTGCTCTTTGGCGTGTCGATCCACGCCTACCGCCTTATCTCTATCCTCTTGCGTCTGAAGGCGACGGAGAAGCGTTATCGAAGCGTCTTTGTCTTCGCATAGTGCGACTTGCCTTGTCTTCCCGCTTAGCGTCTTGAGACTACCGTAGAAGCGTTTCGAGAGAATCGTTACCCGCTTTGCTTTCGGCGTGTCCTTAGGGACAGTCTTCCCGTTGAGTTCGTAGCGTACCGTTTGCTTTTGCCAGACTTTCATTTCGCTTTCGTCTCCGGTTAGAGAGAGATTGAAAGCGACCAACGAAGGCGTTTTTGTCCGCACCATATTTGCACAGCATTTGCACGAAACCCCGTGCAAATACGGTGCGGCCACCTCAAGAAACGAAAAAACGCCTTACGCTACGATGCGTAAGGCGTTGACGTAAATCGTTGAAACCAAAGGGCTTCTCAAGCGGAGGCGACAGGACTCGAACCTGCAACCGGCGTAACCGGCGACGGATTTCAAATCCGCTCCCTAACCAATTCGGCTCGCCTCCTTTTATCTTCGTTAACGCTAACGGTCCCCCGGATTTATGTCAACGGGACGAATGCTGACTTAACTAAGCACAAACGATTGCTCGGCCGTATCGACAGTCAGCAATTTGCCGTTTTTTGTGCGCTTATCTCAATATTCGAATAGTGTCGCACAATAACGTTATGATAGGCCGGACGATGAATGACAATGATGTGAATCAAAGCCAACTTGCATGACTTCTCTCACGCATCGAAACTCCAGAAACTGGATTGGTTGCCTGTTGCTTTTGGCAGCTGGCTGGGGGCTCTCTGATTACCTACCCCAAGCTTGCGCCCAAGATGCCGTGGTGCCCGTTGAAGATAATTATTCAACGTCTGCCGATCCACTCAATGACGATCCGAACGACAAAGTTTATACGTCGCCGCAAAGCATATTGGCAGACTTCTTTGGAAAACGTCGGGCAGGCATCGTAGTGAACGGCCTGGAAGATTTGGTGGGGATCACGGCAACTGGCCTGTCACCACTGATGGTTCTATCGATCGCATCTCCTGCGGTTTACCTCCTCACCGAAACGGATCGGCGAGAAGAGCTGATTTTCCTTTATCAACCATGGTTCTTCATACCCATTATCCTGGTAACGCTACTAATGGCGTTCAAGGACACGGTCCTAACGTTTGCCAGCTATTTAAAGATGCCCCTGGACATTCTAGGCATCCTGTTTCATTTGATTGGTTTTCTGCTTGGTTTCCGACTCGTTTACCATTTTCTGGACATCAACCTCGGAGCAGAAGGAGGACCGCTCGGCACGATCTTGACCATCGGCATCATCATTCTGATGTTCGCGTTCTATACAAGTGTTTGGGTGCTGAGCAATGTTTTTGAAGTATTGATTCTTATCAATCCATTTCCACTGGTCGACACGTTTCTGCGTGTTAGCCGAATCGGAGTTTTACTGTTTATGTACGCCGCTTGCTGGATCCACCCAGCACTAGGCGGCATGATCGCAATTCCCATTTTGATCGTTTCGCTGCTCACCTTCGAGCGATCCTTAAGAACAACGCTTCTTGGCTTCCGCTTGGCTGGCGATGTCATTCTTTTCCGTTCAGACAAGGTCGAACAAGATCGAGATCGACTCACGACATTTGCATCCATCGGAGGCTCCCTGCCCTGGATGACACTTGGCAAGCTGGTCAAGAAGGACGAAACGTGGACGTTCGCATATCGCCGATTTTCTATCGGCCCTACCCATTCGATTGCGATTGCACCGGGACCATACGTGATTGCGAAAGGCTCGTTGTTTCCAGGGCTGCTGACTCAAACGTATAAGGGCACCCAGTTGATCGTTCGCTTCCCTGCGTCCTATCGCGGCCGAGAAGAAGCATTGGCCACCGTGTTTAAGACGAGCGAAATCCAAGACTTCCGCTTGAGTACAATGGCCAAAACCGCCTGGAATACAATCTGGAGAAGCTTCTTTCGTCGCTCCCCCAAACCAGATGACCTCGCACTCGAACCATTGCCCAGCGGGGAAGGGGCAGACACCCCGGACGATCATTCCATCCCGCAAAATAGTAAAACGTAATTCTAACCATTTCCTGATTTCCAGAATCTAAAGCAAATCAGACAGATAGTTACTTCAAGTTGTTACCGGGAAGGTAAGTTTTACCAACGATCTCACCAGCGATTATTATCTTTTGAGATCAATGCCGATCAACACCTACATGGACACTGTCCATTCTCCTCAATCATGACTGGCGACCTCGGTCGCCTGGTCAAGGCCGTCAAGTACCTGCCCCACTTGACGGCTTTTTTTATGCGCGACCTCCCGACCGGAACTGCCGTCTTCACACAGTGCGGTTCCCCGAATTTCCCGGCAACATCTATCGCGCAAGTCATGCAATTGACCGATGCTATTACATAGCGAAATGCCACGATTTCAATCGTGAGCAGAAAGCCGTTGTGCATCTGGGGGCGGATCACAGCGGTTTTTTTATGCGCCGACTGACATGCCCGCATTGATAGCACCCCCGCCTTTTTGTGGCAAACTTTGCCGATTACGGCAATTCTCTCGATTATGCGAACTTTCCTAGCCGATAGTCGTTCTTGAGTCACGTTCCCACTCCCCCCTGCCCTGACAGTTCAGGGTGGTTCGTTTGATGTGAACCAGGAAGCTCTCGACATGATGTCACGCCACTTAATCCTCAGCTTATTCACCGTTGCCCTCCTGGCCACGGTCGGCTGCCGCACCGTTCCCAGTTGCAACTCATGCCAAATGGGGCAGTTCTCTCCAAGTTCCGGATGCGCTTGCGACGATTGCGGTGCCACCTGCGGCGACTCGTGTGGTTGCCCTACGACCTGCGCAAAAAGCTGCGGCCCCAACTACGAAGTTTGCCTGCCCAAACCACCCTTCGCAGAAATTCGCCAACATCTACGCAACAACCTGACATGCTCGGCGGGTTGCTCGGATGAAGTCTATTGGGGCGAATGGATTTCCGATCCACCTAAATGCGATCCCTGCGACTGCTTTGGTAACTATGTCGGCCCAGTCGGCGGTCGCTGCCGCCCCGGCATCACAGGCATCCGTCGTGGCGATGAGTGCTGTTCTAGCATGTGCGACCAAGGCATCCCCTGTAACAGCTGTGCCTGCCAAGCCAAATCGCAAATGGTGAGCCATGAACAAATGCTCCCAGGCGAGTCGACGATCCTGTACGACTCGGAAGTCCCTATGCAGTACGGCACCCCTATGCCGGCTTCCCCATCCGATCAAACCATGTACGAGATGAACCCCGGATCGATGCGAAGCTACCCAACTTCCACAACCGGACGCCATCCGCACAACCTTGGTCGCGGAAGCATGTAACCAAACTAATAGCCAGGGGGGCTTTTGAAGAGACGCGGTCACATCGTGACCGCGTCTCTTTTTTTGTTAACGCTCCGTTTCTATGCCGTCGCGTTCTCTCAGTTACAGAAGGAGAGAACGATTCACGGTTACTCTTAAGAGTCGCCTATAAGGACTCCGTTCCCCTATCCGTGGCTACTCGCGGAATTCGTCGCAAAAACTCTTTCGCTTCGGAACTCCTTCACTAAGACGACGGAATCACACCGCCCAAGTTCCACCACAGATTCGATCAACGGAAATAGCCAGGAGCACTACCGCCAAAGCGGTATTCAAACCCGCCGGTGACCGAGAAGTTGCTTGAGGAACTCGCGTCGGTGCCACCAAGAGTCATATTGTCTAGCAACTCGAATCGCAGAGCGAGCCGCTTATGAATGAAATACTTTAGCCCCAAACCAAAGGGCATTGATACCTGAGCTTGACCTCGATCTCGTCCTATCGCGTCTTCGTATTGAAACACGGCGGCACCAAGCCCAAGCGTTGCGTAAGGTCGCCAGGCCGAGTCACCCCACGGATAGAACTGCACGTTATAGTCGAGCAGAATCAGCTGGCTTTTTCCTGAGAACGAGGCATTGGCTGGATAGGTCAAACGCCCTTCCGCCAAACCTAATCGGACCTCCGCTCCCCAGTAGTGATCGAAGTCGTAGCCTAAACGCACACCATCGAAGAACGAGCCTTCCTGTTCGACTTCACCAGGAATGAGATTTTGTAACATGATCGCACCAGCGAATACATCCGCATGAATCGGGCGATTGCGCCAGCTCATACCTGCCAGCGGTTGCCCGAAACCAATATGCCGGGCAGGGTCGTCCGGGTGATCATGCACCAGGTCGAAGCGATGCGAGAACTGACCGTGCCCCTGCTTTCCGCCGAACCAGTTCTCTGTCGAGACTGGCTGCTCATAGGCGTGCTTTGAATCTACGTCGATCGTCTCTGCTTCGAGAATCGACTGGGGGAGTGGCTCAATCTCTTCTAACGTTGAAACTTCGGATGAGTTCGACTCCTGAGCGTTTGCCACAGGCGCAACGCCAGCCATGACGCTGAGCGTCAGAAGCACCAAGAAACCATGACTAAACGTAGGACCCATCCACCAACCTTCGCGGACTTTCACTGATAGCTACTCAAATCGGGCAGCGGATTATCGAAACGTCCTCCTTCGGCGTCAATGCAGATTCTTGAGTCAAAGTTGGTGAACCTTGTCGAATTTGCTAATTTTAGGGATGCTTGCTGAAAGCCCCCCCCTTCAATCCATGGAACGGAAAGATGCAGAACCACTTAATCATGGCGGCAACCTTGATCCTTTTCGCGACTAATATCTCGCTAGCGGAAGAGAACCCACCCGCGTTCCAACTCGAGGATCCGTCATCGAAAGCATCTGGGGCGAAAAAGAAGTGGAAGTTCGCAGAAGGCTCTAATGGCTCCATGCTTAAAGAAGTCGAAGAGATCCGCAAGCAATTAGGGCCTGAGTACTCGATTGAGTCCAAAACGCTAGGGATCGAACGAGATCACTCTCAAGCGAAGCCTCCGGAAAGTGACAATTCTGACGAAGAATGGCCCGGGACCAAGCTCTACAAAGAAGTTCGTGAGTTGGTCAATAAGTTCCGCCACGATGCGCGGCACCTGGAGGAGATGGCTGCTCAGGCCGAACATTTATCCGAATTTGCCCTCGCCGATCAACTACGAGGGATGGCTCGCCGCCAATGGGAAGCAGCCCGAGAACTTTCCAACCCCTATTCAACACGGCCGTACCATGCCCCAAGAGCAGCCGAGCCTTACCGGCCTGCGGGCAATCCACCGAAAGATTTGCCAGGATATAACGTGCCACCTTCACACACACTGCCGTCAATCCGATCAAAACCTGTCCCGCAGTATGGCGCCCCGAACAACCCAAGCGAACAATCCCAGCCCTCTGACGCTTCTCAGCGTAGGGCTCCCTAATTGTTATTTTCAGTAGCTCGCACGGGGGCAGGACATCTCTGCGTGATGTCATACATTTGCAGGCAAGCACACACCGCCCCCCTAGAAGGGCAGGAGCTTGACGAAGCCCCTGCCCTTTAAGGATGATAAGATTGCGTGATTAGACGTAAAATTCACGCACAAAAGGCTTAACGGCATTCTTGGCCTCATGGTAGGCTAGTAATGCACTTATCTTTTTTCTCTCAATAACGACTCTCTTTCACTATTCCGCTCGGAGGATAGCGCTTTGGCTGGAACCCTGGGAAATTTTGCGGACATTCTGATTCGACGTGGCCTCGTTGGTCCCGACCAATTGCGCGAGGCCGAAACCATGGCCGATGCTCAGGGAATCGCGGTTCCCGAGGCACTGATTCGTTCCGGCTACGTCGGTGCGAACGACGTGATGAAGGCCGTTGCGGAAGAACACGGTCTTGAGTTTATTGACCTAGACGAAGTCCGGATCCCGATGTCAGCGGTAGAATTAGTGCCTGAATCGGTCGCACGTGAAAACGTGGTGATGCCGATGGCCGAGGACGATGGTGCCTTAAAGGTCATTATCGCCGACCCGCTCGATTTGGGGACAATCGATAAACTTCGATTTATCCTAAACCGGAAGGTCGAAATCGCTCTGGCACCTCGCGAGAACATTCTCGAGTCGATCAACCGCTATTACGGCCAACAGGAAGGTGAGTCTGCAGATACAATGCTGCAGGAATTCACCGATACGGCGATCGACTTCACCGACACCATGGAACAAGACACCATGACCATGGCCGGTGACGAGACTATCGACGAGACAAGCGCACCTGTGGTGCGGCTGGTCCAGTTGATGATCAACGAAGCGGTCCAACTCCGGGCATCCGACATCCACGTAGAGCCGTTTGAAGATCGCGTCCGCATTCGATATCGCATCGATGGTCGCTTAATTGAACGTGACAGCCCCCCCAGACGTATGCTCGGGGCGATCCTGTCTCGCCTCAAAATTCTAGGAAGCATCGACATCGCCGAGCGTCGCCGCTGCCAGGACGGACGAATCAAGGCAGACGTCGGAACGAAGACCATCGACCTTCGCGTGAGTGTCATCCCCACCAATCACGGTCAATCGATCGTGATGCGGATCCTGGATAAAGACAGCATCAAAGTGGGGGTTCGCCAGTTAGGCTTGTCGGACGCGAACTTCATCAAGTTCAACAATCTCATCAAGCGGCCCAATGGTATCGTGCTGGTGACCGGACCCACCGGTTCGGGGAAGACCACCACCCTCTACGCTGCTCTGAACGAGCTGAACCGTCCCGACACAAAAATTATCACCGCCGAAGATCCTGTCGAGTATTACCTGCCTGGGATTAATCAGACCCAGGTGCGTCACTCGATTGGGCTCGATTTCGCGAAGATTATTAAGGCCATGCTGCGTCAAGCGCCTAATATTATCCTCGTCGGTGAAATGCGCGATAGTGAAACAGCTTCTATGGGGATTCAAGCCTCACTTACTGGACACTTGGTTTTCAGCACTCTACACACGAACGATGCGCCCGGTGCTATTACACGTTTGATTGACATGGGTGTTCCCTCGTACTTGGTTTCTAGTACAATTATTGGTGTGCTGGCACAGCGACTTGTCCGGGTGATTTGCGAGAAATGCAAGGGCCCGATCAAACCATCTCAGGAATCCCTGGATGCTGCTGGCATAACGCCGGAGATGGCCGAAGGAGCGACCTTCATGAAGGGTCGAGGATGCGGTAATTGCCAGCGTAGCGGTTACAAGGGACGCATGGGTATTTTTGAGTTAATGCCTATGAATGCACGACTTAGAGAGCTGGCGTTCCAAGGAGCCGCGACCCAAGATATCCGCAAGGCCGCCGTCGCCAGTGGCATGGCTACCCTGTTCGATGACGGGGTCAGAAAGGCTATGCTCGGCAAGACATCATTAGAAGAAGTCTTCCGTGTGGCCAAGGTTGTCGAGAAGTAGCCAAGGCTGGCGAGAAGGCATAGCAATAAGCCTGCTCGTCAACAAAACGGCAAATCGAGATAAAACAAGCGTTTACGTGCCATGGGTTCGTAAACGCGAAAATAGCACGACTTATTTGAGTCTTGGGTAGCAGAACCCAACAATACTGCTATCAGGACAGCTTTTCCAACGCTTTTCAATCTAAATTCATCAGCAGTTCACGGTCGGCTTGGCACACTGGGAGTTTTGGCGATTGCCTCGGATGGGCAGCGACCAGAACAGACATCGTCTCAGCGCCCGTGATCTGATAGAGGCTGGACCAACACCCCCAGCAGGGCCACTACTTCACGGCCCGCCAGGGTGATGGTTCCATCAGCGGTAAAAGGGAGCCAATGGCCACGATTCTTATTGACAAGTTGCTGCAGGCCGCGATTAAGCAGGGCGCAAGCGATATTCATATCACGGTGGGTCAGCCACCTGTGTTTCGTTTGCACGGTCGTATGCGACAGCTTGATACGAAATCGCTCGAGCCAGACGATACCGTCTCGTTGATGAAAAGTATCACGCCAGAACGCTGTCAGCGGGAACTTCAGGAATCAGGTGGTTCCGACTTTGGTTTTGCCTTTTCCGACTTGGCTCGTTTCCGGGTGTCGATTTTCCGACAACGTGGGAACATCTCGATGGTGTTGCGTCAGATTCCCAATGACATGCTCACCCCCGAGCAGTTGGGGCTGCCAGCGAAAGTGCTTGAGCTTTGCCATCGACCGCGTGGCATGTTCCTGGTCACCGGGCCGACGGGTTCTGGTAAGTCGACCACGCTGGCTTCAGTGATCAATCACCTTAATGAAACGATTGACCACCATATCATCACAATTGAAGACCCGATCGAATTTTATCATTACCACAAGAAGTCGACCGTTAACCAGCGTGAAATCGGCGTTGACGTGCCGTCCTTCTCGGAAGCCATTCGCCGTGCGTTGCGTCAGGACCCTGACGTGATCCTGGTGGGCGAAATGCGTGACTTAGAGACAATTGAAGCAGCTATCTCCGCGGCAGAAACGGGGCACGTGGTGTTTGGAACGCTGCATACCAACAGTGCCGCAGGTACCGTCGATCGTATCATCGACGTGTTCCCCTCTGGTCAGCAGGATCAGATTCGTACGCAGTTGGGTTCGGCACTTTTGGGCGTGCTTGCTCAAACTTTATGCCCCAAGATTGGCGGCGGTCGCTGTGCTGCTTACGAGCTACTCAACGTGACCTCAGGTATTTCCAACCTGATCCGTGAAAACAAAACATTCCGCATTCCATCGATGATTCAGACAGGCTCAAAGCACGGGATGATCCTCATGGACGACTCCCTGTTCAATCACTGGAGGGCCGATCGTATCACCATGGAAGACGCCCTGGCCAAAGCCCAAAATCCCAATGACCTGGCAAAACGTATCGCCGACGCCAGACGTGGAAATGTGGACGATCAAGAAGGTGCCGCATAACCGGTCGCAACGCTTCTCTCCTTTTCCTTTTAACTACCTGACGGACAACGAGACGATTTCATGGCAGTTCGCCGACTTGGACAGATTCTGGTTGACCTTGGCTTCATCAGCGACGAGCAACTCGTACTGCTGCTAGAAGAGCAAGAAGCCCAGGCCGAACATCAGCCCCTTGGCAAGATCGCCGAGGATATGAATCTGATTACCGACGACCAATTGGCCCAAGCCTTGGCTGAACAGCTGCACATGCAGGTTATCAGCCTGGACGATGTTTCGATTGCCCCAGATTTGCTTCGTCGTATCACTGAACCGATGGCCCAACTGTATAAGGTCATCCCGGTTTCGTACGAGGAAGACCACAACCAGCTGACAGTCGCAACTTGTGAACCACAGAACCTGTCGACCCAAGACGAGCTGCGGCAGTTTTTGGGTTACGATGTCAAAACGGTCGTCGCCACGGAACGCGACATCCAGAAAACACTCGATCGTTACTACTCGGAAGATTCCGAGAGCTTCGAAGGACTTGTCCGCGACTTAGAAGGCGACAACGACCTTGCCAAAGCGGCCGCTGCCCTGGAAGGGGACGGCCCGATCGATATTACCGACGCGGAAGCTCTCGCCGATAGTGCCCCAGTTCGCAAGCTGCTGAACATGGTGCTGTTGATGGCGATTAAAGACCACGCGAGCGATATCCACTTCGAGCCCTTTGAAGAAGAATTTCGCATCCGCATCAAAGCGGATGGGGTCCTCTTTGAAATGGTTCCCCCGCCGCGTCACTTGGCTTTCGCGATTACCACGCGTATCAAAGTGATGGCAAACCTTGACATCGCCGAGCGTCGCATGCCGCAGGATGGTCGCATCGAACTGACCGTGGGTGGTCACCCGGTCGACCTTCGCGTGAGTGTGCTGCCAACCATGTTTGGCGAGAGCGTCGTGATGCGGCTGTTAGACCGCAGCGTGGTTTCGCTCAACATTGAAAAAGTGGGCATGGGGGACGCAACCCTCAAGGAATTCCGTCAGGTCATGCATAAGCCTAACGGGATTGTGCTGGTGACCGGGCCCACCGGTTCCGGCAAGACAACCACACTATACTCGGCGCTCAGCGAACTGAACTCTGTCAACGAGAAGTTGATCACGACGGAAGACCCCGTCGAGTACGACATCGAAGGTATCATTCAGATTCCCATCGACGCAGATATCGGCAACACATTTGCCATCTGCTTGCGAGCCATTTTGCGACAAGACCCCGACGTAATTCTGGTGGGTGAGATCCGCGACCTGGAGACCGGCGAAATCGCGATTCAGGCCTCCCTCACGGGGCACTTGGTGTTCAGCACATTGCACACCAACGACGCCCCGTCCACCATCACGCGTCTCAAGGACATGGGAATTCCCACGTTCATGATCTCGGCGACCGTCGAAGCCATTTTGGCTCAGCGTTTGGTGCGCCGCGTTTGTAGCCAATGCCGCCAAGAACACGAGCCTTCCAAAGATGCCCTCTTCCTCTTGGAATTGAAAGAGGAAGAGTTAGCAGGCCGCAAGTTCTTCAAAGGGGCTGGCTGCGAAAACTGCAACGGAACCGGATACAAAGGCCGTATTGGCATTTTTGAATTGATGATCATGAACGATGACATTCGCTCGATGATCATGCAAAACACGTCGACGGACGAGTTGCGAGAGGAAGCCCGGAAGTTTGGCATGACGCCGCTGCGTGATGCCGGTTTACAACTTGCATTTGATGGGCTAACCACCCTCGATGAAGTGCTTCGCGAAACGGTCGTCGACTAAGACAAAACAATTGCTGGCCAGCAATCAAAGTACACCCAAATTTGACCCTAAAAGCAAAAGCCGGACGTAGCCATGCCAACCTATCAATTTGAAGCGATGGACGCTCAAGGTCAGGAGATCCGCGACGTCATCGAGGCCCCGACCGAAGACGATGCCCAGGCTACCATTCGGCAGATGGGCTACTTCGTTACTCGGATTAACGAAAAGAAGTCGCGGGAAAAGAAAGCTCAGGGTAAAAAAACCAATCGGGGCTTCGCCATCGGCGGCGTCAGCCATCGACAACTCACCACGTTCACGCGGCAGTTGGCCATTCTGCAGAACGCGGGTCTGCCGATTCTGCGAAGTCTCAAAATTCTCGAACAACAGGCCAAACCAGGCCGACTCAAAAACAGCTTGATGGATGTCTGCGAAGACATCGAATCGGGGGCCGGCCTGTCCGAGGCCATGGCCAAATGCCCTAAGTGCTTCAACCGCTTGTACGTGAATATGATTCGTGCTGGTGAAGCGGGCGGTGCGTTGGAAGTCATTCTGATGCGTCTAGCCGACTTCATGGAACGCGACGCCGACCTTCGCCGCAAGGTGCAAGGGGCGATGATCTATCCGTGCGTGGTGATCACCGTGGCCGTCGGTATCTTGACGTTTATCATGATCAAGATCGTGCCGACGTTCCGTCAGATCTTCGAAGAATTCGAGCTCGATTTGCCCGCCCCAACCGAGTTGCTGATCACCATCAGTAACGGGGTGGTCAATTACTGGTACTGTATCCCGCTGATTCCGGTGGCCGTGTTCCTGTTCGTGAAGCTGCTTCGCAAATTTAAACATGGCCGTATGGGCTGGGACTTGTTCTTCCTGAACATTCCCATCTTTGGCGGCCTGGTCGAGAAGAACGTCCTTGCCCGTACCACGCGAACACTGGGCACACTGATTTCCTCCGGTGTTCCCATTCTGGAATGCCTGAACATTGCCCGCGATACGAGCGGCAACGCGATGTTCGAGCGTATGTATCACAACGTTTCAGAATCGGTCAAAGAGGGTGAATCGATCTTCAAGCCAATGGAAGAGAACTGTCGGGCTCCCTTCCATCCGATCGCGCTTTTCCTATGGGTTGTCTTTCCGGTGGCCCCTTTTGCGTCATTCTTCTTCATTCCTGCGATGCAGCCGTTTGCTTGGCAGGCAGTCGGCGTGGCCGGTGCCATTGGTGCCGGTTGGTACTTCCTGACACTGCGGCGACGAATGGTCGAACTGTTTGTGACCAACATGATCGACGTGGGGGAAGAGACGGGTGAACTCGACACCATGTTGTACAAGGTGGCCGACACCTACGACGAAGACGTCTCGGTGCTCACCGATTCACTCACCAAGATCATGGAACCGTTGCTGATCGTGTTCCTCGGCTTTTCAGTCGGGTTCATTGTGGTCGCACTGTTCCTTCCGCTGGTCGACTTGATTCAGAACCTGAGTTAAGACCGTCCAACGACTGACGCGGCGTCCCGGTTCAGGGGCTTCGGGACGCCATGACTGGAAAACCAAAATCTTGAAATTCAACAGCCAGATTGGTGCCGTAGCGCCAGTCCATTTACCAACACAGGGGCGAAGCTCCGCTTCGTACCAGGAAAGGTCTACCATGACATCCCGTCCACGCGCATGCCATCGTGGCTTTACCCTCGTCGAATTGCTGGTGGTCATCACCATCATCGGCATTTTGGCCGGTCTTGCCCTCGTCGGTATTCAATCTGCCGTTCGCGCCGCTCAAAATGCGGCCATGAAGATCGAAGTCTCTCAGATCGCCCAGGCACTTGATCTGTACAAACAGCAATACGGATCTTATCCGCCTGACGGCAACACCATTGCCTTGCCAACGGTTGCGGCTCGCGAGAATGCGTTCAACAACCATCTTCGCAAGAAGTTTGGGCAGCGAAACAAAGCGACCGATCTCTTCGATCCCAGCACCACCGCGGGGCAAACCTACATCAGCGATTTTGCAGCTGCTACCGGTATGATCCGTGACGGGGCCGGGGCCGCAAACGCTTACACCATTGAAGCGTTGGACCCAACCGAGACCTACGTATTGTTCCTGATGGGTTTCAGCCCTGACATCGAAAACCCGATCACCGGCACCGGCGACCGCACGCCCCTGTTTGAATTCGACCAGACGCGTCTGACCGACGAAGACGACGACGGCTGGTGGTCGTTCCACCCCAGCTACTCCGAAGCGGAATACGTCTACTTCAACTCCAAGACCTATGAGGACAGCGCGGGCAACGTGGCAGAAGTCGACTTTACCGATCCGCTAATCGACGGTATGGCCGAAGGAACTGCCCGTCCTTACGGCACGATCAACGCCAATGGCGCTTTTGCTTGGGCAGAAGACGGCAAGTTTCAACTGCTATGTGCCGGCTTAGATGGCGACTTCGGCACCTACAACGACCCCGACGAAATGAAGATGTACTGGTCCGGCACTGCTGAAAGTGTTGCCCCGGCCAGTATCGCCTACACGCTGGAAGACTTCGACAACATCGTGAACTTCGGCGAGGCTTCCACGCTTGAGAGCGACACCGACCTGTAAAAGGAATTTTCCTATGCCTATTACGGCAAGACAATTCGCAAGAGACCGGATGCGTCCCGCTTTCACCTTGGTGGAACTGCTGGTCGTGATGGGCGTGCTCGCGATGCTCAGCAGCCTGGTCTTGGTGGGCCTCTCATCCGCCGCCGAACAGGCCCGCATCAACCGCACCCGCAGCCAGGTTCAAAAGATCCACGAGCTGCTAATGCCGCGGTGGGAAGAGTATCGGTATCGCCGTGTGGATCCGGCCTACTCATCCGATGTTTCCGGTACGATAACCGCAACATCACAGACGGCCAAGCTTCGTGCTCGCTATCGTGTGGATCGCCTTCGTGCACTTATGCGTATGGAAATGCCGTGTCATCGACAGGATGTCCAATTGGGTGCCGCTGGAGACGTCATTGACATAGGCGATCCAACGTCACTAATTACCAACGAGCCAGGTCTTTGGCACCGCTATCGTCGTGCCGTCGCGAATAGAACTTCCGACGGAACGTTTAACGACACAACGGGCTGGACAAAAGAGAATGACGACTCTGAGTGCTTGTACTTAATTCTCGAGTCCATACAGAATGGTGAAACGAATGGACTCGATTTCTTCAAGGATTCCGAAATTGGGGACACTGACGGAGACGGAATGCCAGAGCTTTTGGATGGCTGGGGAAATCCGATTCACTTCCTTCGGTGGGCACCAGGCTACGTTGCTCCCCGTTCTAACTTGCATCGCAATGATGCGCCCGACCCACTTGACCCATTAGGCGTACGTGGTGGCCGTCTCCAAACTTCTGGAACAGGGATCTACGATCACTTCCCACTGTATCCGCTAATTATGTCCGAGGGGCCAGATGGTCAACTCGATATTGTTCTGAAGTACGACGACGATTTGGACAACCAAGCGACGATCACTGGTTCACCACCTAACAACCCTTATTACGATAACGGAACGGGCAGCTTTTTGGGTACAGAGTTCGACTCAAATAGTAATAGCGTGGACGAGTTCTTCGATAACATCACCAACCACCAACTCGTGATCGCGGGGAATAGTCAATGAGTTTGCGTAAGCGAAACTACTGCGAAGTTCGCCACGGTATGACGATTGTCGAACTGTTGGTTGTCCTGGGTATTATGAGCATCCTCCTGGGGATTGCCGCGACTGCCGTGAAGACCGGCACCCGGGGCAAGAAGCAACGAGAAGCGGCCCGGCAAGTCAATGCGTACATCGCCGCCGCTCAGGCTCGAGCCGTTCAGCTCAATCGCCCTGTCGGGGTTGAGATTGTACGTAACGTGCGAAGCACAACCGGTTCATCCATACCTGACATCGGCCTCGTGAATACGTCGCTATTGATGTACACCATCGAAACGCCACCCACCTACGCCGGCGACACGTCGACGGCCGTGACGAGCGTGACCCCCGTCGTGAAGCCCGCTTCGGGAGATGCAAACTACGAACCGCTGGCTCCTCAGGGATATTTCACAGCTACTTTCTCCGACTCGGCGTCCACGTCGATGATTACCGTCGCAGATTTCATTCGTAACGGCGATCAAATCCGCTTCGCGTATCGCGGCCCCGTGTATCGCATTGTGGGCCCTGTGGACACAAGTACGCGTAGCTTTAAAGTGACCTGGGATCCGGGGCAAGCAGAACCAACGCATACCGGCACCGTAACCGTTCCATTCCAAATCTACCCTCAGCCGATCCGCAGCATGGCGACACCGCTGCAGCTGCCGACCGATATGTGCATCGACTTGAGTTGCTCCGGCACCGGGAACGTCGATCGCGAATTCGCTGCCTGGACGGGCACCGGCGGCTATAACTCGATCCGCTTTACGTTCAGCCCTCGTGGCAATATCTATCGAATCTATTTCGACGACGGCTATGCCGAGTACCCACAAGGAAACGTCCACCTGCTAGTCGGCAAGTACGACCAGGCGGTCGATACCATCGAAATCCTGGGGACCGATGGCCTTGCCGGCGATGTGGCCCTTGGCAGTGTGAACTACAAGCACTTCATTTACCCAGGCGACTACAACTCGGACTTTGAAGACCTGACAACCAACCTGGGTGACGGGACGTCGATGTGGGTTTCGGTCAATTACATTACCGGGCAAGTTTCTACAACCAGAAACCGCGTCATTCCGACCTCAGTCCTTGATCCGACTGCGCTCGACATCATGACCCTCGACGCGGCCATCAACGACGATATTATTGCCGCATCTCGCGATTATGCGAAACGCGTGCTCCTCGTTCAGGGAGAAGGGAACCAGTAGGCTTATGCTCTTCACCATGCCAACCATCAAGAACCGCTTTCACCCACGGCTGGGTATCACCTTAATCGAGGTGATGATGTCCACCATGGTGGTCAGCCTGGGTATTTTAGGACTGGTCGCGCTGATCCCGTTGGGTACTCACCTGACCGAGCGCGGCGTCCGCGCCGATCGCATCGCCAGCATCGGGCCTCGGGCGTTTCACGAAGCGCGAGCTCGGGGCTTGTTCAATCCGTACAACTGGGTTGACCAAGCGAGTGGTACGAGTCCAACATTCATGACCGACACTCCTCCTTATCTACCTGTCCGTCAACCATACCTAATTGACCCGATGTTTTTAGGTGGGACTAGCGTTGCCCCTTCGCGACGCGTTTTCCCCTACCCGACGAAGTTTGCCCGTGGCGGCACGGGCGTCGATCCTTACGATGACGCCAATATAACCACGACCTGGAACGGAACCACTCGGTTTAACGGTCCTTCGGCAGACGGCAACAAACTCATCCGGATGTGGCGACTAGGTTTGACCGGATCGGGTGCCGGCTTATCCTTACCGCAGGCTAAACAGGCATTTCAAGCGAACGACGATCTGGCCTTCGATCGTCCCAACGATGGCGAGCTCCCTTCGTTTCAGCGATTTTTTGAACGAAGCGGATCAAACGTAAAACGTCAGGCATTAGGTGAATATAGCTGGATGGTCATGTTGGTCCCCGAACCAATAGAGACATATGAACGAACTACCTTTTCTGGCAATCTGACGCGAGACCAGGAGAACTGGTTGAACTCGCCGGTAAATTATTCAAACACAGGGGTTAGCGGCTCCGGCGATCTGCAAATCATCGCGAATCGAACAGCTACGGATGAGTATGTTGCCCATGTGATTATCATGCGAAATCGCTTAGGAACCATTCCCGCTGGTGCCGTCGATGGGGAAGACTCCGCCGATCCTGAGTCACTTGAATACACGAACGAACGGGTTCTGCGAGTCACCGATTTTTTTGGTAGCGGCGGTTACTCGACCGGAGAGGTCACCATCTTCCAACAAGGCGGTTCCCTGGAATTGGCGGAGGATCACACCCTTAAAATCAGCAATGGTGATTGGATCTGCTTGGCCCGCCGACTTCCTGCACGTCGAGTTAGCGGTACCAACACACGTCATCCGCGAGGAGATATCTACCAATGGTACAAGGTTGTCATGGTCGACGAAGTGGTGCCCGATGGTAGCGGAAATTTCACACGTCGATTGACCATCAACGGCCCCGACTGGCCGGTTGCTGATACCGACGCGGATGTCGATACAAACGAGGCCACGCTGCCTAGCTCGCCCACTCACGCGATCATCGTCGATGGTGTTGTTGGGGTGTACTCGAAGCGGGTTCGACTCGAGACCTTATCACCTTGGTCCCCTTGATCGGGCAACTTATCACGGTTCCTTTTCCTATTCCAAGCTAAACCCACAACTCGGCGAGCCAGGCCGAGCCTGACATAAAAGCGAACTCGGAAACTTTGCGGGGGCTGGTTTCCACAAGAGCGAGCAAGGATAGAAGACTTATGAAACGCACCCAGAACATGATGAAAACCAAGCAGCCGCGCCGCGGTGCCTTGCTATTGGTGGTTCTTAGCATTCTGGTCCTCTTTGCGATGGTTGGGCTGACGTTTGTGGTGGCGGCGCTGGCCTTCAATACGGGCGCCCAGGCCAACCTGGAACGCGACATCCAGCAAGCTGAAGCGCCCAACGAAGCCGATGCCGTGATGATGCAATTGCTCCGCGGCCCCCGTGCAGGAACCCTCAGCAGCACCCTCGGTCACGATATCCTCCGCGACATGTGGGGCAATCAATCGGTCGTAATTAATGACGATAGCTATCCTTCGACAGACGCAACAACGATCGCGCGTCCGCAAGATTCGGCAGGCACCGACATCAACCAGCTTTGGGAAATTGAAGTTGCCGAGGATGTAGCCGATGATGCGGGGCTATTCCGCGTCGAACAGTACTACACCGGCTCGGTCCTGACGTTCATCTCAGGCGAACTCAAAGGCCAGTCGCATCGAATCCTGCAATACCGTGAAAAATTCGATACCAGTGGAACGCCGGCCGTTGCCCAGGGGGTCGTGTTCGTCATCGACCAAGACCCGATCGTGGCCCGCGAGAACCTGATCGACATCGACGGCGACGGCGGCATCAATCCCAGTGATGGGGATGACTTCGTCGTCAACGATCCCCCTTTCAACGGTACCGGCTATGGCTTCAACCCGGAAGAACCGACTGGCACGAACAAGCGTACCTTGAATCTGCGGGATGTTGACGACGACCCGGTTGCGTTGCTGCCGAATATCTTGGGCAACTTCCCAACCGGTATGGCCAGTGGTTATTCCATTGAAGCGGGCGGTGCCGACGAACCGTACGACGTGGCGGACTATCAAAACATGTTCCTGGCGTTCCTTCCGCAGGAAATCGTTCAAAGCACAACCGCGACGGTGCAGGATAAGACAGAAGCGATTCTTCCCTCGTTTCATCGTCAGGATCTGATCGAGTATTGGTTTGCTCAGCTTGTTGCGGCCGATTCCTCGCTAAGCATGTTGGACGACTTGGACGCCTTCCTAAGAAATCCCAATATTGATACGAGTTCGTGGTCCACGGCTCCTACCAACGCACAAATTACAGCAGTCAAGCAAATTCGCCGGAAGATCATCCTTCGGCCGTTGATCGAAGACCACCCTAACTTTACCGGCAGCAACCCCAACTTTGATATTCTTGCCGCAACACCTGGTGCCCGTTGGGATATCGACAACGACCTGGACGGCGTGAATGACAGTATTTGGATTGATGTAGGCCTACCGCTGAAGACCGATAGTCAGGGGCGTCGCTACAAGCCGCTTGCTGCCATCTTGGTCAAGGACATGGACGGGCTGATCAATCTGAACACGCACGGGTTCTACACCCAGTTCGAGTCCTTCGAGAACGGCACATTTCCACCCACCGGCGCGGCAACGGATGCCGAAACGCTGCTGCCAGCGATGGTTAGCGGATCGGACAGGCACAGCCTGTTTTCACCCTCGTGGGACGCGACCGGCCCGACCGCCCAAGACATGCAACTTGTTTTAGGCAGTGGCTACGGCCCGGCTGAAGTGAGCTTGCGAGGGATCTTCTCTGCTGAGGAAGCATTCGACCTGATCAACTCGCGCTACGCTGGCATGTCAGGCTACTTCTCCAACCCAGGAACTCCTGGCGAGAACGCTATCGATGACGTGCGCAGCCGGATGGATACGCTGGGACTGTTAGGAGACTTCAACACAGCCACCGGGCTTTGGCCGACGGACGTGACTGTGATTCCAAACTTCCTCGTCGACAATCGGTTTGGAACGCCTTCGGATCGCCTCGGCATGGGGCGCACCTATATCGACTACGCCGGCCGCCCACGTTTTCAGCCGGAAGTCCAGGGAAACCGCTTGGGCAAACAGATTCCACCAGCCGGTTTCACGGAACGAACCGACGACCCTTACGAGTCGGACCCACTGCATGGTTATCGATACGACTCGCCGTACTCCTACCAGGAACTCGAGCGGATCGTGCGGTACGAGGAATACGACTCGGGCCAAATCAGTTCCGGCATCAGCCCAGACGCCTACGAAGACCGCTTGTTGAACTTGGCCACGGCCGCATTTACTTCCAATGCCACCCCAGCCGAAGCCGCCACGTCTGCCGCCAATCGCCGCTTGGTCACCACGTCTAGCTTTCAGGTTCCGACCGCCAACCGGGTCGATATCCCCTTCGATCAGCGTAGCGAGGACAGCAGTGGCACGCCGCTCAACATGATGCTTGATCAACGAGCAGATACGGCCCGCCGCCCTGCCCCGACACTCGTGACTTTATTGCAAGAGCGGCTACGCGAGGAAAATAGCTGGGACCCCACCAACGCTAACCACAAATTGCTTTTAAATGAGAAGATCCATCAACTGTTGCCCCCCGAAATCATGCGTGGCGAACCGTTCGATTTGAATCGCATTCTAGAAGCTCCCGCAGATGCGGTGGCCGATAACGTTTTCGATCTGCAGAATGCATCCACAGCTACGATCGCATTCCCCACCAACCCAACCGGCGGCACAACCTCCGATATTTCGTATTCGCAGTTCATCAACGGGATCCCCGGCAGCAACGGCGTGGGAAGCAACTCGCCATCGCTTCCGGCGATTAACACGAACAATCCCACGTCGTACAGCGCCTCGCGTCAGATGATGGCCCGTTACCTATACGTGATGGTGCTTCTGCTGATGGAACCAGACTACGTGCTGCCGATGATTGACACCAGCCTGACGCCAGCGGAACAAGAAGAGTTGACCAAACGTCGCATTGCCCAATGGGCGATCAACGTGGTCGATTTCCGAGATCGTGACGCCGTGATGACCCCGTTTGAATATGACCTCAATCCGTTCACTGACGATGTTGGCGCCGGGAACAACGACCCTTGGAATGTCGATGGCAACTTGGCGACCGAAGAGGATATTTTATTCCGTCGCGTCGTATGGGGAGCCGAAGCACCTGAGTTGATGTTGTCGGAAACGCTGGCTTTCCACGATCGCCGAACCAAGGATACGAAATGGGATCCCGATGGAAAATCGCGTTTCACCACGACCGACCCAGACGAAGACTTGGATCAATATCGTATTCCCCAGGGTTCGCTGTTCATTGAGATGTACAACCCACGCAATATGGCATCGAACAACAGCTACTTCCCACCTGAGTTGTATGATGTAAGCACGGCCACCTTCGGCTTGGCGTTGGATCGGAAAACTTCCGGTGGTGACCCCGTCTGGCGAATTATCATCACGCAGACGGAATTGGAAACCAATGGTGGCACACGCACGAATCTAGTCGACGAGATCGCCACACGTCCCGACACGATCAACTTCCAGCCCCTGGACTCGATTGCCAACGCGAGTGATCCGGCTTCCGACCCAGGCTTTCTGGCAATGGACGGTACTTCCTTGGGCTCGAAAGAAAATTACGACATCGATCGTATCATCTACTTCACCACGCCCCCGGGCGCCCCGGCAGAAAACGAATTCTATTATCCTGGCGCCGCTGCACGCCGGATTGTGCCTGATAGTTATTCCGTAATTGGCCCACGCAAGACGACCTATATCGGCTCGAAGCCAACACCGATGATGGGGATGCCCGATTACAAATCGAACATACCTGGTTCGCAGTCGATCGTCTTATCTGGCGACTCAGAAGGTGTGTATACTTCTACCAATATGATCTCGCCAACAGGTGCGCGAAACGGAGTCAACCAAGACTTTGCCGTGGTTGCCAGCGCCCCCCCCAGCTACGACGACTCTGCCGCAGAAAATGACCCCGATGGCCTGCCAGGCGGCGGAAGTTTCTCGACCATCGGCATCGGCCTGAGTGTCACCGAACCGCTGCGAGACACCTATTATCCAGAACCGACCATTCAGAACGTGGCTCCCAATTTAGATGTAATCGATCTTTACACCGACGGAGACATTGGCGCGGATGCTGCGGTGGATGTCCCTTTCGACACCTCAGAAGTAGGTACTACGCCGGCTGGTCCTTTCCAGTTTCCACTGAGTGCTTCGGCCACGATCGGCCAAACGGGAACCACTCCCCGAAAGAGCAGTAAATCGGCTCCTGATGTTATCAAGGATTACAAGACAGCGATTCTCCAGCGTCTAGCGAATCCTCTATGCGACCATCACGCCACGCTCAATCCGTACATCTCGGTGGATCATCTCGGAATTGACGTGACCGTTTTCAATGGCGAAGACAGCTTTGACGCCGCTGCTGGGCTGGACATGGGCATGGGTTCACCGCCCGCTGAAAATGAATGGGATCCTGATGAGAATAACACCGACCCCCGCGCCTCGAACGAAGTTTACTTCGCTAGTCGCGAAAAGGGACGCCGCGAAGATGATAACCCAGCCAACAACCCTGGCATTGCCGAGCTTGAGGGGGACGCGACAACTCCAAGTTTCTCGAGCGGAAATCACTTTAGCACGATCAAACGCTGGACTTCGGCGATGGTGGGCAATGTTACGGAGTTGATTCCGTCGTTCAACCAAACACCACCCATCCATCCGAGTCCTCTCGACGATGTGCTGGTGACAGACGTCGCCGAAACTGATGAGCACTTCGGACGCAAAGTGGTCCATACGCTGGGATATGTGAATCACAACCTGGGTGCGCAGATAGGAACAGGCGTCGCAGCGATCTACCAACCGAGCCCGAATCCGCTGGAAACCGGTCGTAGGGTTGACCCGTACGACAATAGCACCATGCCGGTCGTCATCAACTGCGAAAACAATCCGTTGGCTTACATCAACTGGCCAAATGCACCTTTCGTCAGTGAGTACGATCTGATGATGGTGCCAACCAGTTCGCCTCAGCGGCTTTTGTTCGAGTACTCGAGGGCTCGCAAAGACAATTCAAACGTGGACATCCCGATGTTTTTTGAATCGGGTTCCACCGATGGTGAAAGCCTGGACGCCAGGTTTGCTCCGTTCGCGAATCTCTTCAACTTCTTCCATTCATCGAGGTCGCAAGATATTAATCCAGCCGATCCTTTGGCCACGAACTTGCCAAGGATGGCGATGCAGATGTCTCGCCTGTTTGACTTCGTGCATGTCCCATCGCGATACAACGGCACGAACAAATGGTTCAATATGTCGCAGTTCAACCCTGATTCGACCGACCTCCGAAAGGACCCGTTGGATAACACGAAAACGACGGATGCCCGTTTGGGTTATATGTTCCCATTCCATCGTCGTTCCGAGTTCCGCGAACCTGGCAAGATCAACTTGAATACGATTCCGACCGAATCGGTCTTCAATTCGATCTTCGATACGAGGTTCTGGCAATCAAACCCGGGTCTAGAATTCGCCACTTGGGCAGAGTTCCAAGAAAGCCGCCAGGGCTATCTGGGAACGACGCATGATACCACCTTCCCTTCGCGTTTCTCCCAACCGTTCCGCCCGGCCGCTGCGGCCGAGATGATGGCAGAGTTGAATGATTCTACAGGTGCAGCTGACCCCAAACTGCAAGTCTCTCCGGTTGAAGCGGGACTGCTGCGATCCAAACCAGGTGCTTCGCCGGTTGAACCGTTGTTTGACCTTCGCTTAACCACCCCTGGCTTGGGCAATGACGAAATGCGGCACTACCGTACGGATGATAACCCGATGCTTCGTTACCAGGCTTACCAACGCCTGGGGAACCTCACCGGGACTCAGTCGAACGTCTTTGCCGTTTGGATCACTATCGGTTACTTCGAGGTGGAACCAGCCACGGTCGATGCCACTCACCCGGATGGTTGGAGCCTGGGACAAGAGCTGGGGAACGATACCGGCGAGATCAATCGTCACCGTGCGTTCTACATCATCGACCGTTCAGTTCCTGTGGGCTACATGCCCGGCGAGGACATGAACGTCGAAGATACGATCATGCTGAAGCGATTTATCGAGTAAGTCGGAGGCACTTTGAGCCCAACTTCTGACCGCAGGAACAGGGCTCAAACGGAAAACCATATGAAGGCGACCGGTCATGACGACTAGTCGCCTTTTTCATTTCGGTTAAAATCACCCGTTTAGTTCCCACGTCAAGCAGGCACTTTCTCGTCGAAGTTGCCTTGAAGAGCGAATCTTTTGCCAAATCAAGCGAGAGTTCATGGAAGCCGGAATCGTCGGGCTGCCGAATGTCGGTAAATCGACCCTATTCAACGCGTTAACCGCTGCAGGCATCGCCAGCGAGAATTACCCTTTCTGCACGATCGAGCCAAACGTGGGGATTGTGTCTGTCCCAGATCCTCGTCTGGACGTGATTCAGCACTACATCAAAACCCAAAAGGTGATTCCGGCGATTTTACGTTTGGTCGATATCGCAGGAATTGTACGAGGCGCTTCCGAAGGGGAAGGTCTGGGCAACAAGTTCCTGTCACATATCCGCGAAGTCGATGCGATTATCCATGTGGTTCGCTGCTTCCAAGAGCCGAACGTCGTGCATGTCGATGGAAGTGTCGACCCAATTCGAGATATCGACACGATCGATACCGAGTTGATGCTGGCCGACCTGCAAACGGTCGAATCGGCGCGCGACAAAGCCGCCAAGACGGCCCGCTCTGGCGACAAAGATGCCAAGGCCAAGGTAGAGATATTAAATCAGTGCCAGGCCTTGCTCGCCGAAGGCAAGCCGCTGCGTTCGGCCGAATGGCACGATCCAGAAATGTATAACATCGTGCGGAATTATGGGCTCCTTACCGCCAAGAGTGTCCTCTACCTGGCCAACGTCGACGAGGACAACCTGACCGGCGAAGGGGAAGTGGTCGAACGCGTTCGAGCACGGGCCGCCGAAGAAGGGGGTGAAGTCGTTCCCGTTTGTGCCAAGATCGAGTCGGAACTGATCGAGCTGGACGAGGACGACCATAAAGAAATGCTGGAAAGTGTCGGCCTGGAAGAACCTGCATTGGCGGTCGTAGCCCGGGCCACCTACAAGCTACTTGGCCTGCAAAGCTACTTCACCGCTGGCGAGAAAGAAGTTCGGGCTTGGACGATTCCGATCGGAGCCACGGCGCCCCAATCGGCTGGTGTGATTCATTCAGACTTCGAACGAGGCTTCATTCGGGCCGAAGTATATTCGCTGGAAGACCTGGAAGCTTTCAAAAGCGAAAAGGCCATACGCGAAGCTGGCAAGCTTCGCGTCGAAGGCAAAGGTTACGTTATGAACGATGGCGACATCTGCCACTTCCTGTTCAACGTTTAGACTTCCGCAGGGCGAGCGTCTGCTGCTCGATCAGCAGCAGATGCTCACTGATGGACTCTTGCTGAGCCGGGGCCAAATCTTTGCCCCCATAGCGAATTTGATAGTACCAATCGGTAAGATCAGATAACGGGGAAACCATTTCGCTGCCAACCCCGCGTGTTTTGCAATCGGCGATGACCGAAGAGATGAACTCGCGTGGGGTGTCTGATTCCTTTCGCTGCCAGCCCGCTTTGGACAGCAGTTTCTCGGCCCGAAAATAGAACCCTGTGCGGTGCGATTTATTCGGGAACCAACGCATGAACAGGCGTTTAATGTTCGTCCAGTAGCGTCGAATGAGAGTCCGTATCAATTCGAATACAACCACGACCATGAGCAGCACCAACATCGTAAAGATCGATGCAAATCCGCTAAACCACTCATCGCTCATGTGAATGCCCATCGCGGCAAGTCTACCCCGAAAAAACGAAGCCCACTGCTCGCGGCTTACCCATCCTTCAAACGGTTTGACCAGATTGTCGGTCAGTGGTTTGTAGATGTCCTTCTCTTGACGTTCGCTATTCATGCTGACCACGTAGTCACGCCAGGCCAATTCGACATAGTCGAACCAATCGAGGAAGGTATCGAAGATAGTACCGCTATCCTTCCTGTTCGGCGAAGGACGCGAGGCAGGCGTCGGGTCTAGTCGCATCCATGCCCCGTGGGGATAATTTTCTTTGGCGACCCCAACAGGAAGATTCTCTGGGCTCAAAAAGCACTCGACCCACGCGTGGGCATGTTTCTGTTTGACCGCGTAGTAACCGCCGACCGAATTGAACTCGCCCCCCTTATAGCCCACCACGACCCGAGAGGGAATCTTTTGGGCACGTAGCATGATTGCCAAAGCGCTGGCGAAAAACTCGCAATGGCCAGTTCGGTGATTGACCACGAAATCTTCGATTGGATCTAACCGGGTATTCTTCATATGCACCGGCACATGTAACGAATAGGTATAGTTACCATCCAATACGAAGTGCCGCTCCATCCGCTGGGCAATCGCAAACTGGGTTGGCTTTTCGTTGCCGTTTCCAGGAATATCCGCGGCCAATTCTGCGGCAGTTTCGGTCAAACCATGAAAGAGTGTATCGGCAAACTCTTTATCAAGCGGAACCTGTGTTAAATCGTTATTGACGTAATGATAGAACTGGCGATCGTCGAGCGGATGTCGGCATGGAATCAAATCCCCATCTGCCCCAAAAGGATTCCAAGGAACCAGCATCTCGTATTGATCTGGTTGGCGAACCTGGGCTTGTGCGTCGGTCGCCATCGAGACAATACCGAGCGTTTGATTGTCCACCAGATCGCGAGCGGTGTTCAGTGATGAGTACGCCGGGTAGATGCTAAAGAGCAACACGCCTTCGTTGGTCCGATCGAAGTGAATCGACTGGTTCGTGGCTACCTGCTGACGAACCAAATTCGTCTTCAAGGGAGGAGGCTTGAGTTCGCTAACCCGATAGTTTTTCAGGTTGCCAACAATCCACGTCTTGCTGTTGGGAAAATAGGTACTTAAAGACGTACCACGGAAGTATGGCTCGTACTCTGTATCGATAACCGTTTCGGTGTTAATGTCGGACAGTCTGACCCGCATCACAAATCGATCGCTCTGCAGGATGCGTCCCATGTCGTTTAACGAGATCTGGTCCTTGAATCCTGTGGTGGCGCCAAACTCACCACCAAACGACTGCGATAATTGTCCCTGATCGAAACGCGGGAAGCAGTAAAACAAAACAACCGTCGCACAAAGCGTGAAAAAGCCCATCTTCAAGACTTGGACAAACATCTTTCCGCTAGAAAAGACCGATGCCAAGTTGCCAGGCAGTTGCCCCGACAGCGTAATCATGGGCGTGGAAACAACGGTTGAATCATTCGATTCCGCGGGCTTCTTCGTCCAAAAGGAAAACAACGGGCGGTTTTCGACGGCATCATGTGCCGCTTTGAGTTCGGGATCGACTCGCAATGTTTCGCGATAGACAAAGAATAAGCAGAGCGTCGTTAACGCTGTGAACATATAGGGAATCAGCATTAGACCGAAAGTGACCCCAAAATCCAGCGCAGCAGCCACCACCACTTGAAGCAGACTCAATACGGCTAGATGCCAATAAACGCGGGTAGTCTTCGGCTGGAATAGTAAAACAACTTGCAAATAGATGAGCAATTTGGCGATGGCAATTAGCTTGGAACTGTCATCGTCCCAAAAATCGAAAAAGGAAAACACGACCGCGACCAAGGCAGCGAAGTTTGCCAGGTTTCGATTCAGCGTAATCCAACCCTTGATATCGGTCAGGTAAACCGACAAGAACGCCCCGATCGTCGCTAACAATGGCAGCGAGGAGTTTCCGCCTTGTCCAAAAGCGAGAAACAGGGAACCCAGGGCCGCCAACAGGGCAACGCTTATCTGGAGAAGCCGCTCGACTTTCATAACAAGCTCTCCGTTTTCTTGATATTTCGCAGCGATGGCATATGGAAGAATTTTTCGTCATCGCCGCGTCCCGCTGAGACCGTCTTCACTCGGCCCAATTCACTACGCAGTTTTGCATCATTCCAGACGGCAGCAAAGACTTCCGTATCCGATAGGTCGGTCTTGCGAGTGGTAAGCAGCACAACCCTTGCCCCTGGCCTGGAGGTCTGCAGGCAGTTTGCCATCGTGGTGCCGATATCAAGCTCGCTTGTGGGTACCAGGACCGCCAAATCGTGCATCGCCTGAACGACGAATGCTTGAGAGACATTCCCAACGATGCTCTCGGTCGTTTCTCCACAACTAATCAGTTGAAGCTGACAACCTCCGACTAATGCCAATTCGCGAACAGCCGTAGCAGCCATACTGATGACGCGTTCGGCACGGTCCTTGTCTTCATCGGTTGGCGTATCGGGAATCCACGCATCGACAACTAACACAAAGTCCTGCTGGTTTTGCTTTTCAAATTGGCGCACCACCAGTTCTCCCTGCTTGGCACTGCTGCGCCAATGGATCCACTGTTTGGGGTCACCGTTTCGCCACTCTCGTAGGCCGTAAAAGTCTCCTTCTAGCAAACCATGCTGGCGACGGGACGAGGCGAAGCCTGATTTCTCCTGCTGGATCATCCTGCGCCAGGCAGGCGTCATTAGTCCTAGCCGAGGCATAACCACAATCGTGGTGACCAATGTGTCGATTCGCGTACTTCGCATTAGCCCAAGTGGAAACGCGGTTGTCGCCGAAAGGGGACCTAGTTGGTACTTACCCCGTTTGCGAATGACCGCCTTGTACGAAATAGCCGCTTCATCTTTGTTGCTGATCTTGGCAAAGAAGACATCCACATCCTGGGCAGGCTCAGGGTCATACCCTTCAACTTGGATGAGCTTGTCTTCGATAACGACCGCATAGGTAACGTGTCGACCGGCATTCATCGCCGTAAGTTCGACAAAAAATGGTTCATCGCACGAAATAAGCGAAGGAACCCGTCGCGAGAATTTCAAATTCCGAAGACTGCTGGTGACCACCCATAGATTGAATAGCAACGGACCTAACAGCATGCAGGCCAGGATCATGAGCAACTGAATGTTACTACGTACGATCGCCCCCGCAAGGATGAAGATAAAGACGAGAAAATAGTAGGTCCCCTCCTGCGTAATGGAGACTCCACGCAAGCGAAACCATGAAAACATCCTCGAACCGGCCTCCGACATAAGCCTGCTGCTTAGTCCTTTCGGTATGAAACCCTTTTGCCGTAGATATCAACGGCACAAACGTTTCTACACAGGTATCGAAATTTCATCCACAATCCGGCCGACCATCGATTCGACCGCTTCTCGCTGCCCCGCATGAAGAAATCCTTTGGGGATCACTCGGTGGGCCAGCACAGATACCGCAAGATGCTTTACGTCGTCAGGAACAACGAAATCGCGACCTTCCAGCAAGGCCTGGCTCTGAGCAGCGCGAAACAGACTGAGTCCAGCCCGGGTGCTCGCCCCAACCTCTAAATCATCACTCGTTCGCGTGCCATCGACGATGTCCAGCAAATACTCGCTGATGGGCTCGCTCACTTCGATCTTTCGCACCGAATCTTGCAACTGGGCAATCTGATCACACGTCACTACCGGCGATAAGTCTTGAACCGGTTCACCAATGCGATGCGTTTCCAAAATTGTGCGTTCGGCGGCACGGTCCGGGTACCCCATCGAGATCCGCATCAAGAAGCGATCTAACTGGCTTTCAGGAAGTGGATAAGTTCCCTCGAATTCAAAGGGATTCTGCGTGGCGATCACCATGAACGGAGGTGGCAGGTTGTGCGTTTCGCCATCGACCGAAACTTGATGGTCGCTCATTGCTTCTAACAACGCACTTTGCGTTCGCGGGGAAGAACGATTGATTTCATCCGCGATCACAATATTTGAGAATATCGGCCCAGGGTGGAATACAAACTCGTTCGTCTTCGAATTGAAGATACTTGAGCCGACGATATCACTCGGTAAAAGATCTGGCGTGAATTGCAAGCGACAGAAATGGCCAGATAAGCTGCGAGCCAGCGCCTTACCTACTAAGGTCTTCCCCACGCCTGGCACGTCCTCTAGCAGAATGTGCTCGCCCGCGAGTAATGCCACCAGGCATTTTCTTACGACCTTGGGTTTCCCCACCACAACTTGATTGATATTCGCTTCCAACTCGGATACGAGGCTTAAGAGCTCGGCTGGCATTCAACATCCCTTGCGCGTGCTGATCTTCACTTAAAATTCATCGGTGTGCTTCGTGGTAGGCGCACCCGGCGAACGCTGATGCGGCATCAATTTGGTACCACAGGTCACCATTCGTCTGAGCTGCCACATTATAGCGAAACGATGCGGATTAGTAGTGTTCCAAGACTCGTTTCGCGCGGAGAGTCTGCGAAAAGATTCTCAGGACAGCGCGCAATACTTAATGCAACCCCGCAAAGTTTCAAAGGTTACTATCGTGCGCAATATCAGAAGCTATCTCTCTACCGGCATCTTTCCAGGGATGTTGCCGTTGCGAAACAGCGTTGCTTTTCTGAAACATTCCCCTAGTTTTTGTCTTACAAGCACTCGTCGCCGTAAGACTTATCTTGCCAGTAGGTTAGGCAGATTTCTGGCAGTAACTGGAAACCTCCCCCCAGGCGTGGCATCAACATTGCAAGTGATTTCCCAGGGTCCTTGTTACTGCATCAACCTGGGAACAAACCATGTCGGAAGTAATCGAAGTCAACGAAATCGAAGATTTGCGGGGCTATGCTTTCTTCTGGAATCGCCTGTTCGCTAAGACCCCGCAAGCGACGTTCTTTCAAACCCTGCCCTGGCTAGAAACTTATTGGAAGTTTTTTGGTCACGGCAAAAAGTTGCGAGTACTACTGGTTCAGGTAGACTGCGAAATCAAGGGGATCCTGCCGCTTATCGAACAGACCGAGCGGACCAAAGCAGGGCCTGTACGTATCCTCACCTATCCACTTGATGGCTGGGGACCTTTCTATGGCCCCATTGGTAGTGACCAGACCGCTACGCTGTACGCAGCCATGCAGTACTTGCAAGCGACACCGCGCACGTGGGATTTGCTTGACCTGCGTTTTATCGACCCGACTGTCGACCGAGGCCGAATCTTCAACACCATGCGCTGCCATGGCATGTCTCCTAAGGTATTGCCCTGGAATCCATCGTATGCAATCGAACTTCCAGATGATTTTGAAGAGTTCGTTTCAACGCGCAGTTCCAAGTTCCGTGCGAATATTCGTCGCACACTTCGCAGAGCAGACGAAGCAGGGGTCGAGAGTATTCGATTTCGGCCAACGACTTGCCCGACCGATAACGCTGAGCCTAATTTTGCCCTTTACGACGAGTGCGTATTACTTGCACGGCGAACTTGGCAAGCGTGCAGTACTACCGGAACGACGATCTCTCATCCAGAATCTGCCGCCTACTTTCGAGAGTGCTTTGTACAAGCTTCACGTCTCGGAATGATCGATATCATGACCTTGCGTCATGAAGATCGCATGATTGCGTTCAGCTACAACCTCCATCATCAAGGCAATCTGCTAGGTATGCGGATGGGATACGAGCGAGATAGCAAAAAGCTCACCCCAGGAACTGTGATGCTGGCGCACCAGATTCGCGATTCGATCCATCGCGGCGACAAGATCATTGACCTCGGGCCAGAACACTTCGAGATCAAGTCACGCTGGATCAATCGAACGTTAGAGTCACAGCGGATCTGCCATTACTCTAGGCTATCGCTCTCTGCCAATGTTCTGAGAATGGGACACTGGTGGAAATACCATCGAAGTGCTGCCTGATGCCTCAGAACATTGGGTTTCACTACATCGAAAGCAGCTACTGCATTTCTTTTTTTGGGTTGATGCCGGTATCGATCAGCATCATATCGGCCCAGAAGTAAGGGTGGTCTAGCGTCTGCGGGATGGCTGCTCCACTACCCTTGAGACGAGGCTCCTTATTCGGATCAAGCGGAAGGTCTCGGACCTCCGCCATTGTCTCTTGCCAAGCCGTACTTGCTGGCATGTCGGCGATGCGTCTGGCGATTCCCTCGACGGTTGCCATGCTGGCGGAACCGGCAGAATGCCAACGACTGAGGACGACCGTTTCGGAACCGGTCGCCATAAGCCCCAAGGCAGTCAGGAAGATATCGCCGCCGGTTGTATTCCCTTTCAACGCGTCCTCAGCACCGCTATGGAACCCGGGAAGGTAGATGACTTCTGGTCCACCTAAAGGAGATCGCAACCACGCGGCAAGCTCGCTACCTGACTTACTTCGATCGGCTTGCGCCGGTGACCAGTTCCAGATATCGCCTCGATTGGCATCTTCACTGTCATCAATCACGACCATTTGATCCCAGACCTTGGCCAACATACTTGTCGCTCCTACCGGTGGACGGTCGATCTTGCTAGGAGCCGTGAAGGCATCCTTCAACTGGTCGTACTGCTCAAGAGTAATGTCAGACTCGTCCGAGTTGAACAAACGCCCTACGATAATCGCCGTATTTTGTGGTCGCGGCCGAGCATCCTTTTGCGGCACCGCCAAGCTGGCCGTCGGAGCATATCGGATCGGAATGACCTCCGAAACCGGCACCGTGTGCCCTGCCCCAAGACCGTCGTCGGTATGCAATGCTTCAAAGGGGACGTACCACAACACATCGTCCGGAACAATTACCAATTCGGAATAGGTATTCCAAAAACCGGGCTTCAAGGCCGGAATGAACCGTTTGAGCAGTTCGGCCGAGGTCGTTTTCCATTCGGTTTCGGCCAGGTCTTTCGCTTGAACCGGGGCATCACGTTTGATCAAACCTATCTGCTTAAGCAGGTCCCCAATCTGCCCTTTAATCTCTCGTGGATTGTCGAGCGTCCAGTGCACATAGTCTTTCTTAGTAAACAAAAACGCATGCACGCTACGAGTCGTTGAGAAGAATGTCAGCACGAGTTGAGTGTCATCCAACTTCTCGCGAATCTCGGCAGTCGGCTTCAAAGGTGGAAACAGAAACTGACTTGGCGTCCGTCTCAGTGCGATGGCACCTAACAAAACTTCGTAGCCATCGGAAACGTTCTGCAATTTCTCGACGAGATCGCGTTGTTTCACATACGCGTCTTTATCCTCGGGTTGCAAGTCAATTTGTAGTAACTCACCCTTGAGGCGATTGGCTTCGTCTTGAAATGTTTTCAGTTCAGGATACTTGGCCAGCAAATCTTGCCGTTGCAATTTACCTTTGGTATCGAGTGAGGCATCCGGAGATTCAAGCACCCAGCGAAGCGCCAGTAAACGTCCACCTAAGGGAAGCGTGGCGAAGAACCTCATGCGTCGGATACGATCTGCCAACTCCAAAGCTAACTCTGGTTGCTTACGCATGACGGCCGTGTTAAACCAATTCTCCATCGCCGTCGCATTGGGGGTCAGCAGGACCGTAAGCGTCTCAAACGGCTCTGAGATCCAGTCGGCATCGGTGGGCTCTCGAAGGAGTTCATCGTAAAGAAGTTGGGCAGATCGCTCGGTGATCGTATTCGATACAAAAAGCTGGTTGGTCATTTCGGTTTGGTAAACACGTGTCGAAGCAGACCGGTTCGCAGCAACAGCCGAGGTAAAGTTACTGGCACCAGCGGCAGCATTACCTCCTTGAAAGGCCAGCAGCGACGAGAGGTATCCATAACGAATGCCCACGCGTCCTTTGCTCATCGAACGGCGGTTCATGGCCCGCCTGGCATCCTCCAAAGCACCATTGGCACCTGGCAGGTTGCCCATATACGAGTTGGCCTCGGCGAGTGCCAAATTCAACTTGGCCCGTAGAGCATCGAGCTTACGAAGTTCCTTCCAGTTCCCGATCGCCAGTAGGCCCTGCGGCATTTGGCCCGCCTTGGTGATCATGCTAACCTTCGCCAGACCATCCAGGGCGTCTTCGATTTGCTGAAACTGCTGAAACGCCGCTGCCGAGTAAGTTGCTTCCAAAAAGTACGTTTGCGCTGCCGGGAAGTCTTGCTGCTCGAGGGCGATTCGTCCTAACTGTAAAAGCGCCAATGAAGTCAGATCGTGATCATATTGGCCGGCTGTCGTTAGACTTCGCTGGAGAGTTTGGACGGCTTCATCGCTCTTTCCAGCAGCCGCCAAAGCCAAACCGTGCTGCACATCAACCCATGCTCCGGTCCAATGGTTTGGCGGGGCCGGGCGACGCTGCAACACACCCACGACTTGCCCTGTTAGCCCATCGTATTGGCTGATGGGACCCAGGATCTCTTGTCGACGGTAGATCGCCAAAGCAATACATCGCGCGATCTCACTAGCTCGAACTGGCATGATTCGGCCGGGCGAAAGTACTCCGCCACCACGAGCGGCCGCCTGGTTCTGGGCGTCGGTTTGTCCCTGAAAAGTGGGAAGCGAATTGGGATAATCGCCGATCAGTGTATTTCGACCCGACTTTCCCCAAGTCACATTATTCCGCAGGTCATTACTGACAGGCCCAATGGGCCCCAAACTTTCGGGATTAATCCGCAGCATCCAGTTAGAGTGCTGCACGAATAGAAGCAGCGCGGTGGTGTAATTCTCGAGTGCCTGGGCATTGTTACCCATTTGAAAATGGCATTCGCCGAGCATGGTTGCGTAACAGATAGAGTCAATCCAACGCCCTTCCGTAGATCGAACCCCCGCACGTCCAGCGGCATTGAACACTTCTCCCGCCTGCTCGTAATCTCCCTGATAGAAAGGAATAAAGCCGGCGTAGTAGGCATCACTAGGGACGACGGAGCCTCTCCCTCGATTTTGAGCCCAGGCCTCGACGGGTGTCACGAGACCGGCAATGGTAGCGAGGATGAGCGCGAAGATTATACGGCTGCTAGCCAATGACATCGGCAAGCTCCTTGGGAATTGCGTCAACGGTGGTGTTAACGCCATTGTACCCCCCACATGCAAACGTTTCACAAAAAAAGACACAAACGCTAGGCACCAGACAGCGAAAATGGTTGCGTAACAGAAACCCAACCGGACTATTGTGCTATCACAATGGAGTTAATTTGCACCGAATAAACCGATTTGGATGCCTGTACGGGTTTTTCTCTTTTTTGATGCAAAGTTTCACCCTCGAAGGGTCGATATCGAATGTAACGACTTTACGCAATTTATGCGTTGTTCATTCACGCGACCCTTACAGCCCGCGGCGAAATTTGGATAGTGGTTCAGGACGAACCTGTCGCCGACCTGGTGGAGACTTCCAAGGATGGAAACCAAACGCACCTGGATTCAGACCACGTTGTACTCCGGTCTCGGATGTCTTGCTCTGCTGGCCGGTACCGGTTGCCAAGTGGATGTCGGTGGACAGACACTGCCCAGCCCTTACTACATGAGCGACGACGTTCAGTACTATTCCGAAGGACCGGAATTCAAGCTGCAACGTGAATCGGATGCCATGGAAGCCTACAAGGCCGAACAAGAAGCTCTGGAAGGCGACTACGACTACTAAGTCGTTTCCATTGCACAGCAAACAACACGGAGCACCGCGTTGCATTCACCCAGCAGCGCGGTGTTTTGCTGCGCGCTTGCCTGGTTCGCGTTCAACCCCTGAACTAAATCCAGGCACTTCCGCGGCTAGACGTCACGCCATTGCAAATAATCGCGAGCGCGTTCCATCAAACAGAACGCCCGAACTACGTTATCCCAGCTATGTTCTTTTCCCAGGATATTGGCCGCGTTGACCTGTTCGACCTGATGCCGTTGATCATGCGTCAAACTGAATCCGATGGATCCTGCCGACTTATCCCCTTTGCGCTGGGTGGCCAGGCGGTAAAAACGCAGAATCTTGTCCGCACTGTTGTAAGCACTGTACATGCGATCGATCACATCAAGAGCCTGACCATTGCGTCCACTTGGATAGATCGCCGAATAGGTCACGCCCGAGGAAAACATCGCCACGCGATAACCGTGCTCGTTCGTTTCATGCGGTGGAAGAGACCGTCCGCGCAGCGATCCACCGGCCATCAGGTGGCACGCCCCCGTTACCACACGCGATCCCAAACTGAACGCCGAGATCGAAACTTGCTCTTGGGTTGGCAGGGTCATTAGATACGACGCTAGGTAGTAGGCATCGTCGTCCGCACGCACCGCATGCTCTCGAACCGTTTGCAGCGGCTTGGCTTCTTCCTGAGTCGGCCACGACCACATGACGTGTCGGATTTTCTGATCCATCGAAAGGTTCCGCGTCACTTCGTGGTACATTTCCCACCCGCGACGTTCGGCCCAATAGGTATTCATCCAGTTGCCGTGGACGTAAACGCTTGTTAGTCCGCCAGGCGATGGCATCTGAGTGAAGGTCTCCCAGTCGATCGAAACCCAACCTTCGCCAGGCAAATACTGCGAGACCTGGATTTTCTCGATGGGCAATTCCCACCCGCAACCGCCAGGCAGACAACGGGTCGAGACAAGAAAGATCTCGTCGCCAGGGCGAGGCGCTTTACACGCGTAGCCGCTCGGGTAGCCATCGAGAGTCTCACGAAATCCGGTCGATTCAGCAGACACGTTCGCGCTGAATACCAACATTAAGATGGCAACAAACAGACCAGAACGAACTGAGCAGGTGGGCAAAGCGTATGCGTTCATCAAAGTTGCTGGTTTGGGGGGAGTTTGGCGGTCACGCAATCCATCGCCGTAACTCTACCATCTAAAAGACGCGGTGTGATGCTTTTTTTCAACAATCAATGTTGCAGGAATTTCTCATGTTGAAGTTGCACATCGTTATTTGTGGGGTAGTGTTTGGCAGCCAAACCTGTACTTAGTTCATTTCCCCAGTCGCAACGTTCCCATGAGGAGAACTCCCATGAAGCGCTTTACGCTATTACTGACGTGCGTGGCATTACTCGCCGCGACCGCCGGTTGCCGCTGCGGGGGTAATTTATTCGGCGGTCAATCGAGCAACAGTGGTTGCTGCGGACCTGTTGAATCAGTCGGCCCTGCGGTAACCACCTACGATCCAACCATCTCGTACGAAGGCTCGTACAACGAAGGTTCATCCATGATCGTATCGCCGGAATCCATTTTGCCGGCCCCTGCCCGCTAAACGATTCACCTTGATGTTCCATCAAGGGACCCACAGTCAATTAGCCGCCTCAGTGTCGAGTCAAACTCGATAGTGAGGCGGCTTTTTTTGTTGGCTAACGTTCTTTTCGGATCGAATGCCACTTGATTCCCGGCTTGTTTGTTGAAGTCCGCTTAATCCGCACGACTGCCACAACAGTTGCCGCTCTTAGAACTCCCAAACGATTAGGCAACTCTCCGGAATCCGTTCCCCAGATTACTCCGCCACGTCCTGTCTGACTAAGATAGAGTAGAGAGCGGTGGGAAAAGGAATGCTTGCCTGACGGTTCTCATGGAAGAGACGAACCCCTTTCGATCTTCCAACCTCACCAGAGTTTCATGCTCAGATCATCCTTTGCCCTGCTCATTCTAAGTGTCCTTTGCCCTCAAACGGCATGGGCCCAGTTCGATAACGTCCAGCCGGATGAAGCCAAGTCCGCAACGGTCTTAGGTAGTTCGAAAACCACCAAGTACCAGGTCGGCGTTAAAATCGAAGCGGTCGGCGGTCCTTGTGGCGGACTGACGGCAACCATCCCGGTACCAGCCGATTGGCCAGAACAAACGGTACGTCTAGCCGATGAACAGATTTCACCCGAAATTGGGCGAGTCGGTTATCGCCTGGTCGAGGGAACCGTGAAAGAGATGATGATCACCGTTCCACGCGTTAACCCTGGCCAAACGGCTGTCGCGTTAATCACGGTTGAAGTTGAACGGCGCTCGGCCGCACCCCCCGAAGACACTTCAGGCTTGAAGATTCCCAAAAGGCTTCCCTTAGCCATGCGACGTTACTTGGGGTCGAGCCCATACATCGAGTCACGCCACGGTGAGATCCGCCGACAGGCCAACGACATCGTGGAAGACATCGAATCCGATTGGGAGAAGGTCGAGGCGATCTATGATTGGGTTCGAGAGAATATCACCTATACCTCAATGAAGCCGACCAACGCCGTCACCGCACTGCGTGACAAGAAAGGGGACTTCGAGGATGTCACCGGTGTATTCATCGCTCTTTGCCGTGCCGCGGATGTTCCTGCTCGCACGGTATGGATCCCAAGTTCCAGCTATGCCGAGTTTTACCTGGAAGACGAAGAGGGGGAAGGCCATTGGTATCCTTGCCGGGTCGCCGGCGATCGTGCGTTTGGCGAAATGCCAGACCATCCGGTGATCGTACAAAAGGGGGATAACTTCCGTATTCCTGGCCGTAAGGATGCAGTGCGATTTGTGAATGAAAGACTAAGCGGCAAAGCTATTCGTGGTGGAGGAAAACCAAAGGTCGAATTCGTCCGCGAGGTGCTCGGTGGCTAAGTGTCTCTTACATGCGGCAGTGCTTGTCCTGGCGATTTGCCCGAACGCGTGGGGCCAGTTTGGAGCGATCGAAACGCCTCCGACAAAGCTGACCGACGGCGAATCCTATGAGACCGGATTCACGCTGCAGGTCTCTGGACCGGCACTGGGTGTCACAGCGACGTTTCCCGTTCCCTCGAATTGGGAAGATCAACAAGTTGAACTTGTCCATCAAGAGATCCACCCTGCCGGGGCAAATTTACGATTCGTCGATCTCGATGGCACACGTCAGGCTCGCGTCGATTTACCTCGCTTGCTGGCTAGAGATACGGCTAAGGTATTGCTCCGGTTTCAAGTGCACCGGCAAGGCGTAGCGCCGCCAAGTGAGCCTGAGCAACTGACGCTACCAGCGAGCAAAGATCTTGATCGCGATCAACGCAAGTACCTACTTCCCAGCCCTTTTATCGAGAGCCGGGACGCGAAGATCACCAACGCAACTAGTTCTTTGGCGATTCCCGATGCCACGCCATGGGAGCAAGTGAAAGCGTATTACGACTTTGTGCACCAGAATGTGACTTACGAAAATGGTCCCATGATGGGAGCGGTCGCTGCGTTGGATAAAGGCCGTGGGGATTGCGAAGAAATGACAACCTTATTTGTTGCCCTCTGTCGTGCTGGTGAGGTTCCAGCGAGAACCGTCTGGGTTCCTGGCCACTGCTATCCTGAATTTCTAACCAAGACCAAAGACGGCACCGATCGCTGGGTAGCCGTCGAAATGACCGGCAACTTTGAATACGGACAATCGCCAGAGAAACGACCCATCCTCCAAAAGGGAGACAACTTCCGCATTCCAGGAAGCCGTCGACCCCAGCACTATGTCAAGCAAGAGCTGGCCATTCGTGACTACAAGGGGAACACGCCCCCGGTAGTCACCTGGATGCCGCCACCCGGGAAAGAGCCACCCCGAGCGGACACGAACTAGTTCTTCTTAAGGCTCTCGATGATAAGATCACTCATCGCACGTTTCTTCTTAGTCCCATCCAAGACGGCAGCGATCTTGCCTTCTTCATCGATCACGTAGGTATCGAAACCTTCAGGGCTATAATCGCCGGTCTTCTCGGCTTCCAAATCCAACGCAAACGGCATGGTTGCATTGGTGCGTTCGCGGATCGTCTTAAGCCCATCCGAACCGGTTGCTTCTTCGCGCCAGACGATCAGCAGTTCAGCGCCGTGATCTTTGATCGCGTCGTAGTTTTTCTGCAAGTCGACAACTTGCTTCATGCAGAACGGGCACCAGTTAGCGCGGTTGAACGAGAGGACCAGCTTCTTTCCTTTGAAATCAGTCAAGTTCACCGTGTCGGCCCCTTCACCTTTCAAGGAAAATTCGGGCGCCTTGTCCCCGACTTTCAACTCGGCAGCCATGATGGGTGAAGCCAAGACTGCGATGGCTAGAATACTTAGACCGGTAATCCACTTGGTGAACATGGAAGACTCTCCTGTGGGTGAGAATGTTAATGGGCAACTTTCATTATAGAGTTACCCCTTTGTCGTGTGCGAACGGTGTTCTATCTCACCCCCAAATAAAAAAACCACGGATTAACATGATCCGTGGCCTTTGATAACCGATTTTTACTTAACGTCCCTGGGCAGCTTAGCGGACGACCTTCAAGCTCACGTCGCTGTCAGCAGTTGCCGGAACCTGTTGGGGGGGCTGCACTTGGCCACGATTAGCCGGAGCAGTAGCTCCCGGAACTTGCTGCATGGCGCCTACCGTTGGACTAGATAGGGTCCCGACGCCTCCGGCCCCTTGGTTCAGGACACTTTGTAGCAACTCTTCCAAACGTTCTCCTCGTGGGTTGATTTCCACGACGGTTCCATCTGGACCAACAAAGACCAGAAACGGTAAGGCCTCGATGCCGCAGCGTTGGGCATTAGGGTCTTTGAAGCCGGCGTTATCAGGATCTGCACTGACCACCGTCGGCCAAGGCAAGGCATTGCTTTGAAAGAAGGCACTTCGCGCACGTGGGTCGTCGTCCAGGTTAACACTAACCACTTCAAAGCCTTTGGCGCGGTACTTCTGATAGACCTGCTTGATGCCTTCCATCTCTTCCAGGCAAATCGGACACCAGGTAGCCCAGAAGTCGACCAGCACCCACTTCCCTTTGTACTGGCTCCAATCGAAAGGTGTGCCGTTCAAGTTGTTGCCTTCGACAACAAACGGCTTGGCGATCAAACCGGTGCGTTTTTCTGCATTAGCAACCGAGATCTTGACCGATTCAACGACCTGCGGATCCGGGTGATTGCCGTAGAACTCAAGCATCAAGTTGGCCAATTTCCGTGCAACTTGCATCTTCCGGTAATCTTCCATCTGCATTTCGATGGTCGACAGCATCTGGAGCGGCTCGAGGTCTTCCTTCGGCTTGGTCGCGATCCAGGTCCGAATCGCTGCGACTAGTTGATCCTCGGCGGCTTCATCGCCGTTCGCGGCGGCCATCATCGTACCGAGAATCTTGTACTGCATGATCATGTCGTCCAATTCAGCAGTACGAGCAGCCAGCTTTTCGTCCTTAGTCCCGGCGAAGGAATTCTTCATCATGGTCAAGATCGACACCGCTTCATTGGTATGCCCCATACGAGCAAATACGGTCGCTGCGTTCTCTGCGACACCAAAGTGCATGACGTCGGCATTGGGGTCTTCGATGATGTATCGAGAGTCTTCCAACACAGGCTGAAACAGCGAAGGCTCGCCGGCAGCAAACTGAGCTAACATCTGCTCGAACAGGAACAAGCGAGCAAAACGAGAGACTTCCGGATCTTTCGCTTGCGAGATGTTCTGAGCGAATTGAATACGTTCCTGACGAATCTGCTCTGCCTGATTCGGAAGGATCTGTATCAGCATTTCGTAGGCATTAAATTTAAACTGAACCGCGTTGCGACGTTCTTCGGAATTAGCTTCTTGGCTGGACAACAGCTTATCGGAAGCCGTAATTACGTTGGAGTAAATCTGGGTCGCAAACTGACGAAGTTCCTGCGGCGTGGCGTTATCTGGAAACGGGACGGCCGTCAGATTGTTCATGTAGGTCAATAGTTCCGTGGCCGTTCCATCGGGCACGTTGTTCAGATCCATTTCCGCCGCCAATTCGGCTGCGGTAAGCGGTGGAGGAAGTTCTGGCTGACCAGCGGCTTGGTTCGCACCGGCATTAATTTGCATGTCCGCAGCACCTTCTGTTGGTGCGGCTGCGACCTGGGGGGTATTCCGCGGAGCGTTACTCGCTGGTGCCTGCTGGGTAGAAGTCAACTGAGCAGGAGTCGACGGCTGTGATGGAGCCTGCGGGTGCCCCGGATCGGCCGTAGCAGGATTTGTCGCAGCTTCTACAGAATTCGAAGCCGTAACTTCAACCGACGGTTGTTGGGCCGGAGTCGAAGCGGGGGCAGATGGACTACCCGATTGTTCAATACTCACCGCTGGTGGATTCGCTTCACCGCCGCCGCAACCGGCCAAAGTCAGCCCAGCAGAAGCCGCAAATAGCGCGGACCAGCAACTTTTGTTCAGCAAAACTCGAACTCGCATGGAACACTTCCTGATGAAATTTCTCGGATCCTTTCCGATTGCCCACGGAAAGTCGCGGCGGGATTGTAGAACAATCGCCAATTGGACACAGCGCCGATTTCAGAGGATTCTGCTGGCACTACCCCGCCGACAGTGGGAGAAGCATTGCCTATTCAGTGAACGCTAGCGTCGGCAAATTGTCCGCCGAAGACCGTACGACCGCCATCAACTGGCAAGCAAACACCCGTCACGAAGGGGCTTTCAACCAAGAAATGGACCGCCTGGGCGATATCCTCTGGTTCGCCCATACGCTTAACGAGCGTCGCATCGATGGCGGCCTGACGCTTCGCGTCGCTCGATCCTTCCGGCAAGAGAACCTGTCCTGGCAACACAGCATTAACGCGAATGGCCGGATTCTCGGCAGCCAGATCGATGGCCAAACTCCTCGTCAACGTTACCAGAACGCCCTTACTGGCAATGTAAGCCGAGAATCCCTTGGCCGGTCGCACCACTGACCAGTCTGCGATGTTCACAATCGCTCCGCCGGTGGCCTGTTCCTGCATTCGCTGGGCGACGAAACGACTACAAAGGAGCACCGAAAACGTATTCACTTGAAACAATGACTCGACGTCGTGCGTCTTCAACTCGTCGAGCGGTGTTGGAAAGAAGATGGACGCAGAGTTCACCAGGACATCGATCCGACCGAAATAAAAGTGGACCTTATCAACCATATCTCTGATCGACGCTTCGCTAGTCAGGTCGGCTTGAAACGCACTAGCCTCGGTCCCCTGCTCTTTCAGGCTTTTGGCAAAGCAATGGGCTTCATCCATAGAAGTATTCGCATGCACCGCAATTCGGTAGCCGCAATCGGCGAGGTGCTGCGCGATCACGCGTCCCACTCGTTTTGCACTGCCGGTAACTAGGGCTACCGGTCGAACGTCGCCGAAAGTTCTTTGCTTGCCGCTAATCATGGCGCGATCACCTTGGCTTCGGGATTCGCTTCGTGGAATTTTTGGATGATCTTCCAGGCCTCGGTCGGCGAGTCGGCGAAGCTCAAGAGATCCATATGTTCATCCCGTATGACCGCTTCATCGGCCAGGAACTCGAAATTGATCGCCTGCTTCCAGTAGTCGCTGCCATACAAAATGATGGGGATGGCCTGCATCCGGTCGGTTTGGCGAAGTGTCAGAGCGTCGAACAGTTCGTCGAATGTTCCAAATCCACCAGGAAACACCACCAAGGCCTTGGCTCGCATGAGGAAGTGCATTTTCCGCATGGCGAAATAATGGAACATGAAGCATAGGCCCGGCGTGATATATGGATTGGGGTGTTGCTCCTCCGGCAAGGTAATGTTTAGCCCGATGCTGGGTGCGCCCACGTCGTAGGCACCCCGATTGCCGGCTTCCATAATTCCGGGACCACCCCCAGTAACGATCACGTGATCGTAGCGATTGTTGTTATAAGAATGCCGTGAGACGAGCGAGGCGAAGTCGCGGGCTTCGTCATAGTATTTCGACTTGGCCAATTGCCGTTCGGCCCGATGAATGGCTCGCTCAAGCTGAGGACGGTCTCCTTCTTGCTCGCGTTGAAGCTTCAATCGGTCGAGTTGTTCTCGGGCTTTCGACTCTTCGACAATCTGCGTTCCGCCAAAGAGGATGATCGTCGAGTTGATCTTCTTTCGCCGCAAGTACAACTCCGGCTTGGTGTACTCTAACTGCATCCGCAAACCGCGCATTTCCTCACTTTGGAGAAAGTCGGTATCCAGCTCTGGCAGAACATAGCTGGGCGAATTCATGATTTGTTCGAGGTTTTCTTCTTCGTGAGGGTTCATCATGTTTGCTCTTCTAATTCGAAAGATTCTCCCATTCGTGGAATGAGCGTGCGAAAGCCAAACCGTCGACGCATCAGGCCTGATAACACTGAGGCACTTTCCGGCTCGCCATGGGTCAGAAAGACTAGTTTCGGTTTCGGAAGTCCCGAAACCCACTGCAACAGTTCACTCTGACCGGCATGGCCACTCAGGCCTGAAATCGACGCCAAGTGTGCGTTCACCGGTACATCCTTTTTATGAATGCGAACGGTCTTCTCCCCTTCCTGGATCCTGCGGCCCAACGTGCCGGCTGCCATGAAGCCACCGGCAAGCAGTGTGTTTTGTGGCCACGGCAGACGTTGCCGCAAGTGAAAAAGTATCCGCCCGCCGGTCATCATGCCAGACGAAGCAATGATAACGGCTGGTCCCTTAACCTTGTTCAGATCCTTCGACTGCTTGGAACTGCGCACCATATGCACGTTCGGAGCATTCAACACGCTCTCCGGGCCGTTCAATCTGCCTTCGGCTAGATCGTGATCTTCGGCGAAATCGCGGAAAATCTCCGTGGCATCGATCGCCATGGGACTGTCTAGGTAAATCGGGATCTTGGGAATCCGACCATCATGCATCAACACCTGAAGCAAATAGATCAGCTGCTGTGATCTTCCGACGGCAAACGAAGCCATCATAATCACGCCTCCGCGTTCGATCGCTTCATTCATCGCTGTTTCCAACGAGTCAAGAACGTCTCCTTCCGGATGATCGCGATTTCCATAGGTGCTCTCGCAGATCAAAAAGTCACAACGCGGCGGTTCGTGGGGGTCGTGATACAGCGGGGCGTCGTAGCGTCCAACATCGCCGGAAAACAGGAGCCTCAGCGGAGGATCCTGATTACGAATCTCGACTTCAATCATGTTCGACCCTAACAGATGTCCGGCGTCGTGAAACCGAATCCAGATTGGGCCGGCCGCCTGGTGCCACTCTGACCTTGGCTTGGCCTTCAACTGCTTGATAGCCTTGCGAGCATCTTGGGGATCGTACAGCGGTAATGCAGGCTTATGTTTCGACAAGCCTTTGTAGTTGAAGTACTCGGCGTCACGTTCTTGGTTCTCAGCCGAATCTAACAGCAAGAGTTCCGTGAGCCGCTTCGTGCCTGGTGTACAAAGAATCGGACCGTGGTATCCATCTTTAACGATTCTCGGAAGATAGCCGGTATGATCGATGTGAGCATGCGTAAGCACGATTCGATCGAGCGAGTCGGCCGCGAATGGAAGCGGATCCCAATTGCGTAGTCGCAACTGCTTGTACCCTTGAAATAATCCACAGTCGATCAAGACCTTTGCATTGTCTGCTTCAAGCAGATATTTTGATCCCGTAACCGTTTCCGCCGCTCCGTGAAACGTCAATCGCGTCATCCGACTACCTCTTGTGCCTGTGTTGCCTGACTTCCACAATCTTTAATCTGAACCACACGCTCACGGTTTACAATGGGACTCCCCCTAACCAGAGAGCCACATCATGTATCGCGACAAAGACTATCTGCTTACCAAAGACGAGTTAATCTTCAACGTCCTGGGAGACCAGCATGACGCGGGATTTGTAACCGCCGGCTTGAAATATGCAAATGGAAAGAAATGGCTCGGCAGCTACCACGACGCGGCCCGCTTCCTGAGCGACTCATTTCCAGCGTACGTCGATGACAAGATTCGTGTCCCCCTCGCCAGCATCCAGCAGCACCTCAAACCTCTAGAGCGTACGCGACACTTATTGGCCGAGTCGGAGCACGATTCCCGACTGCATGCAATGGCTGTCGAGCTAATTCACATCCTCGCTGCGCACTGTGATGTTCCGGCATCAGAAATCGGAATCACCGATTCACTGCTCTGGGGCACTGGCAACGAGAACTCAGACATCGACCTCGTCATCTATGGAAGCGAAGTCGTCACGCGTTTCCTAACCACATCGCACCAGCTATTCAAGTTCGATGACTTCCAGCGCATCGACGAACAATCCGTGCAGCGTCCCCCGGCTGTCGATGATCAGACCTTTGAAGTAATGCTCCAGCGCAAGGGAAATCAAGGATCCTATCGTGGAACACGCTTCAGCATTCGCGGTGTTCTGACCGACGAAGAGGTGTTGTGGATCCCCGAGCGGAAGAATCCATTTATTGTTCAACAACCCCAACAATGCGAGCTTGAAATCAGCGGACGCGATGACAGCTTGCTTTTTCCCTCGCAGTATGAAACTACCATCGGAATTCCGCTTGTCTCGTATCACGCCGGCTACGAGATGAGTTTTCTACCGGGGGACAAGGTTCGCGTGAAGGCCGTGCGAGAGACAAGCGATAATGCAGAACGCCTGTTGGTAGGTTCGGTTTCCGGCCAAGATGAAGTGATTCAGTTGATCAGCCCGGTTTAAAACGGCCACTCAGGGACATATGGGAACATTCACCGCATGTAACCTTTCTGTTATCCCCGAGCAGGTCTTAGGAATCCGAGGTCACCTCATTGGCTTCTTCAATCCAGGCCCGGAGCTGTCGATAATTCGTCTTACCGGTTCCCAGCACAGGAATCTCTTGGACCTTACGGACTTCGTCCAATCGCATAATTCCTTGAAAACCGGCTGCTTTCAAGCAATCGTTGGCTTCGCGCACCGTGATCTCCTGGGTCGTGAAGAGAACAATACATCGTCCACCATCCTGCTCGATCCCTTCGACGGCCACCTTAGGACCTTCCTCGTCGGCCGGAAATCTTTCTGCCAAAGGGGCCTCTAAGGCTGGCAAACTCACCATCTCGCCGCCGATTTTCAGGAAGCGTTTCATGCGTCCACGGAACTGGATAAAGCCATCTTCATCTTTCGAGACAAGATCGCCGGAGTTGTACCACCGGTGGCCATCGAAGTCCAAGAAGGGTTGCGGCTTGTCATGTTTGTAGTAGCCATTAAAGACTGATGCCCCTCGTATCAGCAGCAAGCCGGTCTCTCCTTGCGGTAACGGCTTGTGTGTTTCCGGATGGACAACCACCGTTTCGACGCAATTGATCGACAGGCCAATGGTCCCCGGTTTGTTGTTACCAGGCCGATTGCCAGAGACCACCGGGCTGCACTCGGTAATGCCATAACCTTCCAGCAAGTCCAACTCCGGCAAGATCGCCATCGTTCGCTCGTACAGCGCTGTCGGACATTTTTCCGCCCCCACCAATACGAGACGCAGCGAATCGAGTTCCCCCGGCTCGCTGCTGCTTACGATGTACTGCAAGAAGGTCGGCGTAGCGAACATTAGTGTTGGCTTGTAGGCGGCAATAACCCGGGCCAGCATCCGAGCGTCGGTCGGGTCGGCATGATGGACGACGCGAATGCCAGACAAAATAGGCATCAGCGCAGTGGCCGTTAGACCGAAGCTATGAAACGGCGGCAGGAACCCCAAAAGCGTATCACTGCGGTGGAAGTTCATATGATCGATACCACCCCGCATGTTGGCAATCAAATTTTTGTGCGAAAGGGGCACCGCTTTGGGAAGACTTTCGGACCCCGACGTGAACAGCACCACGGCCGGGTCATCAGCACTGGGCTAGGGCAGATTTCGGAGGAACGAACCAGGGGTAACGTACGTGGCGACAAGCGTCTGCAGCTTTTCCAGGGTCGAGATATCCTCGCGAACATCTTCGAGGAAGAACATCTCGACGTCATCCATTTCGACCCCGATCCGATCCATGAAGCGGCGCGAGGTAATGACGTGCTTAACGCCTAACTTTTCAGACGCGTGCTTAAGCCCCGCAGGCCCGGTCGTCCAATTGAGCATGACCGGTAACTTGCCAGCGATCGACGCTGCCAATAGCACCGAATCGGCCGCAACCGAAGCCGGCAACATGACTCCCACGGCGTCGCCATCGAGTTTGGCAATCCGCTTGGCCAGCAGCGTCGCCCCGATAAGCAGCTTTCGATAGCTCAGGCATCCGGAAAGAGGATCGGCCACAGCAGGGTTGTTTGCGCTTTTGAGGGCACGCCGCACGAACGCCTCGGCAATGGTTTCCGCGAGAACTTCCGGATGATCGGAAGCCGATTTACGAATGTCGTCCCAATGTTCCGGTACTTCCAGCGGCACTTCATCGCTTGATGCCTGGCCCCCTGCTAACAGACACAATTCGCCGACCGTCGCTGGCACGTGATCGCTACGAAACCCGAAGTGTTGCTCTAATTCCAGGGCCAGATCCATGCGTTCCAAGCTATCGAGCCCGATCAGATCGAGCGTTGTGCCAGGTTCTTTCTCATTATGATCAAGCTTTCGATCCAAGCGTTGCTCAAGTATCTCGTAAACCTCGGCGATCACGTCCGGCGAGATCGCGCTCACGTCGATGTCAGACGTTTTATTGACCGAATCGAAATCGAAATCGCGAGGACCCAACAGGTAGCTATACGGCACGTACTTAGGCTCTTCTCCACCGTCGGCGTTGTAGAACGCTTCCAGGTGACGATTCAGTGCCGACTTGCTTTCCATAGGAAGCGAGTCGCGATCGACCGGAACCACTTCGAGCGTCACTTTGCGTTTAGGCAAGAAGAAGACGAGACCCGCGAGAACCCACCCTAGCGATGCCAACGCATTCTTGCCCAGCGTCGGAACGTCGCCTTCCTGAGCACAACCGAACCGACTTCCCCACAAGCCGCGTGTTCGGACAAGGACGACATTCACCTTTTCGACGCGTTCCAGCAACTCATAAGCGATTCGCGCTCCGCCGACGACTTCATATCCCTGTCGCTGCAAACGTCCACTGGGATAAATCAGGAAGTTCTGCCCTTGCTGCAGTTCCCCGGCGACCTTGTCAATTAATTCACTCGTCTTGGCATGGGCATCACGGCTATGGGACTTCAGGTTCGGCACCTCGTACGCGTCAATGATCTTCATAAACGGATAGAAAATCGGGCTCCGGTACGTGTCGGTAAAAACCAACGGACGAAGCGACTTCCCAAATCGAAGATGGCTCAGCACCGTCGGTGGATCGACGAAAGCTGGATGATTCGGCAAAACCAGGATCGGCCCTTCCAAGGCTTCCAGTTTTTCGAGCCCCTTCACTTCCACTTGGTAGCGGCGATGCAGGAGTCTTCGCAGCACGAAATAGAGAAGCGATTGAATCCACATTCCCATAATAGCTGAACCCTTGAATTCGTAGAAACTAGCTTGAGGTCTACGGTTTACGCGTGAAACGTCGAGGTGAGGGGCAATCTTGCAGGAATACGTTTTACCCTGGCAGTGAAATTATTCCGAATTGTGCACATCTATAAAGATCGATCCAGGCATATCCCGCTTCGATTTTCGCTTCCTGCGCCTTATGATATATTTGGATTCATCCCCGATCCCTTTGATTTACGTCCCCTGGAAACCATGCAACATGGCTTTGCCTACTGACCGCGTTGAACTGAGCGTCATCGACTCCCATACCGGGGGGGAGCCTACAAGAACCATTATCGGTGGCGCGCCGGGCCTTTCCACAACAACGATTGCCGAGCAAATTCAGGAACTCCAGAAAGAACACGACTGGATGCGAACATCCTTGACCCACGAGCCTCGCGGGTACGAGGCCATGGTCGGGGCACTTCTGCTGCATCCCCAAAACCCGGAAGCAGTTGCCCGAGTTGTGTACTTTAATAATGTTGGCTATCTCGGAATGTGCGGCCACGGCACGATCGGAGTCGCAGCGACACTTTCCTATTTAGGTAAGATCTCGCCCGGCGAGCACCTACTGGAAACCATTTCCGGTGATGTGGTGTTCACGCTGCATGAAGATAACCGAGTATCGTTTGTGAATGTTCCCAGTTATCGCTACCAGACGAACGTGCCAGTCGCTACGAACAATTTTGGAACCGTAACCGGAGATATCGCATTCGCCGGAAACTGGTTTTACCTGTGCGCCGATCACGGTTTAGAGATTTCACTGAATAACGTCGCCGAGTTGGACAGATGTTGTCGGGAGATTCGCCACACGATCGACTCTCAAGGCATTCACGGAGAAAACGGCGGCCTGATTGATCACGTCGAATTATTTGGCCCGCCTAACCGAGAAGACGCTCATTCAAAGAACTACGTCGATTGCCCAGGAGGTGAATACGACCGTTCTCCGTGCGGTACCGGAACCAGCGCCAAGCTTGCCTGCCTGGCCGCCGCTGGCAAGCTAGAACCTAACCAGGTATGGAGACAAGAGTCGGTCACCGGCAGTCTGTTTGAAGGATCTTACGCCTGGCAAGGCGATAAGATCCTTCCGCGCATCATGGGCGAGGCCTTCGTCACTGCGGAAACGAAAGTCATTATTGACCCGACCGATCCGCTCACGTTCGGCTTTAGCCAAAAGCAATGCCCTTAAAGTACTCGACTCGCATGTTTGCAAACCAGTCGAGAGTTTGATCCCCTCAGAAAGCGTCCCACGTTGAGTAGCTCGACCATTGTGATTGGCGGAGGTGTCGTTGGCACGGCGACCGCATATTATTTAGCCAAGGCTGGCCATAAGGTCACGATCGTAGACCAGGGCCGCCATGGCGGGGCCTGTTCGCATGCGAACTGCGGGTACGTCTCTCCGAGTCATGTTCCGCCGATTCCCAAGCCAGGCTTGATCGGCCCGACGATGCTGTCGATGCTCAGCAGCGAATCGCCGTTCTATATTCGCCCCCGGCTATCCCCATCACTCTGGAGTTTTCTGCTGCGGTTTTGGTGGAATTGCAACGAGTCGCAGATGAAGAAGGCTGCTCGGGGTAAGCATGCATTGCTTGATTCTTCGCGGCAACTCTACGAGGAGTTAATCGAAGGGGAAGGCCTGGACTGCAATTGGGAGAAACGTGGCCTGCTATTTGTCTTTAACGATCAGCACCACTTCGACGAGTTCGCGGAGATCGCTCAGTGGGTAACGGAAGAGTTCGGCGTCATGTCGGTCCCGTATGCCCAAGGAGAACTGCAGCAGTTGGAGCCTGCCCTGAAGGAAACCGTTGCCGGTGCCTGGCATTACCCCAACGATGCCCATCTACGACCCGATCGGCTGCTCAGCTCTTGGAAGGCAATTCTCCAGCGGCTAGGTGTGAACTTTCTCGAACAGCACAAAGTTACCGACTTCCTGGGTGAAGGAGGCAAACTGAAAGCGATACGGTGCGGAAAGGAAGAGTTGACCGCTGATCGCTACGTGGTTGCGACAGGGGCCTGGAGTCCTTTTTTTAACCGGCAACTGGGATGCACTCTGCGAATTCAGCCGGGCAAAGGTTACTCTATCACCATGGCGCGTCCGTCGATCTGCCCCCAAATCCCGATGTTGCTTGAAGAACGCCGCGTTGGCGTGACTCCCTTTCAAGATGGCTATCGGCTGGGTTCGACGATGGAGTTCGGTGGGTACGACGCCAGCATCAATCCCAAACGCTTGGCACTGCTGAAGAAAGGAGCTTCCGACTACCTCAAAGAACCGTTTACGGAAGAGACCTTCGAGCAATGGTACGGCTGGCGTCCCATGACCCCTGATGACCTGCCGTACATCGACTTTGCCCCCAAGTTCAACAATGTACTGATCACCGCGGGGCATAGCATGTTGGGGCTTTCGATGGGGGCCGGCACCGGAAAGCTGGCGTGGCAGATGCTCGATGGATTACCACCCCATATCGATCCAGCCCCGTACCGCCTGCGTTAGTTTGACGCGTCCAAAAACCTAAAGCACAATGAACGTGCTGCTTCGTTTTCATCTGTCCGTTTTTTCTCTCACGCAATGAGATCTTATCCATGCGAACGCTCGCGATCTTGCTTTCTGCCTTGGCGATTCTGCTGGTCCCTCAAACGACGTCAGCCGAACAGCGAAAACCTAACTTCGTTTTCTTCCTGGTCGATGATCTCGGCTGGACCGACCTTGGTTGCTACGGAAGTTCATTTTACGAAACGCCCAACGTCGACAAACTAGCCGCAAGCGGGCTGAAATTCACCGATGCCTATGCGGCCTGCCAGGTTTGCTCTCCGACACGCGCGAGCATTCTCACCGGACGCTACCCTACTCGAACCGGTGTGACTGACTTCATCGGTGCTCCTCAGCCAGAGCGTTGGAACCGCAAGACCAAGATGTTACCGGCACCGTACGAAATGCAACTTGCCCACAACGAAACCACGATCGCCGAGATCCTCAAAAAGAACGGCTACGCAACCTTCTTTGCTGGCAAGTGGCACCTGGGTAGCAAAGAGTACTGGCCTGAGCATCAAGGCTTCGACGTCAACCAAGGGGGCATCGATCGTGGTGGCCCTTACGGCGGCAAGAGGTATTTCTCTCCCTATGGCAATCCACGCTTGGAAGATGGCCCCGACGGCGAACATCTGCCAGATCGCCTGGCCAGGGAAACGGTCAAGTTCATGACCGAGAACAAGGATCAACCGTTTTTAGCTTATCTCTCCTTCTATTCCGTGCATACTCCGTTGATGTCGCGCGAAGACCTCAAGCAAAAGTATCTACAGAAAAAGGAAACGCTCAAACACGGAGAAATCTGGGGAAAGGAAGGCCAGCGGAAAGCGCGTCTCGTTCAGGAGCACGCGGTTTACGCCGGCATGGTCGATGCCATGGACCAGGCCGTCGGCAAGGTGCTCGACGGCGTCGACGAGCTTGGCCTAACCCAAGATACGGTTGTCATCTTCATGTCCGACAACGGTGGCTTGTCGACCTCGGAAGGACACCCGACCAGTAACCTGCCGCTGCGTGCCGGCAAAGGTTGGATCTACGAAGGGGGCATTCGCGAACCCATGATCGTTCGCTGGCCAGGCACTACGAAAGCCGGCACCGAGACTTCGCAGATTGTCAGCAGTGTCGACTTCTTCCCAACCATGCTGCAAATCGCAGGCATCGACGTTCCAAAAAATCTGACAATCGACGGCACGAGCTTCGCGCCGGTTTTGAAAGGTGACGAATTCGAGCGAGGTGCGATTTTCTGGCATTACCCTCACTACGGCAATCAAGGGGGTTCACCATCGTCTGCCGTTCGCGATGGGGATTGGAAGCTGATCGAGTTCTACGAAGATGGCCATCTCGAACTTTACAACTTGTCCGACGATATCGGAGAACAGAACGACCTTACTGCCAAGAAGCCGGACCTCGTCGCCAAGCTACACGCGAAGCTTAAAGCGTGGCGTCAGGAAACCGGGGCGAAGATGCCTACCCATCGCAAAGGTGCCTAGTTCGCCGGCTTCTTCAGTTCACTTTGCCACTGGATCAATTTTTGAAACGCATCCAGTGGCGTCAGGCCACTTAAATCGGCTTGGCGAATCTCTTCGACGACCGGATGTTCGCTCGGTCCGAAAAAGGTCAATTGAAGATCGGTCTTAGGATGCCGGTCTCGCTTGGGTCGGATTTTCGTCTGACCCTCCGGATCTAAATGTTCCTGCTCTAATTGAGCCAAGATCTGCTTGGCACGTTCGTTGACGTCGTTCGGGATACCGGCCAAGCGAGCCACATAAATCCCGTAGCTCTTGTCCGCGGCTCCGGCGACAATCTTATGCAGGAAGATGATCTTGTCGTCCCATTCTTTCACCGCCACGTTCAAGTTCGTCACTCGCTCGAGCGACTGGGACAAGTCGGCAAGCTCGTGATAGTGCGTGGCGAACAACGTTCGGCAACCAATTCGATCATGGATGTACTCAACAATCGACCACGCCAACGAAACACCGTCGTAGGTGCTGGTCCCCCGCCCGATTTCATCCAGTATGACCAAGCTGCGCTCGGTCGCCGTATTGAGAATCCGAGCCGTTTCAGTCATCTCGACCATAAAGGTACTCTGACCACGCGAGAGCTCATCGCTCGCCCCTACCCGTGCGAAGACGCGATCGACGATGCCGACCCGAGCTTCCTTGGCCGGGACAAAGCTCCCCATCTGTGCCATGATCGCAATGAGCCCAACCTGACGAATGTAGGTACTTTTACCTGCCATGTTAGGACCGGTGATGATGGCGATATCATCAACATCCTCACCACCGAGCATCGTGTCGTTAGGGATGAACGTGCCTGCTTCCTCGGTCACGTCCAGCACTGGGTGACGGCCATCGACGATCGCCAGCTCTTTGCCGTCGTCGATCTTGGGACGACAGTAATTGCGATCTCGTGCCAGGTTGCCCAGCGAAACCAACGCGTCCAGGTTGGCCAAAGCCGTCGCCGTACTGCGCAGTCGATCGGCTGCTGCCTGCACCAGTTCACGGAGTTCCGCAAAAATTTCAAGCTCAAGCGTTTTCGCCTTTTCGTCGGCCGACAGAACTTTCTCTTCATACTCTTTTAGCTCCGGCGTAATATATCGCTCAGCATTCTTGAGCGTCTGCTTGCGATGAAAGTACGTGGGGACTTTATCGCGATGGGTATTGGTAATCTCGATGTAGTAGCCGAAGACCCTGTTGAACCCTACCTTCATGTTGGGAATGCCGGACTTTTCGCTCTCTTCGGCCTGATAGTTGGCAATCCACTGTTTCCCACCGGCGGCGAGTCCGCGTAGCTCGTCCAGCTTGGCGTGATAGCCATCTTGGATGAATCCACCGTCGGCCGTTGTCAGTGGACAATCCTCAATCAACGCAGCGGCTAACTTATCGTGCACTTCGGGGCACAGATCGATCTGGCTCTCGATCTGTCCTATCAACTTACTCTTTCGAGATGTCACTTTGGCCTTAATCCGCGGAAGCTTGGCCAGAGTGCGTGCGACAAAACTAAGGTCACGAGGGCTTGCGCGGCCTGTGGTAACACGTGTCAGCAGTCGCTGCAGGTCGTAAACGCCTGCCAATGCATCGCCAAGTGACTCGGACAATGACAGATCGCTCTTCAATTCCTCGACGGCATCGTGACGCTCGCAGATAGGCTCGACCGATGCCAAGGGGCTTCCCAACCAGTCGGCCATCAAGCGACTACCCATCGGCGTCCGGCAACGGTCCAGGACCGAAATCAGGGTCCCATCGCGGCGTTGATCGCGAATAGTTCGGGTTAGCTCCAGCGATCGCCGCGTCGCTTCGTCGATCTCAACGGCGTTGGTCTGTCGGTAGCTGATAAGTGACTGGACATGCTCTAGCGAGCCGCGCTGCGTCTCTTGCAAATAATCGAGAATCGCCCCGGCGGCACGGATCGCCAGGCGGTCTCCCTCTTCGAAGCCGAATCCATCCAGGCTCTTTACCTCGAAGTGTTTCGAAAGCTTCTCGTCTGCCGACTTCCCGCCAAATGCCCAGGCTGGTCGCTGCGTTTGCAGGAATTGCCCATTCATGTGCTTGGGCAGCGCGTCGGTCCCTTCAGAAAGCAAACATTCCGACGGGGCAATTCGTGCGAGTTCGTCGGCAAGTCTGGCCGTCGAGAAAACACCAGCCAGAAAACGCCCGGTCGATAGTTCGATCCAGCTAATGCCGGCGTGGTCGCCATCGCATAAAACGGCCGCCAGAAAATTGCTTTCCTTGGGGCTCAGTAGAGAGTCGTCGGTGAGGGTGCCGGGAGAAAGAATGCGTGTGATTTCGCGTTTGACGATCCCCTTGGCCTGCTTGGGATCTTCCACCTGATCACAGATACCAACGCGGTAGCCCTGCTGGATAAGCTTGGCGAGATATGAATCGAGTTGATGGTGCGGAAAGCCAGCCATCGGTGTGGCGTTCTCTCCTTTGTCCCGGCTGGTCAGGGTCATTCCCAGGACCTTGGAAGCCGTGACTGCATCGTCATTGAACAACTCGTAGAAGTCACCCATGCGGAACAGCAAGATCGCGTCACCACAAGCATTCTTTGCTTCGTGGTACTGCTGCATCATTGGGGTCATCGCCATCTTCACAACCTATCGTTTTCCTACCGATTTCGCTTCAACGCCGGGCGGTCCTTCCTATTACTAGGAAGTCGTTTGCCGGGGCCAAAAGGCCACAAAATTAACATAACAGGCGAAGCCTTAGCGATGCAGGAGGGGCAGACTCAGGAACGAAAGTCGAAGCAAGTGTGAAGAAACGGTAATCCTTCTCTAATTTCGCTGTTTTCGAGCGAACATAAACCCAAAAAGATGCGTTCGGCTAATGGCTCTATCTAAACTCAGTTGCTGTCGGCTTCGGTGAAAAAGATGTGGCCTCACCCAGGGAACGAGTGACTTTAACGGGAGTGCCGAGTGCAAACGATGTCGGACGACCTGATCCGCTTTAAGTGCAAACACTGTAGAAACACGATCAAAGCCAAGGCTAAGTATGCCGGCAAAAAGATCTCGTGTCCCGGCTGCAAACAGGCGATCCGCGTACCTAGTGCAGATGCGGTATCCGATTCCAACGGAAAAAAGAAATCCGAAAAGTCCAACGATAAAGACCGGGGCGACTCGACGGTGATCTTGCGGAACTCACCGGTTGCCACGGAAGCCCAAAAAAGAGAGGGAAAAAAACTCGGCATCAAATTCAACGAAGAGGTTTCCGCACGAGAACTCTCGGAATTGATCGAATGGGAAAAGAAAAACCGGGCCCAGCGCATCAAGGTCGCCAAGAATAAGCTGGAAGCCATGCTCGCCGAGTTGACCCCCATGGAATTCATGGACGAGATGCTCTTGCGGCGACAGACAGGCGTCTTGCTACTGGTCGATGCCGATGAATTTGGCGGCGATCGGGAAAACCTATCCCGTTGTACCGCCAAGATTTTCTCCACCGACGACCTGTCGGAGTCCGATTTGCCGACGATATTGCAACACACATTAGCACAGCTGCATGCCGGACAAGACGTCCCGCAGACCCGGCAGCGGTACAACACTGGGGATGAAGAAGATTAGCTACAGCATCGATACATCGGATGCTGCAGCTTTCGCCCTACCAATTAGCCGTTTAATCTTTCACGGCCAAGTGATCGTACAATTCAGCCATCATTTCGCTGATTTTAACAGCCATCTCATAGGCCTTCGCGTCCAGCAGGATCGCCGGGTGACTGGCGATATGCTCGCTCCAGTTCGCTTCGGTCACGTAGATTCGGTCGACTGCTTCGTGGTTGCCAAAGCTTTCGGGGCCATATTGCTCGGTCAAATCCTCCATCGAGGCGGAGTTTTCTTCGCAAATGGCTGCCAACAATTCTTCGCGTTCGTCCATGTCCGAATGTCCTAATTCACACAAGCAGCGCATAGAAAGACCCATAACTCTCAACGAGTTACGGGTGTAAAAAAGTGGGCGATGAGGGACTCGAACCCCCGACATCTTGCTTGTAAGGCAAGCGCTCTAGCCAACTGAGCTAATCGCCCTGGGATCGCTAAATTTAACAATCGGACTTTACCTTCGTCAACATGACACCCGAATGGCGGGCAAGGGTGCGTTTGGTCGATTATAACTATTAAAATTCCCCATCATGCAGCCCGATCGACCCAAGCAGGGCGATTTACCCGCTCGAACAACCTTTCCAATTCAGCTAATATGCCGGAAAACATTCGATACAAAGGACTTCGGGCTCGCATCTCATGCTCGCCAAGTCGACTATAAAGGGTAGTGTTCGCTCGAAACGGCTGATTTGATCAGGAGTCCTCCTTGATTTACTTGCGAATTATCACCCTCTCGCTCCATCTCATTTTGATGAATCTCGCTTCGGTCGGCCCGCTTTTATCGATTTGGCTCGACGCAAGATCATGCCGGCAAGATAGCGAGGAAATCGCTTCGGTAGGACGCACCATTGGGTGGTGGTCGGTACTCGCCCTGCTTCTGGGCATGGTTATGGGCTTGATTCAAGGAGTCCTGGTTTGGTTGCAGGGAAACGACGCCTACTTTCAGGCCATTGAAAGTATCTGGGACTCGAAGATCATCTTTGGATTCTGGGAAATCGCTTTCTCCCTGGTTTGCACCATTGGCTATCTCGTTTGGTGGAGATATGGAAAGCGTCCCAAGCGTTGGCAACGTTTTCTCTCTCGCTTCCTCGCGATTCTCGCTGCTACGAATCTGCTGTATCACTTTCCAACCCTGTTCACGATTCTCGGGCTCGTGGCTCGCGGGGAAGTCGACGTCGAATCACCGATTGACTCTGGTGAGTTTCGCTCGCTGTTACTCCATGGCGAAGTGATCTGGTTCACACTCCATTTCTGGTTCGCTTCTTTCGCGGTCAGTGGGCTGGTTACCGGCATGCTCTGCCTGAGAAAACTACCTGAAAACCAGCGTGAACCGACGGCCGCAGTCGCGTTTACGATCGCGGTGGTACCGACGCTGCTACAGATTCCAGTCGGATTTGTGTTAACAACCACCTTGAATTCCGCCCAACAATCGCGTTTGATGGGCGGTGATAGCTTGTGCACTGCCATGTTCGCTTTGAGCATCGGATTGGCATTCTGGCTGATGCATCAACTGGCCGGTCTCGCCTTTTTTGATCGCAGCACGCGAAAAGCGAACATGGCCATGATGACACTAGCTGGAACCATTGTTTTGATGACCGCAACGATGCTCTTGAGCCGGGGAGAACTTTAACTTCGCTTTAAGAGCTTTCATCATCGTTCCCAAACCAAAGTTGAGTCACCTAACCAAGAAATCATTTCCATGAGTTTGGAAGTCATTGAAATTCGCGACCAGGCCACCGGATCGTTCGCGAAGATTGCCCCCAGTTTTGGATTCAATTGTTTTCAGTTCGTCGCAAAGATGGACGAGCAAGAGGTCGATGTACTTTGGGCAGCCAAAGATTTCGTCGACGGGTCGGCTCGCCCCTCGAGTAGCGGCATTCCGGTTCTCTTTCCTTTTCCAGGTCGCCTAAAGGGGACCAAACTCATTTGGGAAGACCGCGAGTTCACAATTCCCGAGGGTGACGGACGGGGAAACGCAATTCATGGTTTCGTGTTCAACCGTGCCTGGCGAGTGACCGAGCAAACCGAATCGAAGATCACCGCCCAGTTTCAAGCTTCGCAGGACGATCCTACACTTCTGGAACAATGGCCGGCGGATTTCAAAATCCAAGCTACCTACGAAATCTCAGGCTCGACGCTGACCGGCACTTATCGTGTCGAGAATCCTAGCACCAAGCCACTTCCATTTGGTCTAGGGACACACCCCTACTTCAATGTCCCTATCGGAGGAGAATCGGCCGACGACTGCGAGATTGTCGTACCGTTCACTTTCTCGTGGGAGTTCAAGGAGCAATTGGCCAGCGGCAATCAATTCAACCGCGACTCCGATCCCTTCGATCCCATGTTGTTTAAGGATACTCAGTTCGACAACGGCTTTGGCGGTCTCGAGTGCGAAGACGGTCTCTGCACCACTTCGATTCACGACCCAGGATCGGGGCGAACGATCGAGCAGCAGTTCGACGATCAATTCGAGTCGGTCGTTCTCTACAATCCAGGGCATCGCGAAGCTTTCTGCATCGAGCCATATACCTGCATTCCCGATGCGTTCCAGCTACGGCGACAAGGCTACGACGGTGGCCTTCGTGTCTTAGCAGGGGGTGACGCTTTCGAAACGACCGTCCGCATTCGCGTGAAGTAGTAAGCAGAACGATCAGTGCATGAAAAAAGCCCCGCACAACAGGCGGGGCTTTTTTTGAATCGTTTCAAACTGAAGATTACTTTTCAGTTTCGACGTCGGTACCTTCAGCGGCTGGAAGCTTACCGGCGGCGATCTTCTCGCCGAAAGTTTCTCCCGACTTGGACTTTTCTTTGGCGACTTTGTCCAAAGCAGCGAAGAGTTCTTCCTGGACCTTTTCAGGCTCTTCCTTACGACGCTTAGCGCCGTATTCGGACTTGTCCAGCAGTTCGCCAAGAGCGATTCCGTATTCGTTTCGGATCTTCTTGCTCTTACCACCATGGCAAAGGTTACACTTGGCTTCCTTGACCACTACAGCCAATTCCTTCTCGGAATCAGTGGTAGGTTCAGCAACATTGTACTTCTCGACAAATGCGTCTGCGAAAGCTTTAACCGCATAAGCCGGAGTAGCATAGTAAGAAGAGGCAGCAACAACAGCCACCAAACACAACGCAATTTTCTTCATGAATCGTCTCTCCAAGCAAAGTACACCCGCCGACGAGTCCGTTTGGAAATCATACCGTCGCAGGTGGGATATTCGACGGCGGGAAGATAGTAGTTTCTGTAGAACTCAACCTACCCTACTAGTTAAGCTTGCCAAGATTAACGTGTCAAGCAAGCGAGTTCATGAATAGCCGAAACGGGTCTATTCTGCGAATTTCTTATCTCATTCTTATTGAATTCACGTCGATAATTACGGCCTCGACTGGCAATCCGTTCAATTTTTTGCGAGAAAAGCAGGACTTCTCGCTAGCAGAAGGACGCTTTAAAAGCTTCTCGTTCGACGACTCAATAGTTCTCTTAGGCCATCGCCGAAGAGATTGAACCCCAAAATTGTCAGAGAGATGGCGATCCCCGGAGCAACCGCAGGCCAAATCGTTACGTGTAGCTCCCCCTTCGCTTCGACTAGCATCGACCCCCACTCGGCGTTCGACGGATCGCCAGCGATTCCCAGAAACGACAGGCCAGCCACTTCCAGGATCGCGTGACCAAGCCCTAGCGTAGCCAGTACCCAGATCGTTCCGCTGACCGCCGGTAGAAATACGAATGTCACCAGATAGAACGGTGAAGCCCCTGCCGCAATGGCCGCTTCCACATAGGCCGCATGCTTGAGTGAGAGCATTTCGGCACGGATCTGCCGAGCAAAGACCGGCACATTGATCAGAGCCACCGCAAAAATCACGGCCGTCCAGCCAGGCCTCATGGCCGCGATCACCAGAAAGGCAATCAGCAAACTGGGAAACGAAAGCCAAATATCGATCAAACGCATGACCAGCATATCGACTCGGCCACCTCGATATCCGGCCAGTAATCCTAGCCCCACACCGACCACCACCGCGCAGCTGATCGATGTGACGCTCGCAATGAGAGACAGACGCGATCCGTAAATTACCCGCGTGAGGACGTCTTTTTCATTCGTGTCGGTCCCCAGCCAATGCGCAGCACTAGGCGGTTGGTTCTTACCGTCGCGATGGTCAGGCCCATATGGCGAAATCACGCCGGCGAAGATCGCACAAAACACAAACGTAAAAATAAGCCCTCCCCCTATCCATAGCCCTGGGACTCGAAAGAGCCGCGTGCGAATCGAAGGAGCACTAGTGGTTAGTTCGTATGAAGCGGAACTCAACTTCGGTTGCCCTCACGTAAACGAGGATCAAAGACGAGAAACAGCACGTCCAGGGTTAGGTTGAGCGTGACAAAAAGGCCAGCCAAAACTAACGCACACGCCTGCACCACCGCATAGTCGTAGTCGCGAATCGCATCGACAACGTATCTTCCCAGACCAGGCCAGTTAAAGACCGTTTCGGTCAGGATTGCTCCGGAAAGAAGCATTCCCAATTGAAAACCCACAATGTTGAGTACCGAAAGAGAAGCATTGGGAAACGCATGTCGGACGATCATTCGCAGCAGACTAGCCCCTTTCGCTCGTGCCGTTCGCAAATAATCTGCATCCAGCACTTCCAGCATGCTGTTGCGGGTAACGCGAGAAACAACGGCCAAGGGAATCGTTGACAGGGCTATCGCTGGCAGGACCAAATGTCGGGCACTGACCGCCGCTAGTTGAAACTGTCCCGTTAGCAAAGCTTCAAAAAAGTAAAACTCGGTATGCAATTGATGCTGCGTGCCAGGTGGCAGCCGGTAACCGGTAGGCATCAGTGGAAAAGCGACAATCAAACAGATCGCCAGGAAGAAGACCGGGATACTCACTCCTAACAGAGCAATGGCCATCGAGATCCAATCTGGCCAAGCGTTTCTCCATAGAGCCGCGATCGTTCCCACAAAAACACCGACCGGAATGGCAATCAGCATAGCCGCGAATGTCAGTTCTAGCGTAGCCGGTACGGCCTGCCCTAACCGGGAACTAATTTTCTCGCCCGGTCGAGCGAACGATTCGCCGAGATTGCCTTGGGCCATTTGTCCGACGAAAGTAATCGCTTGCTGCCATAAAGGTTTATTCCAGCCACGCTCTTCCATTTCCTTTTCGATCTTCTCCGGAACGGCATGCTGACCGAACTGGGCAATGACCGGATTAGCCGGAAGTACGCGAACAGCAACAAAGATAGCCAAAACCGCAATCAACATCGTAACAACGGCCTGAGCGAGCCGCTGAATAAGCATCGCCCACACCATTATTGCTCCGCGATTCGAGCAGATTTTAAGCGAACCTGCGACGAAGGATGCAGCTTGTACCCTTCCACAAAATCGCGTTGGGCAATCCGCACGGGAACGTGAACCAGTGGCAATACCGGTGCGTCTTCAGATATCAACTGTTGAGCCTGCTTGTATAGTTGAGTTCGCTTTTCCTGATCGAGTTCAAACTGAGCCGCATCGAGCAACTTATCGACCTCTTCGTTCTTGTACTGACTCAGGTTGTTACCACCAATTTCGTTGATATTTTCTGAATGCAGCAGCGTATGCAAAAAGTTGTGTGGATCGGCGATATCGGCACTCCAACCGCTCAGCCCTAACTGATGCTCGCCTCGCGTCATTCTTTGAAAGTGTTGGCCGATGTCATTGGTGATGATTTCAATCTGAAACCCGACTTTCTCCAAAGCATCTTTAATAAAGATCGCCGTCTGCCGAGGTTGTTGCATGTAAGGACGAGGCTGGTCCATTACGAACAACTCGAGCTTCAGCGGCAATTCAAAGCCATACTTCTGAGAAGCTTCCTGTAAAAGCTGTTTTGCCTTTTCCGGATCAAACTCTTTTTCCGGAACATCGTCGCTATGCCCCCACAGTGTTGGCGGAACCATCGACTTGGCCTTTTGAGCATGTCCTGCATAGGCAACCTCGATCAGACGATCGCGGTCGATGGCATAACCAACTGCCTGACGCACCTCAGGCTTATCGAGAGGTGGCTTTTGTGTTTGCATGGTGAGATAGCCGATGTTGATCCCCGGAGTCGATTGCACGACCACCCCAGGCGTCTTTTCCAAGCCATCGACTTCCGACGGCGGCAGATTGTCGGCAATATGAATTTCACCTCGTTTAAGCTGCGTTACGCGTATCGAACTTTCCTCGCTTGGCAAAAAGACAACACGCTCTATGCCGACCGGCTCTCCCCAATAATCGTCGAAGCGTGACAACACGATTTCCTGCTTGGGCTTCCAATGCACAAACTGAAATGGGCCAGTCCCCACCGGATGACGTGTGAAATCGGCTCCGTACTTCTTAACGGCCGTGGGGCTCACAATCCCGGAAGGGAACATGGCAATATTGGCCAGAAAGGTCGCTTGCGGTTGCTTCAGCGTAAACTTCACCGTCAAGTCATCGACCGCTTCGATGTTCTCGATCTGCGAATAGCTCGAGTAGTAAGGGATAATGTTGCTATGCACGTGCGGATGATCGGGATCCAGAATCCGCTGAAATGTAAAGACTACCGCCTCCGCGTCGAGGTGCGTTCCGTCGTGAAACTTGACGTCAGGGCGTAGCTTGAAAGTCCATTCGAGCCCGTCGTCACTCGTTTCCCAAGATTCTGCGAGGCCGGGAACCAGGTCGAGCGTCTCATCATCGTAAGCCACCAACGGCTCAAAGATATTCACGATGACTTTGACCGACTCGCCTATATCAGTGTGAATGGGATCCAACGCGTTCGCATCGCCACCCCGCCCATAGATGAGCGTATCGGTGACCATCGGCGAACCGCTACCACACGCGGTTAAAAAACTGAGACAGAAAAGAAGGCAACTAGACTGAAAAACTCTCGAAAATTCCATGCGGCCATTCACGTTGTCGGCTTGGGATGGGTGAGAAAGCCCGATTCTACATTTCGAGTGTGCCAGACGGCAACCTGAACAGCCGACAGACTTTCGATCAATTTGTGGCCGCTGCCCCAGTACCACTCGCTCCAGAGAGGGGCGATTTGATAAAGGGAAGCTCCCTAAAATCGATGCCGGCGTTGCGTTCATCCGGTCGAACAGCCGGGTTTTCGCTGAAATCGTCCAGCAGCAGATAGTCCGCCGGCAGCCGTTTCGAGTAGGAAGTGGCCGTCGGTAAAGGACTCGCCCAAACCGATTCGCTGGGTTCGGAAAACAGATCGTCCCACATCATTTTCCAGCGGGTATAGTCTACCGACGTCTTGCTGGTCATCCCGGCGGTCGACTCGATAAGCATCATCTCTCGCGAAGACATGCCCATACAATAGACGTTATCCTCACACTCGAAATCGAGCGACTTCGAGAGTTCGTCAATAGACTGCGTTGAACTTCGCTGCAAGAGGAACGGCTTCGATTTCCCCCACGTCACAATGCAGTCGTTCATCGGAACCTTCAGGGGAATCGTCCAGGTTCCTTCTCGCTGAAAAACACTGCTGCCGGTGTCGATCGTGCAACTGGCCAGCTTGAACTGCACGATTCCGCTGACCTCTTTCTTGGTTGCCATCGAATTCGAGCTGAGCAAATTTCCTGAAATCGCCAGCAAGCTGTTTTCACAACTGACCCGCAGTGGCTGCTGACCGTTGGTGCGGATCAAGCTCGTTTCGCCACAGACCATCGAGTTCTTCACGCGGACGATGCTGTAGCGTGCCATGCTAAGCGAGGAAGGTGCCGCCGACTCGACCGGTGTTGAAAGAGCCGAAACAACCGACGTCGCCCGACGCAGGGTCTCCGGGATCATCATCTCGTCGTCCCGCTGGACGGTCACTTGGCATCCATCCAGTTCCAACTCGGCGTTCTCTAATCGAAACAGCGACCATATCCGCATGGAAACCGGAGGCAAGGCAATTTTGACGTGAACTTGTTGCAGCGAAAGTTTATTCGAACTGACCAGAATCATCCGCTCGAGTGGTTCAAACTCTTGCGGCCGAAAAACGATTTCCGGCGAATATCCCGCAGCCGCACGAATCGTGAGACTAGCGTTATCCAGGATCAACGGGCGTTCAACACCTAACTCGCCCGAATAGCGTAGCTCGATCGTATCCAAACCAGGATCGGCCTGAGCCTTGGCGATTGCCTCGTAAAGAGTTGCCGCATCGGTCGGAACGGCAATGACATTCTTGGCCGCTATTGGCATCGAAGACGACCCTGTATCGGACGTCGGAGGGACCTCGGCATCGGCAACTGCCGGTGTTTTCGTCGCTGGTTCAGGCACCGGCACCAGCGACTTGCTGCCTGCGTCGGAGACGTTATCGACAACTTTCGGAGAGTCTACGGGAATAGGTTTGGTATCTTCGATGGGCGTAACGGTGTTAGAACTCGTTCCCTTGCCAGGCTTGCTGCCAGAGTCAGGCACCGCCGGCTTCTCAGGCGTCGCGATCGGCTGCATTTCCGCAGCGTTAGAAAGATTAGGCTTCGCGTCGGAAATAAAGCTGTCATCTTGCGCCGACCAGATGGCTTCCAACACGAATACCACAACCAGCAAAATGATCGCCGGCATCACCCACGGCAGGTGCCGCTCGATCACCGTGCTACGCTGCTCGGTGGTCGGAACGTATACCGCCGAGGTCACGTGCGGTGCGGCTAGGTTAAGATCATCGATCAGTAGCAGCACCGCAGCGATCAGTTCTCCCGGCTTCTGATATCGATCGTTTGGGTTCTTCGCCATCAATCGGCTTAAGATTTGGACGACTTCGTCCGGCACTTCGGCTCGGAACTCGCGAGGATCTGGCGGCTCTTCTCCACTGTGGCTCAGCAATTTCTGCAGTACGGTGCCTTCCGGGAAAGGAGGCCTGCCGGTGAGCATGAAGAAGAACGTACATCCCAGCGAATACAAGTCACTTCGCACGTCGGCACTGCGTGGGTCGCGTGCCTGCTCTGGCGAAATGTAGTCGAACGTGCCAAGGGTCATGCCTGACGCCGTCAGATCGCTGTCTTGCGAGTTGACCTGATGAAGACGCGCCAGGCCCATGTCGACCAGTTTGGCCCGATGCTGGGAGTCGACCAAGATATTGGACGGCTTGATGTCACGGTGCACCACGTCGCGTGCCGATGCGTGATCGAGGGCCTCGGCCACTTGCACGAGGTAACTGACGGCCAGTTCGATTTCGAGAGGCCCCGTTCTTTCGACTTCATCGCGGATGTTCGTTCCGTCGATGAACTCAAAGACAATGTAGTTCCACCCTTTGTCTTCGCCAACGAAGTAGACCCTAGCGATATTGGGATGATCTAAACGAGCCGCGCTTTGGGCTTCGTTACGGAAGCGTCGGACCGTATCTTCTTTGGTGTTGTGTTCGCCAGAAAGAACTTTCACCGCCACGCGGCGATCAAGCTGGGTATCGTGTCCACGAAAGACGGCCCCCATGCCGCCGGCACCGACAAACGCATCGAGTTGAAAGTGCCCCAGCGTCTGGCCAACCAATTCCCTACCCAGGGTCAATTCGGCTACGGAAAGGGTACGGCTCGTTGAATCTCCGACGTGCCCCTTCTGGGTAGAAATAACCGTAGGGGGCTCTTCTAGAAAGTTTCGACCATCCGGCAAATGATCGGCCGTAGCCGAATCGCTACCGCGAGGATCCGATACGTCGCCCGACGACGGTGCGAACGGACCGCGACCACGTGCTTGCGAATCGTCTGAATCTCTCGGGGAATCGGGCATCAATCTTGTTGCCTAAAAACTTGATCGCGCTGGCGAAAAGTGGACTTCAGCGCTCACGGCCAGGGTGATAAGAAGCCGTGCATCTTCCTTTAAGTATTGTATCCAAGCAGAGAATTCTCTCCATTAAAAGTTTACCAGTTCACCCAGTTGATACTGCGGTGAAGTCGATCTGAGCCGAAATATTCGTCTAATCGCCCCAACACCCACCCCCATTGCGTGGGTATTTAACCTAATGACCTAGGCCGAATCGCCGGCAAATATCTGGCAATAACTCTCATACCGCCGAGTATCGAGAATACCATCGGCGACTGCGTCCTTCACGGCACAATCGTTTTCGTGCGTATGGGTACAGTTCGGAAACCGACAATGGTTGATAAATGGACGAATATCACGAAACAGCCCTGCCACTTCCTCAGGAATGATGTCCCAGAGCTGAAACTGGCGAATCCCAGGCGTATCGACCATGTGACCTGACGTCGCCAGCGGAATCAATGAAGCCGTGGTGGTCGTATGCTTGCCCTTTTCATTTTCGCGGCTGACGGCATTCACCCGAAGATTGAGCCCAGGCTCGATGGCATTTAAGAGGGACGACTTCCCCACCCCGCTCTGCCCCGACAACACGGTATCTTTCCCGTGCAGGGCTCGCCGTAACCTTTCGATGCCGATCTCTTCGATGGCCGAAACCATGTGGACTTCGTACCCCAGGCTACCGTAAACCCCAACGATCGTCTGCAACTGAGCCGGATCCAGAAGATCGACTTTGTTAATACAAATGATCGGGCGAATCCCGGCATACTCGGCCGTGATGAGGTAGCGGTCAATTAAGTTGGGTTTCAGCCCCGGTTCAGCGGCACTGCCCACGATGATCACCTGATCGACGTTGGCGACGATAACATGCTGTCGGCTGCGGCTCGAACGACTAAGGACCCCGTAGCGGGGTTCGACGCTCTCGATGACCCCCTCGCCCTCACCACTAGGACGAAACCAGACATGATCGCCGGCGGCGACCACATGCCGAGCATCGGTCGCCATCGTCTTGAGCAGTCGGCGCGTAGCACACTGATAAACCGACTTGTCTGGGGCTTCGACATGGCTAATCAGGCCTTGCACGCGTAGCACGCGTCCAGTCAGACACTCTTTATCGACATGGATCGAGAAACTCTCGGCGTTATCTCCATCGCCCCCTTCCTGGCCGACGATGGTCCGCTTGCGGGTCAATTCGCCTTTGCCAGAAATTCGTTCGCGATGGACCGACTTATCGACATCGAATTCGTCGCGATTGAAGTTCTTGGTGATGTCCCCTTGCCGTACTTTCTGGGTACGATTCTTACGGAACTCCACGCGGCGTTTTTGCTGGCCCTTGCTTTTTTTCGCCATGAAAGCTCTTGTCCTCTCTCTTCGTGTACGCGAGAGGAAACTTAGTTGGACTCATCTGCCTTGATGAATTCCGTGTTGATCTCAGGAGCAGGCGAGATATGCCCGTTCGAGGCGATTTCCATTTCGGAATTCAGCTTGCTCGCTTTCGAGCGATGCACCGAAGGCCCGATCAACTCTTCAACTTCGCGATCCGAAAGCTCTTCGTGCTCGCAGAGCGCATTGGTCAGTTTGATCAGCTTATCCTTATTGACGGTCAGGACGTCGATCGCCTTGTTGTGAGCTTCATGCAAAATGCGTGCGACCTCGTCATCGATGATCTGCATCGTGTGTTCGCTGAAGTGGCGATTCTCATGGATTTCGCGACCGAGGAACGGGTCTTCTTCGGTGATCTTGTAATTCACCGGCCCCAGACGCTCGCTCATGCCCCACTGGGTCACCATCCGGCGAGCCATTCGAGTGACACGTTCCAGGTCGTTCTCAGCCCCGGCGCTCAATTCATTGTAGGCGATCTTTTCCGCAGCCCGGCCACCCAGGATGAAGGCCAACTGATCGTACAGTTCGCTTTCGCTGATGTTCATGCGGTCTTCTTCGGGTAGCGTCTGAGTCACACCCAAGGCCCGCCCGCGGGGGATCACCGTCACTTTGTGCAGGCGATCGACCCCTGGCAACAACCAGGAAAGCAGCGCGTGCCCTGCTTCGTGGTAGGCGGTCTTTTCCTTCTCGCGAGCCACCAAGGCTTCTTCACGCCGCGCACCCATCAAGATTTTGTCGCGAGCGTATTCGAAGTCTTCCATCGTCACCGCGTCGCGGTCCTGACGGGTTGCCCACAAGGCGGCTTCGTTAATCAGGTTGCGAATGTCCGCACCGGTCAGCCCCACGGCACCGGCGGCCAGGCGATCGAGCTTAACATCGTCAGCCAGCGGCACGTCCCGCACGTGAACCTTAAAAATCTCGATGCGTCCCTTAAGCGTCGGTCGATCAACGGTGATATGCCGATCGAATCGACCAGGACGTAGCAGTGCCGGGTCGAGGACATCTGGCCGGTTGGTCGCCGCAACGACAATCACCGTCTCGCCTTGTACGAACCCGTCCATTTCGCTGAGGATCTGGTTGAGCGTCTGCTCGCGCTCGTCGTGACCGCCGCCCAGCCCTGCTCCACGCTGACGACCGACCGCGTCGATTTCGTCGATGAAGATAATCGAAGGGCTGTTATCCTTGGCCGTCTTGAACAGGTCACGAACGCGGCTGGCACCCACGCCGACAAACATCTGAATGAATTCCGAACCGTTGATCGCATAGAACGGCACACCCGCCTCGCCCGCGATGGCCCGGGCCAAAAGGGTTTTGCCGGTACCCGGAGGGCCCACCAGCAACACGCCCTTGGGGATCTGGCCGCCCAGGCGTTCAAAACGCTCTGGAGTGCGGAGGAAGTCGACGATCTCCATGAGATCACTCTTCACGCCTTCCAGACCAGCCACATCCTTGAAAGTAATCGCTTTGCGGGTCGCTTCGTAGCGTTTGGCAGGGCTTTTGCTGAACCCCGAAAGGAAGCCACCCCCCATAATTTGATCGCGGCTACGGCGGAAGCTATTCCAGATAATGAACAGAAACACCAGCGGCAACAGCATAATGACGATCCAGATGATCGACTGCATGGCCCTTGAGGAGTTGTCGTAATCCCAACTCAAGCCTGGCTGCTTCTTCTTCTGCTCTTCGAGCATTTTCGTCAACGACTCGAACGCCGGCGAATCCTGCGACGCGACCCGCGTCCGAAACGCTTTCGGCCGTTTGATGGGATTATTATCGGAGTCCTCTTTGACGACTTCCTTCCCGTCCTTGATTTCCATTACGTTCAACGGGACCTTCAGCTCGCCACGAGCTTCCATATCCCCTAGAACGACTTTTTCGACATTGCCCTTTTTAAGCTGCTCTTCAAACTCGGAAGTTTTCAGCGTGGTATAAGGGGAGTCTGCGGTCGAGATCAGCATCAAGACAACGGCAGCAAGCAAGACGCCTAATGCGACGACGGTAAAATTAGGCCGCATTCCGCCACCTCCGTTGGGGCGTTCATTTGGCTGATCTTCGTTACGCGGATTTTCCGCCATGCAATTATCCTTTGCAGTCGGACAAGTTCACGGTTATTTAACCATCTATACGCCGCTACATTGTAGCAGTTAATAGGTTTCCATGGCGTGGGCTGATCGAATAATCGCCCCGCACATGAACAACCGACAATAATTATTGCCAATAAACAACTTAAGTAAAAAGGGGCCCCCTGACTATCATGCCTCAAAAGAGCAATATTCCCATCCGAAAGCGAGCGGTCGTAGGGGTGATTCTCCGCCACAATAAGTTTTTAACCATCCGCCGCAGCCAATTGGTTGTCGCTCCCGGTAAGGTCTGTTTCCCCGGCGGTGGCATCGAGCATGGCGAATCCGAGCCTCAGGCTCTCGTGCGGGAAATCCAGGAAGAACTCGGCGTAACCGCGACTGCCGGAGTTCGGCTTTTTGAAACGGTCACGGCTTGGGGAACATCGGTCGCGTGGTGGCATGCCCACCTAGAACAGGATGCCCAACTAGTGCTTCACGCTGCCGAAGTCGCGGAAACACACTGGCTCACGCCGCAGGTCCTTTTGCGGGATCCCGATTTACTTTCCAGCAACCGAGACTTCTTGGTCGCCTGGGGCCAATCGACGTTCGCTATTCCGGGAATAGCGGTTCCTCCCGATTGGAATGAAATTTCCGGTTGAAAAGCTCGGGATCGAACTCGTCGCGCGTCTCAGGCTTCACTTTCTCGGGCACGCCCTTCTGAGGCGGCGACCGATAAGGACGCTCGCGGCCTCCCATCGCGGCATTGGCATTGCCGCCAAAAATCGGGTTTGGTGGTGTCGACGGAAGGGGTTTCGACATCGCCGGGCCGGGGTCGGCCAGGGCCTTAGGAACGCTGGATGGTGCATTGAACGATGCCGGAACGATCGATGAATCGATATGATTTCGCTGCGGTCGAGGCCCCCGAGAAGCGGCGTACACCCACGCCTGGATCGCTCGGAGTTGTTCCGGCGAGAGATTCGGAGCATTTCCATCTCCGTGCCGGGTAGAACTCTTCACAAGTAGTTGGCTCTTTTGAGCTTGCTCGTAGTCGATGAAATGAAGTGCCGCGTTCATGTTGCGTACCGTCATTCGCTGTGGGATCGAGCGAACATTCTCAAATTCGACCAGCCGAAACGCATTCTCCGAGTTCTCGGCATGGCAACGACTTGCGGCGCAACTATTCAACATGATGGGCTGAATCGTGCTGGTGTAGTACCGCACCACTTGTGGCGAAAGAGACGGATCAGGCTGGTCGTTTTCGACTTCGTCGAGCATCCGCTCTGGCTGAGTCACCGGCAATGAATACTGGACAGTCTCGACCTTGCCGAGGTTGTTTCGTTCGTTCAGCTTCACCTGATATAAGCGTCCCAGACGGATGACTTCCGGATGGTCAGGCCCTGACCTCAAAGCGATCGCGTGGTGATAGGCAGCCTCTTCCCACAGTTCGAGTCCCAGGCACCAGTTGGCCAGCTCGACATGATCACTAAGGGTCGTTGTGCCTACCTGAGCCTTTTGCCTTAAATAGGCTTCTTCAATCGACTTCGAGGCAAACGCGACACGTTCGGCCGGTAGCCGAATGACCGAGTCTTCGTTGATCGCCAATGAATAGAACTCACCCTCCTGCGTAATCTGCCCCTGCATGGCATTGCCATTGGTCAGGACTAGGACGCCTTGATAGGGTGCCGTGTTTGGCGGCTGGGCGCACAGAACCGACACGAAAGTGAGAACAAGGGCGAGTGTAAGGCTGATGTTTTTCATAGTGGCGAGACGCTACCAAGGAGTCTGCTTTAGCGTCAATCTCAGAATCTGGCCACCTTACCACCCTACAGGACGGTATGGCCGGGGTCGAAAGGCCCCGCTATTCGTTCAATCCCGCATAATACCGGTGAAGAAAACTTAATAGGGCGATCCATCCAACATCTTGCCACGTATAGAGTTTCCGTACCTAGCTGATTCCCTCTGCGTGAACTAAGATGATGGCTTGCTATTGCTATCGCGCGGTTGATGAAGGGGTAGTGACATGACGGACGAGCCAACCCGAATGCATGTGGTCTTTTCCGGACATGTGCAAGGCGTCGGATTCCGGCAATCCGCTACCCAAATTGCGAAGTCGTTTCCCGTGGTTGGCTGGGTGAAGAACCTTCCCAGTGGCAACGTGGAAATCGTCGTCGAGGGAACCAAATCAGCATGCAGCGATTTCCTGGCTTCTATTCGTGACCGAATGTTCGAGTACATCAGTGACGTGGAATGCCAGTGGACGGAACCTACCAACGAATTTGAGACTTTCGAGATCCAGTATTAATTCAACCCTCGCGAAGTAGCGTTTTCGTCTGCTTCGTGCCCGAAAACTTGCAATTTCCATATGATCCCGATCAACTCTTCCCTGTTTGGTTTTTTCTTTTACATCGCCGAACTTAATCGCGAGCATCTGGCCACGGCCATTTGGTTGTTCGCTGTTGGTGTGGTGCTTGGCATTTTGGCAGTTGCCCTGTTGTGGGCCCTTCTGCTGGCCATTTCGCCAAAACTAGGCGGACGCTGCACCCAGGCACTGCAAGGCCCGGTCTTGATGCCGATTTCGGTGGTGATGGGCATCTGGATCTTTATGGCCTTCGCCCTACTGCCGATGGTCAGCAACCCGATTGGGATCCTTAATTCTCTGAAACAAATTCCGACAACCGGAGAGTCGTCGACTGAAATTGTCGTCCCGGTGGCCTCCGGCGAAGTCGACCAGTTCGGAAATGTTCCGGCTGAATCGATCGAAATTACCGTGTTGACCGATCAATTGCGTCACATCACCGTCGACAGCACCGGCAAGATCGAACTCGTTGCCCGACTGCAAGGTACCGATGAAGACGTGGTCGCGTTCGACGTGAGCGGTGGTGAACGTTTCGAGTGGCGTCGTGGTGACCGTGGCACGCTGCTGCGGAAGATTCCATCCGGCGAAACAATTGATCTCTATGCTCGAAACATCACGAACTCTGATATTCAAATGGATATCACCATCGTTACCGAGCCAGAGCACATCGAAGCCGAGTCGATCTTCTTCATCGCAACGCTGGTCTTCCTGATTTATGGCAGTTTCTTCGCCATGGTCTGCCTATTGCCGAAGATGTCGGCCATTGCCGAGGCGACCGTGCGAAGCGAAATCTATCAACTCCTGTTTTTGATCTGTGCGGTCGTGGGCTGCTTGTTCATGGTGGCCTCGATCTACATTCCCTATCAAACATTCGGCGAAGACATCAAAGTGCTCAAGCATACCTGCCTGCAGGCCATGATGGTGCTGGGAATCGTCGTCGCTATTTGGGCTGCCAGCCGCAGTATTTCCGAAGAAATCGAAGGACGAACGGCCCTCACCCTGCTCTCGAAACCGGTCAGCCGCCGTCAGTTCGTGCTCGGTAAGTTTGCCGGTATTGCTTGGCTGGTAAGCGTCCTGTTCATCATCATTAGTTCGGTCTTCGTGGTCGCAGTCGCCCAGAAGCCGATCTTCGACAAGCGTGAAGGGGCAACCGTCGAGTACGAAGGAGAAAAGGGCATCACCTGGCAATTGCTCCATCACGAAGCCATGACCGTCGCCCCAGGCGTGCTGCTGGTTTTCATGGAAACCCTGGTTCTCGCAGGCGTCTCGGTCGCGATCTCTACGCGACTTCCTATGGTCGCCAACTTCATGCTGACCTTCGGCATTTGGGCACTAGGACACTTAACGCCCTCAATCATGGAGGCGTCCGTCGAAGGGTTTGAACCGGTGCAGTTTGTGGCGAGTTTCGTCGCGACCATATTACCGGTGCTCAAGAACTTCGAGATTTACGGCGCCATCTCGGCCGGTCGCGAGATCCCCATGATGTACCTCGCAGGTGCCGCGATGTACACCGTGCTCTACGGAGCACTCACGATGCTACTGGCCCTGATCTTGTTTGAAGATCGCGACCTGGCTTAGGGTGCCAGTCGGCTCCGAGATAAATGGATGGCCCAGTTTTTTTGCTTGGGTCAGTACATGCGGCTAGTCAGGATCAACTTGCGATTCGATCGCGACTAGCAATACAACGAAAAAAGCCACCGCTATTTGGCGGTGGCTTTTTCTTTTTGAATCGTTGCCCAGATAAACTACGCGGCCTTCTTGGCAGCCACAACTCGCTTGGGCTCGGGACGCATGGTGGGGCCAACCAGGTTGAACTTGCCGCCATCCCAGCGATGCTCTTGGACTGCTTCGTTCACCTGCAGAGCAACCGCCAGGGCCTCGCGGGCAGCCTGACCGGTCACGGTAGGTGTCAGCCCACGCTGAATGCAGTCGGCAAACTCTCGCAGTTCGGCATCAATGGCGTTGCCCGGTGCGACTTCGATCTCTTGGCATGGCAAGACGGTCGAGAAAAGATTGTCACGCACCCAACTCTTCCCTTCGGCGGAAAGGTCGCTTACCTGAGAGACACCTTGCTTGACGATCTCGTCGGCAACGATCGACTTCACCTTACGGGTCGTAAAGTCAACCCCGACAAAGCCAGCATCACTGAAGACTTCCATGTGCCGCGATGAATTGAAACTGGCTCGGGAAGCCGTCAAGGTCGCCACACAGCCGTTGGCAAATGTCAAACGTGTCTCGACGATGTCTTCGTGTGGTCCAAATACGGTCAGTCCCGTTGCCTGGACATCCACAACCGGACTGCGAACCAGCGACAATACCAAGTCGATATCGTGGATCATCAGGTCGAGCGTCACACCGACGTCAACCGAGCGGAACGTGTAACCACTGGTTCGTTCGCCACGGATAAATCGAGGCGACTCGACCTTCTTACAAGCCTCGCGAAAGGCCGGGTTGAAGCGTTCGACATGCCCAACCTGCAGCACACAGCGATGATGCTCGGCCAGGTCGATCAGTTGATCGGCGTCGTCGGTGGTCAACGTGATCGGCTTTTCGATCAGGACATGCTTGCCGGCGTTGAGCAGCGGCAAGGCCACGTCTTTGTGATAGAGCGTTGGCGTGGCGATGACGGCGGCGTCGATCTGAGAAGCGATTTCGCTGACGTCGTCATAGCCCTTGAGCTTATGCTCTTTGCAGAAAGCCTCTCGGGCCTCTTTCGCCGGATCGACAACGCCGACCAGCTTGAATGCCGAGATACCCTTGGCCAATTTGGCGTGGATTTTTCCCAGGTGGCCGGTCCCAATAACCGCGAGTCGTACCTGACGCATTGCCAACTTCCTCTGTTTAGGTCGCACGGCGTTACGAAGCGTTCAATTGAGAAAACTCAGGCGGTCCGCCGTGACATATAGGCAACCTGGTTTTCTTTTAGGAGCTGCTTAACCAACTCTGCATTCAAACGATGACCACTCCGATTGGCGATGATCGTTCCCTGGATATCGCAACCGGCCAGGGCCAGGTCTCCAACTAAATCGAGTACTTTGTGACGCACACATTCGTCCTCGAAGCGGAGTTCGTTATCGATCGGGCCCTCGGGACCAAAGACCAACAACTCACTGAAATCGACATGCGTTCCCAGCCCTTGCTGACGCAGCCATTCTGCCTCTTGAAGTAGCAGAAAAGTGCGTGCGGGAGCTAGTTCATTTTGGAAATATTCGGGGCTAATTTTGTCTTCGAGTGTCTCACGACCAATGAGACCTTCGCTGCCGAAGTCGAGGCGGTATTTGAATTTCATCCGCTTCGACCCATTTGGCCGTGCTTCAACCCAGCACTCGTCATCCCCTACGCGAACCACTTCAGAAATTGCCAAAACAGCACGCGGAGCTGTTTGACTTTCAATTCCGGCGGCCAAGATCTGTTCGACGTAGTCTTTCGCTGAACCATCCATGCCGGGCATCTCTGCCGAGTTCACATGGACGTAGCAATTGTCGACCTGCATTCCAGCCAAAGAGGCCAAAACGTGTTCCACCATCTCGACCGTCGCTCCCTGATAAACCAGGTTTGTACGGCGCGGGACTTCTACTCGGTGGTCGACCAACGCAGGAATCTGCGGTGCACCTTCCATATCTTCGCGGACGAAGACAATACCGGTGTCTTCCGCGGCAGGCTCGAAGCGGACGGTTACTTCTTTTCCGCTCCAATATCCGCGGCCAGAGACCGATGCGGATGTCTTAAGAGTCTGCTGAAGTCGTGCGATCGGTTCGCCATTGTTGGCGATGGATGCGGAGTTCATAGAAGAAAAATCTAGCCAATAGCGGCAAAGGAAACCCTAAAGCGACAAAAGGCGAGACCTACCTTGCGGCCTCGCCCTTGTTCGTAGTACCCATCAACAGTGCGGGCCGACTTAGAAGCGAGGTTGAGGAACCTGGCTGCCAGGAACGGCTGCATTCTGCTGAACACCGTTGTTCAAGATGTTCAAAATGTCGTAGGTAATGTCGATCTGGTTTTGGTAGATCACCGGACGATTAACACCTTCCAGAACCGATTGACGGTTGGTTGGGTCAATTTCGTTGCTGTTGTAACGCAGCACCAAGGTGATGTGGTGACGCTGAGCGAAGGTCGAAACCGTCTGAGTCACCTGGTTGTACGTGTTGAAGTAAACGCGAGCTTCGCGTTCCATGAAATCCTTCTTTTGCATGCCAACTTTGACCTGCAAATTGGCCTGTACCTTGGCCATTTTTTCTTCCAGGGCTTTGTACTCCGGTGTACCGGCTTTGTAACCCTGCAGTTCTTCAACCATCTTCTTCATTTCATCGCGGTCTTGGGTCAAAGCCTGCTCTGCGGCATCGACAGAGACCTTCAACTCGTCCATTTGCTTCTTAAACAAAGCATGGTTCTTGAAGATGACCGGGATATCGATCACGGCAATGTTACCGGCACTGGCCTGTTGGGCCGAGGCAGTGCTGGCTTGACAGAAAACGGCCAACGCGACCGCGACACAGAAACAAGAGAGAATTCGCTTCACTTTCAGCACTCCTTGCTGGACAAAACTGGTCCTCATGACCATATCTCGTGGGTCAGCCCATGGCGGGTGGCTGCCACGGAACAATTAAAAACGATTGCGATTACGCCTTCTAACGGGAAAGTCGCGATATTCTGCCGAAGTGACGCGATCACGTAAAGTGCAATCTGTGCATTTTCTTGTCCTGCTCTTTTCGATCTTGATTAAGAGCAGGACTGCTAGACCTTCGCGAGGTTACTACGCCCTATCGGCACACGTGGTTCGGCATCGCATGTAGAAATCCTCTTGCGTGGCGAATCCACGACGATTCACGGGCTAGCATGGGCCAAGCCAGATACCCATGCTCACAGGTCTTCCCAGATTGAACAAGCTGCTATCGAGGAGGTGCCAGCGTGACGGTCAGCTTCACTTCCTTGCCATCACGAAGAACAATTACCTCGACTTTGTCCCCTGCTTTAAACTTCCGTAGCGCGGCGTCAAAATCTTCGAGCCCACCAATACGATTGCCCCCTAAATCGATCAGGATATCACCGCCCGTGATACCAGCCTCGGCAGCAGGGCTACCGGGGCTAGATCCCTGAATACCGTATCCTTTGCCCACGACGGTAAAGTCCGGAATACTGCCGAAATAGGGGCGAGATCCGCCTCGCATCTCAGGCTGCTTGCTTTCGACGGCGACATACATCGGCTTATCGTCCGCCTTGTCGATTGCCAGCAGAATGTCGATCGCGTAATCAATGATCCGGGACATTCCCTCGTAGTTGATCTTGTCCGCATCATCGCTTGGGCGGTGATAGTCGTTGTGCGTTCCGGTAAACAACGCCAGCACAGGCATCTGTTTGGCGTAGAACGAAGAATGATCGCTTGGACCAAATCCGCCTGGATCTTTGGTGAGTTCAAACTTGTGCGTCTCGTTCAATCGATCCAACATCGGCTCGAACATTTCGGCCGTCCCACTTCCCATCGCAATCAACTTGTTCTCGTCGAGTCGTCCGACCATATCCATATTGAACATCATGAGCGTCTTGTCGATCGGAATGACAGGCTCTTTCACGTAGTGGGCACTTCCCAGCAGCCCCTCTTCCTCACCTGTGAATGCAATCATCAACACACGATGTCGCAACTCGTTTTTCTTGGCCGATAAGCGTCGCGCAACTTCTAGCAGCGCCGTTGTCCCCGAGGCGTTGTCGTCCGCGCCGTTGTGAATCTCGTGCGTGAGGGGGGCCAGGCTACCAGAGCCCCCCATGCCCAGGTGATCGTAGTGGGCACCAATGACGATCACTTCGTCTGATGTGGCGTTGGGGGCTTCTATCATTCCAATCACGTTGCGAATCGTGGCTGTTTCTCGAACGATATCGGTTTCGCCGACCGCTTTCCAATCGCCTAGAGGCCCCACAACCGGTTTTAGTGTGTGATCGATGGAAATCTCGATATCGCTAAGCGACTTACCGAATTGTTTTTCGATTAATGGCTCGAAGACACTTCGCTTGGCGAACATCACTGGAAAACTAGGACGGCTCGACTCGGCCCCTGCTCCGGTCAGTGGAATCAATTCATCTAGGCCCTGTTCGAGTTGATCGCCGTATTCCGCAATTTTTTTGCTCAGCCGGGTGACGTCCCCCATATAGGCTTCGATTTCTTCCGGCGAATGCATTTCCTGATCGGCATACGCCTGCTGACGTTTGACCAGATCGGCTACCGCCGTTTCAAATGCGGCTTTGACGTGACCGCGAATCTCGACAAGGCCTGGGGCATCGTTGATCAAGATGACCGCGGCGGCCCCGTTTTGATAGGCATTGGATATTTTGCGGCTGAACAACGCATGCTGCGAGGCCCGCGTACCGTCGAACACGCTATGCGGATTGCCCTGCTGGGGCTCTTTCCGCAAAATCACGACAACCTTCCCCTTCACGTCGATGTCGGCGTATTCGTCGTATTCCAGCTTCTCGGCGGAAATTCCGTAGCCCATAAAAACAAGCGGGGCATCAAACACTTTGCTTCCCCCCACCGCAAGCGGCGTGAAGTCTTTTCCGAGCTTGAGCGTCTTCGTATCTTCTCCAGAGACCAACTTCAGCAAGTTTTTGTCCTTGGGTCCCATCTCCGACGAAACGTTCACGTCAAACTCTTGAAACGGCGTGCCGTTCACCAAATTGGTTCTCAAACCCATTGATTCAAACTGCTTGGCAACAAACTGCGACGCCTCTTCCAGCCCTGCACTGCCGATTCCGCGCCCCTTCAACTGGTCGGAGGCCAGGTAGCCGAGCGTTTCTTTCAAACTGTCGGTCTTGGTCGCTTCCGCAGGCGCAACCGCGGCATCCTGGGCCCGCAGGCCGCATGGCATCGCCAAAAGCAACAAAAGCAAGAACGTCCGCAAGAGCATGGTGATGTTGGGCATAGAAGCGTTTTCCACGAAGGAGGGATTCACCGAATTGGGGGAAGTTGGGCAACCTTCGATTCTTTTCCGCCAGCAGCGCGGCGTCAACCATCGCTATCGTCATTGCCAGCGGATAGCCAATCGTCGTAAAATTGTTTCCGCGTAGAGATTCCACACGTTTTGTCCGCCGAGTCGTCCTTTCCCGAGAATTCCAGTTTGGCTTCACTATTTGTCATCCAAGGCGACGACCAAGGACGCCGATTCGAATTGGCCCGCGATATGATCTCGATCGGTCGAGATCGCGGTAACGAAATTGTGCTGCACGACACCGAGATTTCTCGCCGGCATGCGGAAATCCGCCTGACCAGCGATGGATTCAAGCTGGTCGACCTGCAAAGCTCGAACGGCTGCTTCGTCAATCAGAAGCCCGTCAGCGAATGCCAATTGACCCACGGCGATCGTCTGCAACTGGGTCACACGCTGATGATTTTCACGCATACGGCGTCTGCTCCGGCGACACGCCCAATCAGCGTGAGTCTGCAGGAAAGCCATCGCGAAGGCTCGCGAATCATTCATTCGATTCGCCACGAGGAAGGAAGCCAGATCTTTCTGCCCTCCGAACTTCGCGAGCCAGGCGAATCGCAGCACCTGCAAGACAATCTGCAGCTTATCTACGACACGGCCTTGGCCGTCAGCCGCACCTTGGATATCGAACAACTGCTCGATTACTTGCTAGGCTTGATCTTCAATTGGGTTGAAGCAGACCGCGCTTGTATCGTCCTGATTGATTCGCAAACGAAAAAGCCCGAAGCCAAAGCCCAGCGGGTACGCGAAGGACGCTCAGGCGTCGACGAATCGATCACCATCAGCCGCACGATTCTCGAGTATGTGTTGACCAACCGCGAAGGGGTTCTCACCTCGGATGCCCAGGACGATCAGCGATGGTCACCTGAAGGCAGCATCATCAACAGCGGCGTGAACGAAGCGATCTGCGTTCCCATGCAAGGTCGCTATGGCATTGTCGGGGCCATCTATATCGATACGTTCATCCCGCCAGATATGTCCGCTTCGACCACCAAGTCGCGCTTCACCGAAGAACACCTGAAGTTGATGATCGCCATCGCCCACCAGGCTGCACTCGCCGTGGAGGACACCCACTACTACTCGGCGGTGGTGCGTAGCGAACGACTTGCTGCTATGGGTCAGGCAGTCGCCGCCATTTCGCATCATGTGAAGAATATCCTGCAGGGGATCCATGGTGGTAGCTATATCATTGAAGAAGGGATCAAGTCAGAGAAAATCGATGTCATCCAGCACGGCTGGGGCATCGTTTCACGCAATCAAGACCGTATCGCGCACTTGGTAATGGACATGCTTTCCTTCAGCAAGGAACGCGAGCCAGACCGCAGCAACGCCTCGCTCAACGACGTCATTGAAGATGTCGTTAACTTGATGCGAACGCGGGCCAAGGAAAACGATGTCCTGCTCGAGTTCCGGCCTGACATCGACCTGCCCATAGGACAGTTCGACGAAGAAGGGATCCATCGGGCCGCTTTGAATGTGATTACCAACGCGATCGATGCAGTCGGCGAAGCCGATCAGCCGCGCGTGATTGTCTCGACCGAATTCCGCGAAGGGACTCGGGAACTCGTCTGCATTGTGGAAGATAACGGCCAAGGAATCCCGGCTGAAATGCTCGAGAAGATCTTCTCCGCGTTTGAATCAACCAAAGGCAACCGCGGAACGGGGCTGGGGCTGCCGGTCACCAAAAAGATTCTGCAAGAGCACGGGGGCGATGTGCTGGTCGAAAGCGAACCGGGGACAGGCACCAAGTTCCTCATCTTCTTCCCTTGGATCGCCGTTCCCACGGAAGAAACGCGGTACGAATAGGCTGCCAGCTACCTTTGGTACCCAGCCGGTTTCCCCACGAATGGGTTATCTTCAATTTCATCACCCACGGTGGTAGTCGGCCCGTGCCCCGGCAGGACGATCGTGTCTTTGGGCAGCGTGAATAACTCTTCTTCGATCGATCGCTTCAAATCGGCAAAGCTACCGTCCGGAAAATCAGATCGCCCGACACTTTGTTTGAAGAGGACATCTCCGCCCAAGACAATTGTCCGCGGGCCATCTTTCATGACAAAAACGACGTGCCCTTTACTGTGCCCCGGCGTTTCACGAACCTCGAATTCAATCTCTGCGGCGGCGTAAACGTCGCCCCCCTTTACGGTGAGATCTTCCTTAGGACTAATCAGGGCGAGCCCAAAGGGGGCACTCAAATTCTTTTCCGGATCGGTCAGTTTTTCGGCATCTTCATGACCAATCACTAGAGGGGCATCCGGGTAAAGTTGCTTCATGGTGCCGTTGCCAGCAATGTGGTCGCTGTGCCCATGGGTGTTGAGAATGGCGACAACCTGAAGTTTTCGCTCCTCAAGTACTTCCACAATTTTTTCGGGCTCTAAGCCCGGATCGACCACGACGCACGCTGCAAGTCCTTCTCGATAAAGGACATACGTATTTTCGTCGAAGGGCATGCTGACGATGCGTAAAAAATTGATCTCAGCCATTGGCGGAAGATCGCACTCCACTTTGCGGACAAAATTAGATACAGTGAATGCGCATGATAAACGATCTGACGAGATCATGGTAATCTGTAAAACTTTGACGCTCGTTGGGAAGGTATTCATCTTGCGGGCACCAACATTGCGATAAGACGCTATAGAGCTTTCTTTCGCTCATGTTGGCGAACCGAATTGCTAGCAAACGCCGCCTCTTCGCATGCATCGAATCCGGCGTGACGAAATTTTACTCGCACGGATGGCGAGAACTATACAGACCGGAATATTAACGGAGATTGATCATGGCCAAGTCCCTCATATCGCGTCGTACGCTGTTGGCCGGCGGTACGGCTTTAGCCTGCGGGCTGACCCGGGCGACTTACGGTGAGGATCAACGTAAGGGACTGCGTGAGCCCGTTTATCGCGTTTCCAACCGTAGCAGCGGACCCGCTCAACAAGCTCAACAGGTAGCTGCTCAGCATCCGCTGACCCCGGCCCTGGAAATGGCCGAGCGTGGCCTGCAGAACATCAACGCCCACATTCGTGATTACGAATGCACCCTGGTCAAGCGTGAACAGATCAACGGCAAGCTCGGCGATCAAGAGTTCATGTACACCAAGATCCGCAACGAGCAGGTCGATCAGCGCGGCAACGTATCGGCACCGTTCAGCGTTTACATGTACTTCCTGAAACCTTCGAGCGTGAAGGGCCGCGAAGTGCTGTACGTCAAAGGGCACAACAACGGCAACCTGATGGCTCACGAAGGGGGCGCGCTGCTCAAGCACGTGACCGTTTCGCTCGATCCTAACGGCACCCTGGCCATGCGTGGTCAGCGATATCCGATCACCGACATCGGGATCAAAAACCTGATCGTACGTCTGATCGAAGTCGCCAACAAAGATATGCAGTACGGCGAATGCGAAGTGAAGTTCTACAACGGTGCCAAGATCAACGGTCGCATTTGCACCGTGATCGAAGTGGTTCACCCAGTTCCCCGCCAGAACTTCCGCTTCCACAAGGCTCACGTCTTTATCGACGACGAACTGCAAGTGCCGATTCGCTTCGCTTCGTGGGATTGGCCTAAGCAGCAAGGGGCCGAACCACCCATGCTCGAAGAGTACACCTACATGAACCTGAAGCTCAACAACGGTTTCACCGATGCTGACTTCGATCCGCATAACGAAAAGTACGGTTTTAACGTTTAAAACGATTAGCCGACTTCATCGAAAATCAAAAATCCCGGTCGTTTACGGCCGGGATTTTTTGCTGCGCCACGGTCACTAATTAGTATGGAGCTAACCCCAAGACCCCACTCGACACGGTGGTTACCCACCGAATGCCTCAGCGATCGCGCCCCATGAATGTTCAGCTCCGCGCTGGAAATGCCCTGACGCCAGACGACCTCGATGCCTGGAAATCAATCCTAGCGGGCAATCCTACGCTCGACAGCGGCTACTACCGTCCGGAACTTACCCAGGCCGTGGCCCGCGTACGCGATGACGTGGAAGTTGCCATCGTCTCGGAAAACGGCCAGCCCCAGGCTTTCTTTCCGTATGAACGAGGTGACGACCACTGCGTCGGCTCGATCACCGGTCGTCTGTCCGAATTCCACGGCATGATCGTGCCACAGGACTTTGCGCTCGATCCGGCCGAAATTGTCAAAGCGTGTGGCATTCGCTCGTGGCGGTTCGATCACGCCCCGATCTGGCGTACCGAACTCGAACCGTTTGCCTGGGCTCGTTCCGAGTCTCCCTTTATGGACCTCTCTGGCGGCTTCGATGTTTATGCCGAAAAACTTCGCGAGCGTGGTTCTTCCGCTATCAAGCAAACTCAGCGCAAGCAGCGTAAGTTGGCCCGAGAAATCGGACCGCTGCGGTTTGAATACGATACCAACGAGCCTGAGGCCTGGGCTGCACTGGTAAAGTGGAAGTCAGAGCAATACGAGCGAACCAACTCGCTTAATATTTTTCGCTACGACTGGGTGCACGATCTACTCCAATCGATTCGGTCAGAGAAAGGCCCAGAGTTCTCGGCTCCACTATCGGCCCTGTGGGCCGGCGATCAATTGGCGGCCGTCCACCTGGGGATCGCAAGTTCCAGCGCGATGCAGATCTGGTTCCCGGCCTACAACCGAGACTTGCAAAACTACTCACCCGGATTGGTGCTTCTGTTGGAACTGGCATCTGCTGCCGCTCAGCATGGGATCCAACGGATTGACTTCGGCAAAGGAGAAGAACGCTACAAGTACGAATTCTCGACCGGTGTCATTCCTCTTTTAGAAGGCGGAATCGACTTTCGTTTCGCCATGCCAACCCTCCTGGCCAGTTGGAACAAACTGAATCAAGCCATCCGCCGTTCCCCATGGCGGAAACAGTTGGAAGCCCCCATCCTGGCCACGCGCCGTCTGCGTCAATGGATGGCCTTTCGCTAAGCGTCCTCTGACGCCGGTTCGCTTGCGTCTTCGTCTGCCTGGTACGCTTGCCGCACCCACCACACGCTCAGCGACATCAGGCCTATCACAATGACGGCCGTGACGAGAAACAGGCTGAACCCTTGCACCTCGCCCGCGGCTTCGTGCTTGGGGATCATTGCGGCGAAGTCGATCGACGCGACGCGGATCAATTCGCGAATGACCGATCCGCAAAACAACATCCCAGCCAGAAGCGCCAATCGCGCCACAATCCAGCGGCGACTGACGGCCATCTCTTCCGAATGCCACAGCACGATCTGGCCGCCCCATAACACGACACCCAGTCCCAGCCAAAGATAGCCCGAACCGCTATTCACGGCGGCAAAACCAGGGGTCGAAACGCCGATAGCGACGAGCGAGGTCACAGCAAATCCCCCCAGGCCGACCAGCGCGAACCAGCGAAGCCAACCGACCGTTGGCAAGTCTTCGTCGGTTGCTGTTCCTTCGCGCAGATAGGCCAGCTGTGCCGTGACGATCGAAGCCATACTGACGAAGGCCACGCTCATCCAGACCAACGAGCGGGAAACGACCTGCCCTGCGACCAGCGGCAGTACGCCGGTCGCAAACGTTTCTGGCCAGGCTTCCACTTGACTCGATACCAAGTGGTTCGCTGTCCAGCAAAAACCGATGAACACAAACAGACCCGCATTTACCCCTGCGACCAGGGCCCGTTGCCACCAGGACAGCCGTTCAAACCAACTACTCTTGAGCACATACAGCAGGTAAAACGCGGCGATCAGCGTCGGAATGACCACCATCCATCGCCAGCCCAGCAGCAAATTGGCCGTGTAAAAGTTGAGCGGCTCGAGGATCTGCACGAACAGCAGCGGAGCCACGCCAAAGGTGATCGCGGCACTCAGGCCAAACGGCATCCAATCGCGCAGCACCCGAATCACCGGGTTGGCCAACAGGGCGTCGTTATCCGTACGATACCAAATGCTGGCCCCCACAATCGTCAGGCAGCCGGCCACGACAAAGTGCATGGAAAGATGATGCGTGACGAAGGTCAGTAGGTACAGCAGCATATACGTCAGCGACGTCAGCGGTAGGTCGAAGGGAAACGGCATCTTAACGGTCTCCCTTCACGACAAAGTCCGAGCGTTTATGCAGTCCTGAAACCGGTTGGGTACCGGCGGCGTCTAACCATTTCTGAATGTTGGCCAAGGCTTCTTCCTCCAGCGGAGCTTCCGCCGCGTCGTCATCGCCGTGCTCGACCCATTTCAAGTATCGAACCAACGATTCCAACTCTTCGGCGGTGCCAGCGAACGGCGGCATGAATGGTTTAGTGTGTTGCAGCTTGGCGATATTCATCCGCATCTGATCGGCATCCCAGGTTTTGGTCAAGTCGGCGACGCCGTTGATGCCGACCACCGTATGGCACACCGCACACTGCCGACGAAACACTTTCGCGCCGCGGGTTGTGATCTCGCCGGCGACCTTCGTTCCCTCGGTCAGCGGGTACGGGTCGTTGGCCAGGCAACCATCGATACGCATCTGGGCGACCTCGTCAGGATAGATGCCGTTGGAGTACATCCAATAGCGAATCGAGTATGGCTTTCGCGAACCTTCTCGCACGAACTCGCCACCGGCCGTCGCCCCGAAAGCCAGCATCAACAGCAGCGTAGCCGTCGCCCCATTGATATACAGCTTCTGCCAGAACATGCCGATCACCGCGTAACCGCCGATCGCCACCGAGGCCCCCACCGCAATGTTCAAAAACAAGGTCATCGCCGCACTGCCGCCGGTGATCCAGCCGCGGCTGTCTTCCGGCATGGCCAGCATAAACCACGCGCCGAGAAACGGCATCAAGACCATCGGCACCAACAAGTGCGAAGCGTAGTTTATCAGCGAGCGTTTCTCTTCCTGCTGCAGCTTCGACATGGTGTTCACCACAATGCACGCCACCAGTCCGGCCAGCGTTAACGCGACGATTGTACGGAAGAACAAGCTCGGCCAAAACGTCGGATTGAAAAACCCGGCGACGATCGAATGGTCTTCAATCCACCCGCCCGGCGTAAGCTGCCAGCTGATGATGCCGTTGATCAAAAACAGGCTCATCCAGGCTGCAAACGCGTACATCCCCAGCAGCTTCAAACAGGCCGCGTCGTTAATATTTTGGTGATACCGATAGAAGAGGTACCCGGCGAAGATCTCTAAAATGAAGAAAAGGTACTCGGTCGCCCAGGTCCAATGAAAGTTGTAAATCATCTGGCCGATCGTCGGCGCGCTGACCTGAATGGCCGTGAACCAAATGCCAACCCCCGTGACCGCCCCGGCCACAAAGCTAATCAGCACGAGCCACTTAAAATACCCATGCACAAACAGCCGAGCATTGGCGCTTCGGCCGGTCATCGCCAGCCACTGGAAATAACAGAGCAGCATCCCCCCGCCCACTGCAAACTGAGCGAGAAACACATGCACCACGGCCACCGCTGCCATTAATATCCCTGGCATCAGCGGGTCATATTGATTGACCGGATAGACTTCCATCGTCGCGAAGATACCTCATTCACGTTGTCAATCGAGTGAGTAGCTCTTCTACTACTTTACCGGCCCGGAACGCAGAAGCCCGTGCGGCATATTGTCGCACGGGCCTGAGTGGCTTTCGAGCCTGCTTATCTTGAATCGAAAAAATCGATCGGGCTACTCGTGAAACATGACGAGAATCACTGTCTCTTCGAAGCCTGCCTCGGTCTTCTCGGCCAGTTCCCCCAACAACTCAGGCACTGTCGGTTTCAAGTTCATCAGTGGCTGTAAGTTAATCGTACCGATGCTTGGGGGTTCGACCGGCTTACTGTCCCCCGGGACGTATCGGGCGGGGGCATCGTCGGCTCTTTTGACCATTTCCTCTTCCACCATAGGCTCGGCGACGCTGGGGCGTAACTCCGACTTCTCGAACTGAATACTGGCCAACAGCGCACCATCTTCATTTCGCTTGGGGTTGATGGTCACCACGGTTCCCAGGCTTACCAGTTGGTAATTATTACCACGCGATGAAGTCGACTGAACGATCGGCGCCCGAGTGCCCTGCTGCAGATGTATCGAAGAATCAGGCATCGCCCGGGCCTTAAAATAGTTGAGCATTTCGATACCGCCACTGTCGGCATCCGCAATCCAGGGCATCAACTTCGCAGCCAAGCTCGGCCCCTCGGCGCTGGCGACACTTACAGCCTCATCCGCCAATGTTCGCTGGGGTAGGCTGCTGCTGACCCGGCGGATAGCCACGACCTCGAATGTCACCGGAGCGGCAACTTTTACGTCAGGCGATTCGTTTTTGACCACCGGACGAGCAACCGCTTTTGGTTTTTCGATCACTGCAGATTCGGTCTTCGGTTCCTCTTTAGGCTCCTGAGCCGCTTCGGCAAAAGGAGACGGCTGGTCGCGTTTGAGTAGGTTCCACCTTTGATAATCGCTAAAGCGTTTGCTCTCTCGTCCCCGTATCTGAGATTGTTCCCAACGTTCCCTTTCCTGTTCCCAATAGGTATGGAACTCTTGAATCGTGATTTGATCCTCCGCCCATACTTCGGGGAACATCCGGGTCAATTCCACTCTCAACGCACCTGGCAACTTTTCTTTTTCCTCTCCTTCCAAGATCCCATTTCCGTCTGAATCGAGATGCTGGAAGTACTCGGCATGTGGACTCGACTCAAGGGTCACTTCCTTGACTTTAATTTTCTCTTTGGGGGAAGTGTTCTTGTTGGGCAGCAGCGAATTTAGATACCCTTCTAAGACCCTTTTTCGGCTGCGATCTTCCTCGAAATTGCGACGTTTCGCTTCTTCTTGCTTTTGTTGTTGATGAAGGTCTTCGATAAACTCGTGAAAGGCATCCTGGGAAACAGAATTCCCTTCAAACGTATAAGTAAGAGCGCCGTTTGATACCAAACCAAAGAAGGTTTGCCTCATCGAGGGAGGGAGTTTTCGTCCTTCTTCTCCAGAGATGACACCATCGCCATTGGTATCGAACGTGCGGAAGAATTCGGTGTGAGGGCTGGTGCTCTTCGGTTCGTCCTGCGCATCGTCATCTTGTGCGTACGCCTGGCAGGCAATCCAGCACATTCCTATAACAGCAATCGAAATAAAACGTGGTACCGGCATCGCAACTGAACTCCTACGAACGGAAGGGGACCCAATAAGCGCGACCCTATCTTACCCCCCATGCAGACGCCCCTGCAAACAGTTCTGCATAACTACCGAAAGCTGCGTAGGATTGTTAGAAAAACCCCACTCTTACTTGCTCAGCGAGACACCCGAACAATCACCAAAAGCAATGTTCGCCCGTGCGCGTCAGTGTGACTGCGCGATAGGATCACGCTGGCCTCGTTGTTGTTGACCAACGTGTTCGAGGTCATCTCGGTTTGTTCGCGTTCGCGCGGGGAGTGGATACCGGCGAGCATCACCGGCACTTCGCTGAGGACCGTTACGCCAAGCCCGAAGCGTTCTTCGTCCAATACCCAAGGGGTGGCGGTCACTTTGGTTTGGGCCGAATGCTGCATCCCACCGCCACGGCGGGGATCCTGGCCGCCTGCAAATACCGTGGCGAAATTTACGCGTTGCTCCAAATCTGGGAACGTATGCAGCGCGTAAGCATCGACGGCGGCGGCGACCGAATCCTTTTGTTTGGGAAGCATCCGATCGACGGCACTTTGTAGCGTGCTCCACGGCTCCGACTCATTCGACTTCACCGCCGAGGTAATATCGCGGATCAGGTCGGCTTCAATACGACCTTGCTGCGCATCGACAGCGACGGTTACCACCATCACCTCCAAACCGATTTTAATGGGATTGGCCGGCTTGGCAGTTTGCGCCGCGGCGACTCCAGTAAGTGAAAAAGCCAATAGAAAAGCGGTCAGACGGCACAACATGATGATCCTTTCGACAAGACAAGCAGGTGGAAGTGTTCATCAGTAAGGACGAATCTAACGTGGTGACGGTTTTCACCCTTTCAGTTCCATTGAACCAAAATCACGACTTCCTCGAAGCTTTCGCCACGCTGTTTAGCGACCTCCGTTAACACGCCTGCTTTCCCGGCCGGGAGGATCAACATTCCTTCAGCATTCATCTTGGTGAGTGCCGGGGGCGGAACTCGATGGATCGGTGGTGGCATCGCCAATCGGCTTGTCCTGGGCGAACTGCCTGATCGTGCGTCGTTTGGCTCGTCTGCGGTTTCCGCTTCTTCTCTGGAGCCTTCCGGTTGCTCGGTCGTTTCTATAATTTTATCGGGAGGCGGATCGAGGTACGACTTCTCGAAACGAACGGCAAGGCCTACCTGGTCGGTTTCCTTGAATACGACCGGATCAACCGTTGCCACGGTCCCCATCTCTTGCGTGCTGTACGATACGCCATTGCCTCCGCGACGCGACGACGTCGTGCCGGCAAAGTACGGCTCGCGTCCTCCGCGTTCGATGCTCATTCGTTGCCCTTCGACCGACTGGCCTTGGATATAGTCAAGCAGTTCGACCTGCTTGCTGTTGGGATCAGCCAACCATGCCAACAGCCGGGCCGAAAGGGATGGTCCGTCGTTGCCCAGCACTTCCAGCACTTCGCTGGCCAACGTCCGGCCAGGCAACTCGCCGCTGGTTCGCCGTAGCATGACGATCTCGACCGTCATGCTTTTCACCGCCTCGTTTTCAGGCTCCGCTTTGGGGGGCGCTTCTTTTTTGGGGGGCGTGTTCTTCTCAGCCGCTCGATGACGGGCCGCTTCGGCAGCGACCTTATCTCCCAACAAAAGTTTCGTGCGGTAGTTTTCGTAACGCTCGTTTTTGCTTGTCATCTCTTGGCGACGCTTCCAACTCTTCTGCTCAGATTCCCAATGATCGTGGAATTCGCGAATGGTGATTTGATTCGTCCGCCAAGCGTCGGGGAAATGATCATCCAGATATTGAATCATCGTCTGAGGCAGACTCCCCTTCTCGTCTCCATCGAGCACACCGTCGTTGTTCTTGTCGAAGTGACGGAAGTAATCCGCGTGCGGGCTCGTCTCGAGGGTGATCGACTCTTGCTCAGACCCAGTCTTCTCGACGGAAGGATCAGGATCTGCGGCAACCAGCGACTTACGGTAGCGGGCGAATGCCAGATCTCGCTCGAATTGGTCCTTCTTGGCTTCGCTCTCAAGGCGAACACGCTCGCGGTCTTCGATCAATCTCCGTGCATAACGCTCCATGTCATTGTGGAACTCCTCGAAATCGATCACGACCTGCCGTGGATTTTGCCCGCTTACGTAAGATCGTTTCAACAACTCAGGCAAGCGGATGACTTCTTCGCCAGAGATTTCACCGTTGCCGTCGGTGTCGAGCGTTGCGAAGTATTCCGCATGAGGACCGCTCGGCGTCGGCTTTTCGGTAGCCGGGGTGTTCTCTTCCGGTTCCTGAGAGAATCCGTTGGTCGCGAACGAGAACGCGACAAGAGAAAGGAAAACGAAAAGACGCCGAAGAGACATGGGGGGGCTCCTGATGCAGGCAAAACAACTCGCGCGAGCTTGATTCTACCCCCCTGCAAGAATGCCATGCAACTAATCAATCGGAAACGGCGTCGGGTCGGCCAGGTGCACGCGGACGAGGATGGTCAATTCGCGCGTCACGTTCTTCCCGTCCTTCCGCACGCTTTGCAAAAGGCCTCCCAGCACCGCCGTTTGCTGCGGGGTTAAATCGTTACCCGAGTTTATCCATTGCCGGTGTTGCCCAGGAACCTGGGGCGCGTCAGGCTTGTCGCTGGATTCATCTTTTTCCATTGTCGGCGGCATCAGTTTGCCAAAGCGGAAGCGAACACGAATCTTTCCATCGGGCAGTTTCTCGGCCCTTACGGTCGCATCTAAGCCATCACTCAGCAGCCCGTCCCCAGGCATTTTGGGGATATCCGCGGCGTCGAACATACTTTTCGGATCGGTGAACTTGGTCGCCAACGAATGCCGTGTGGCGAACTCGACTTCTTCGCCAAGCGGGATCTTCAACTTCATCAGGTCGACCTCGTGCAGATCGCGGTCTTTGCCGCGTAGCCAGTCGTCTAGAAACGGCACCAAACCTTCTTCGGCCAGTTTCGACTGGGGAAGCATCGTCTCGAACTGATTCTTCAGCGGCGTTTGATCTGTCCGCTGCTGAATGCGGGAGACAAACGCCAGCTCTACCATCACCCGTGGTGACTGAGCCCAGGCAATTGTTGGCAAAAAGGCCGAAAAAACAGTAAGCAGTACCAGGCTTCGCAAGCGATCCATTGTTAACCTCGGCGTGAATATCACCCACCATTTTGGGCTGCACCGGCCCCGCATGGCTTTCCACACTGTAAGTAAACCGTTCTCAGCGATACAATAGCAACGTTTCCAGTGGGCTTCCGCTGATATCCCGATCCGCCGAGCAGAGACGAAATCGATGAAGGTTACCGGTACCGAACATAAGATCTCCGATTTCTCCGGAGATGTCCTGGTTGTAGGCACTTACGAAGATGGCCTTTCGCCGCCTGCCAACCAGTTAGATAACCTGATCGGCGGAAGCATTACCCGTTTGCTTGAATCGGAAGATATCACGGGCAAGGCCAACGAAGTCACCACGATCCTGGCCCCCAGCGGCTTTGCCGTCACACGCATTTTTGTGATCGGCCTGGGCAAGAAGGAAGACCTGAATCAACATCGTGCCTACGAAGCGGCCGCCACCGCCGCAGTCGCCTTGTCGGCCAAGAAGGTCGAAAAGGCCGCGTTCTACTTAGACGACTTCTGGCCGAGCGAGCTCATGGAGCAAGCGATCGCCGGGGCGCTGGTTGGCGTGAATGGTCAAGACATTTATCGCAAAGAAAAGAAACAAACGCCCCCGCGCGAGATCGTCTGGAATTCGGCCACCGAAGAAGTGCTCGAACGTGGTTTCGCCCTGGGCAATGCGATCAACCTGACCCGCTCGCTGGTCAATCGCTGTGCCAACGATATCTACCCGGCCACCTTCGCCGAAGAAGCGGCTGTCGTCGCTGAAAACCACGACCTGAACATCGAAGTCTGGGACAAAGCCAAGCTGACCGAAGAAAACTGCGGCAGCCTTTTGGCCGTGGCTCGCGGCAGCGTGCGTGATCCTCGCCTGGTCATCGTTCGCTACAACGGCGGCAAAGAGGGCGAGCCACCGTTGGCATTGGTCGGCAAAGGGGTCACCTTCGATAGTGGCGGGCTCTCGCTGAAACCATCGGACGGCATGATCACCATGAAAGCCGATATGGCCGGTGCCGCCACCGTGCTGGGCGCAATCAAAGCGATCTCGGCGTTGAAGCTGCCTGTCAACGTGGTCGCGTTGTGCGGCCTGGTCGAGAACATGGTTTCCGGCGACAGCTACAAGCTGGGCGACATCCTCACTTCGCGCAGCGGCAAGACCATCGAAGTCTTGAACACCGACGCCGAAGGACGCCTGGTCTTGGCCGACGTACTGAACGTGGCCCTCGACGAAAAGCCCATGGCAATTGTCGACCTGGCCACGCTGACCGGCGCTTGCGTGGTCGCGTTGGGGATGGACATCGCCGGCCTGATGACCAACGAGCCTGACTGGTGCCGAGAAATCGAACAAGCAGGCATGACCACCGGCGAGAAGATGTGGCAACTGCCGATGTTTGCCGAGTTCGGCGAACAGGTAAAAAGCCAAATCGCAGACATCAAAAACGTGGGCGATGGTCGCTGGGGCGGAGCCATCACGGCGGCCAAGTTCCTGGAAGAATTCGTCGACGAAACCCCGTGGACCCATATCGATATCGCCGGTCCGTCGTTCGCTGAAAAACCGAAGCCGTATTGCAGTGGTGGAGCCACCGGCTTTGCGGTTCGTACATTGGTGGAATTGGCGCGACGCCAAGCTACCCGTTAAAACACATAAACACAGGTACCACGCCCATTCCCCTATTTTGGTCCCCTCGCCCCTCCGGGCAGAGGGCTAGGGCAAGGGGGCAAACCAGGTACCGACTTCCCAAGCTCGACCGTTCGCCCGTGAACCGTCGAGTAAATCTCACGCTTCTCTCGTATTCACCTTCAGTTTGGATTGACCCCAGCCATGCCTTGGATTTCCGAAACCGCAAAAGAAATCAAAAAACCAGAGTTGCTTGCCATTCTCGACCGCGCGATTGAAGAAGCTCGCCAGCGGATCTGTGGCACTCCTAAGCGAGTTCTACTGCTACCGCCTGACATTACCCGCATGCATTCTGGGGCTGGTTGGATCACCGAGTACTTCTGGGAAAAGCTTAAAGACGAAGCCGAGATCCACGTCATTCCGACCCTGGGTCAGCACGAGCCGCACACGCCTGAACAGAACAAGCAGATGTTCGGCAACATCCCCAACGACATCATCCACGCGCACGACTGGCGCGATGGCTGCGTGAAGGTGGGCGAGATCAAGGCCGACTTCGTCAAAGAGATCAGCGACGGGGCCGCCGACTGGGACATTCCCATCGTGCTCAACAAGATGCTGATGGAAGAGAAGTGGGACCTGATCATCAACATCGGGCACGTCGTCCCGCACGAAGTGCTCGGCTTTGCCAACCACAACAAGAACTACTTCATCGGCCTGGGTGGTAAAGATCTGATCTGCACGTCGCACATGATGGCGGCCAGTTGCGGGATCGAGAACAACCTTGGCAATCTGATCACGCCCGTGCGGGCCGTTTTCAACAAAGCCGAAGACGAACTGCTAGGCGACCTGCCAGACTTCTACGTCCAGGTTGTTCTCGCACGCAACGAAGCCGGCGAACTGGTCCACACTGGTATCCACATCGGTGACGATCTCGATACCTACTTAAACGCCGCCAAACAATCACGCGCCGAGAACATCACCGTCTTCGACAAGCCGATCAAGAAGATCGTCTGCGTCATGCAAGGCGACGAGTTCTTCAGCACCTGGGTCGCCAACAAAAGCGTCTACCGTACCCGCATGGCTTTGGCCGACGGCGGCGAACTGCTGGTCATCGCCCCAGGCTTGAAGCGATTCGGCGAACAACCTGACGTCGACGCGCTGATTCGCAAGTATGGCTACCAGCCGACGCCCAAGATTCTGGAGCTATACAAAGACAACGAAGACATGCAGGACCTGGCCCACGGCACGGCTCACCTGATGCACGGCACGTCGGAAGACCGCTTTACCATTCGCTACGCCCCGGGTCACTTGAATCAGGCCGAAGTCGAACAGGTCAACTTCGCCTACGCCGACTACGAAGAAACCTTGAAGCGTTACCCGATCGACCAAATGCAAGAAGGCTTCAACACCATGCCGGACGGCGAAGAGATCTTCTTCATCGCCACGCCATCGGCCGGTTTGTGGAGCACGAAAGACAAGCTATACAACCGCAAGACAGGGTTCGCTGAGGTCTAAAGAGATTTAGCCACAAAGCTCACAGAGATAAGATTCGCCTGGGCCGAAAGTCCCAGGCTTCTTTATGCGCGAAAGCGTGATCGATACCTTCGGGGTGGCCCAGAGATTTATCTCTGGGTCGGCATCGCCGACAAGCGGCTCATGAATGGGCTTGGTTGCGGAAAGAGACCTTCTATCTTGTGTATACCTAATGCATGAGCCGCTTATAGCCTGTGGCTACCTGGTCGCTTATCCTATACGCTTCCCTTAGACTTCAGGTTCCTCTCAAACTTCTCTTCGACCATGGTTGCGATCTAGTTCCATGAATACCAACCGACTGCTGGCGTTTGCCTGTCTTGCTGTGAGTCTCCTTCTGTCTGGCTGCCAAAAGGAAATCGAATTTGACGCCATCACCGATGCAGACTTTGTCCAAACACAAACCGAAATAGTCCAGGCGGATGTTGCTGCTTTAATAGAGGCGACCAAGTCCGAAGACATCGAAGCCCTCATAGAATTTTCGCATCCTCGGGTGGTCAACTATATGGGTGGAAGAGCGGACGCGTACTTCGGCATGGAGAAGGCCTTCCAAGAGTTCCACGAGCTACAGATGTCGTACGATGTATTTGATGTCAACGGACAACCTACATTTTATCGAACGGATCGCCACGAATTTGTCATCCAAAAGATGCACTCAGTCTGTCTGACTCCCGAGATGTCAATAGCGCAAAACAGCGCCTTGATTGGAATGCGAGATCTAGGGACTCAGCAGTGGAAATACATGGACTACAACTCCGAAACCGAAAAGAAAGTCTATAAGATTTTCCCCGGTCTGCCAAAGTCTATCGAGTTACCTGAACCAACGGTGGAAGTCACCTATAAGTAAGGGTGATGGGCTGGTCTGTAGAGCACGAAAGACAAGCGATACTACCGCAAGACAGGGTTTGCCAACGACAAAGCGTAGTGATCGGTGATACGCAACCGTGAGCAACGAGAGACAGGGCTCGCCTTTCTGGATGCGGGCCCTTTTTGACATTTCCTCATTCGGTATGGTAGAGTCGTTTTGCCTAGAATCGAGAGCAGTTCCCCCCTGGCTGCGGCGGCACTATCCCGCATCGGCTAGTTTGCCTCGCCAACGCCGACGACGCACCAGCTATCTTGGAAACGCTCTAACCCTCCCTTAATTTAAGAGAAGACCGTCACAAGTTTTCTCTCCCCCGCCTAAATCTAAGTTGACTGTGATGATGCGCTCGCTTTTCTTATCTGCTGCGTTCCTTGGATTCCTTGTCTCCCACGTTACCGCGGGTGACCAGGAAAGCGCGTCAGGCACTCCGGTTTATTTAAGTGCGAATGACCTTTCGATTGCCACAGGTAATCCGTCTTTGGTGCAGATGTCGAGTATCTCGACCCATATTCCCGTCTGGTCGTTGTCTGGCGGTACCCCGGGCCAATCGGTATCGGGGGTCGTTCCCGGCTTTTCTAGCGAGTATTCGGCGGTGAAAGTCGAGATCGTTGTAACCTCGACCGACGAAGCAACGAGCCCTAAATACTCGGACGTATATCGGGTACACCTTTCACAAATGGTCGACGGCGAGCTGTTCACCTCCAGCTACCAGCTTGGCAAGCCCGTCCAAACAGCACTTCCCGCAGCTCCGAAATACTCGCGGACGATTTTGCTAGAGTCGTTTTATCAGGTAGTTCCAGATGCGCCGCTTATCGTACGTATTCAGCGAGAACCAGGTCTGGCGGAAGACACATTTACCCGTCCGACCGGCTTAGCCTTGGTAAAAGTGACGCCGTTGAAAGCTTCGGCTGCCAAGTCGCACGTTGTCCAAGATGTCCGTGGCTACAATTCGTGGCCGATGATTCAAGCGATCGGCGAAAAACTGGTTTGCACTTACAGCCGAGGATCGGGACACTCCATCGGCGAAGATGCTCGAGCTGTTTACGCGCGTACGTCCAACGACGGGGGTGAAACCTGGACCGAGGAAACCGTGATTGCCAATTCGCCTGGTTACGGTGACGTCACGGTCGGGAAAGGTTTGGACTCGCAAGGCGCGATGCTGCTTTGGGTGCGACGTGTCGGCAAGGACTGGCATCACGATCTCTACCGAACCGAAGATGGGGTAAAGTTTACCCTCGTGGCATCCCCGGAACTCGGAGAGAGAAAAGGGGACGGGGGTCTTTTCTCTAACTACTCTTACGCGGCCGCCCGCGGGGGCGGAGGGTGTAACTCAAGCCGGAACGCTGGGCCTCGGCTTGGGTCCATTCTTGATTGCCATAGGGTCGGCCGCGGCTGACGCATTGGCGGAGCGCGCCGAGCTCTTTCTCGCTAAGTGATTCGTTCACACGTTGGAGCCAGTGGGGCGTTCGAGCAATTGGCCAGGGAG